>NZ_JBVKBA010000024.1:0-111704 GCF_055639175.1 Streptomyces sp. NPDC107546 | reverse complement strand
CAACGTCGCCCGAACACGATTGACTTCATGTGCGTCCACACAGTCCTCATGCCCCTGAACACGGCACGCAGACAGACGTAACGGAGTCCTACTAGAGCGGGAGCGCGCCCGCGAGCAGCGCCCACCGGTGCGGTCGTACATATCCGAGGAGCAGCCGCCACGCGGGAGGCACCGGCTCGGCAGGAGCTTCCGTCTCAGCGATGCTCACGGCTTTTCCATGTGGCGTACGGGGGTTCGGCCTACGGGGGCCGTCTCCCCTGGGCGCCCCCCCCGTTCCCCGGGTCCGCCGCCCGGTCGATCTGACTTCCGCCGCGCGGAACACGTGCGGAAGACGTGCTCTCCGCGCAAGGATCATGTGTGTGGGCCGCAGTGGCCCGCACCGGGCGCGCACGACGCCCGCACCACCGACGGAAGGCAGCACCACCATGGCGCAGGAAGCACGCGGCGTGATCGCCCCTGGCAAGGACGAGTCGGTGCGGGTCGAGACGATCGTCGTACCGGACCCGGGTCCTGGTGAGGCGGTGGTGAAGGTCCAGGCGTGCGGGGTGTGCCACACCGACCTGCACTACAAGCAGGGCGGCATCAGCGACGACTTCCCGTTCCTGCTCGGCCACGAGGCCGCCGGGATCGTCGAGTCGGTCGGCGACGGCGTCACCGAGGTCGCCCCCGGCGACTTCGTCGTCCTCAACTGGCGGGCGGTGTGCGGGAAGTGCCGCGCCTGTCTGCGCGGCCGCCCCTGGTACTGCTTCGACACCCACAACGCCGAGCAGAAGATGACGCTCGCCTCCACCGGACAGGAGCTCTCCCCGGCCCTCGGTATCGGCGCCTTCGCGGAGAAGACGCTGGTCGCGGCCGGACAGTGCACCAAGGTCGACCCGTCCGTCTCCCCGGCCGTGGCCGGCCTCCTCGGCTGCGGGGTGATGGCCGGCATCGGCGCCGCCATCAACACCGGAGGCGTCGGCCGGGGGGACTCGGTGGCGGTCATCGGCTGTGGCGGTGTCGGTGACGCGGCGATCGCCGGATCGTACCTGGCGGGCGCCGCGAAGATCATCGCCGTGGACATCGACGACCGCAAGCTCACCACCGCCAGGGAGTTGGGGGCGACCCACACCGTCAACTCCAGGGAGACCGACCCCGTCGAGGCGGTCCGCGAGCTCACCGGCGGCTTCGGCGCCGATGTCGTCATCGAGGCGGTCGGCCGCCCGGAGACGTACCAGCAGGCCTTCTACGCCCGCGACCTGGCCGGCACCGTCGTCCTCGTCGGCGTTCCCACCCCCGAGATGAAGCTCGACCTGCCGCTCCTCGACGTCTTCGGACGCGGCGGCGCCCTGAAGTCCTCCTGGTACGGCGACTGCCTGCCCAGCCGTGACTTCCCGATGCTGATCGACCTGCACCTGCAGGGGCGGCTGCCGCTGGAGAAGTTCGTGACCGAGACCATCGCCCTCGACGAGATCGAGAAGGCCTTCGAACGGATGCACCACGGCGACGTGCTGCGCTCGGTGGTGATGCTGTGATGACCGCGCGCATCGACCGCCTCGTCACCTCCGGCACCTTCTCCCTGGACGGCGGCACCTGGGACGTCGACAACAACGTGTGGATCGTCGGCGACGACCACGAGGCGGTCGTCATCGACGCCGCCCACGACGCCGACGCGATCGCCGAGGCCGTCGGCGACCGGCGGCTCACCGCCATCGTGTGCACCCACGCCCACAACGACCACATCGACGCCGCCCCCGCCCTCGCCGAGCTGACCGGCGCGGAGATCTGGCTCCACCCCGACGACCTGCCGCTCTGGAAGCTCACCCACCCCGACCGCCTGCCCGACCACTGGCTGGCCGACGGCCAGGTCATCGAGACGGCCGGCACCGACCTGACCGTCCTGCACACCCCCGGTCACGCGCCCGGCGCGGTCTGCCTCCACGACGCGGGCCTCGGTACCGTCTTCACCGGCGACACCCTCTTCCAGGGCGGCCCCGGGGCGACCGGACGCTCCTACTCCCACTTCCCGACGATCATCGACTCGATCCGCGACCGGCTGCTGACCCTCCCGCCGGACACCGTGGTCCGCACGGGACACGGCGAGACGACGACCATCGGCGACGAGGCGCCCCACCTCCAGGAGTGGATCGCCCGCGGCCACTGAGCCGACGACACCCCGGCACCAACCGCACGCGAAAAGGCGACAGGAGATGTCCGGCTTCCGCGAGACCGTCGACGCGCAACGGTCTGTACGGGGTGACCGAGGACAGCTGGCGCGACGCCCTCGCGCGCGAACCCCACTTCTGCATCTCCGAGAGCCCGTACTACGTCGGCCGCGCCGTCGCCGCGCTGGCCGCCGACCCGGACGTCTCCCGCTGGAACGGCGCGTCGCTCTCCACCGGGCGGCTCGCCCAGGTCTACGGCTTCACCGACCGGGACGGCAGCCGTCCCGACGCCTGGCGCTACCTCGTGGAGGTGCAGGACGCGGGCAGGCCGGCGGACGCGACGGGATACCGCTGAGCCCGGCAACCACCGTGCGGCGGGGCTGAACGGCGCCCAGGATGGGCAGGGAACACGTCGTCCTGGGCGACGGCGCCCCCGGAGGCGACGACGGTCGGCTCCGATCGGTCCACGGCGCCCGGCCCCGCACCGCTCCGACGAAAGCAGGAGTCGCATGCAGTACGTGAAGCTCGGTTCGACGGGTCTCGAGGTGTCCCGGATCTGCCTGGGCTGTATGAGCTTCGGCCTGCCCGACCGCGGCACCCATACCTGGACCCTCGACGAGGAGGCCTCCCGGCCGTTGATCCGCCGGGCACTCGACGCCGGCATCACCTTCTTCGACACCGCCAACGTCTACTCGCACGGCACCAGCGAGGAGATCGTCGGCCGGGCGCTCGCCGAGTACGCCCGGCGTGACGAGATCGTCCTGGCGACCAAGGTGCACGGCCGGATGCGGCCCGGACCCAACGGCGGCGGCCTGTCCCGCAAGGCGATCATGACGGAGATCGACCACAGCCTGCGCCGCCTCGGCACCGACTACGTCGACCTCTACCAGATCCACCGCTTCGACCCCACGACCCCCGTCGAGGAGACGATGGAGGCCCTGCACGACGTGGTCAAGGCGGGCAAGACCCGCTACATCGGCGCCAGTTCGATGTACGCCTGGCAGTTCTCCAAGGCGCAGTACACGGCCCGGCTGAACGGCTGGACACGCTTCGTCTCCATGCAGAACCACTACAACCTCCTCTATCGCGAGGAGGAGCGCGAGATGCTGCCGCTGTGCGCGGACCAGGGCGTCGGCACCCTGCCCTGGAGCCCGCTGGCCCGCGGGCGCCTCGCCCGTGACTGGGACGAGACCAGCGAGCGCAGCCGCACGGACGAGTTCGGCAAGAAGCTCTACCAGGAGGGCGACCGGGAGATCGTCGAGGCGGTGGCCTCGGTCGCCTCCGGACGAGGCATCCCGCGCGCCCAGGTCGCCCTCGCCTGGCTGCTGCACCAGGACGCCGTCGCCGCACCCATCGTCGGCGTCACCAAGCCCCAACACATCGACGACGCGGTCGCGGCGGTCGACGTCGAGCTCACCGACAAGGAGATCCAGGCACTCCAGGAGCCGTACACGCCACACGCGATCAGCGGCCACTGACGTCCGCCATGCAGAAGGGGCCGGTGCGCGGTGCCCGCGCACGCCCGGCGCGGGCGGCACGAATTTCAAGGAGCAATGGACATGGTCACCTTCCTGCGCGGCACAGCGGGCCCCGACCTCGGCGGCACGGCCCCCTTCCCGAGGACACGACGCGTGGTGTCCGCGCTGGGCGCGGTCGCCGCCCTGACCCTGCTCACCGCCTGCGGAAACGGCCACGGCACCGCCGGTGCTCCGCAGCAGCCGCCCGGCACGGCCCAACCCGCCTCCGGCGACCAGTCGACCGGCGACGGCACCGCGACGAGCTCGGGCGGCACCTCCGGAGGCACCCGCACCGCGTCCTCCCCGGCGGCCACCGGGGGCGGCCCCACGAGCGGCACCCGTTGTCACACGTCCGAACTGCGCGCATCCGTCGGGGCGAACAACCCGGGAGCCGGGCAGGAGAACTTCCCTCTGGTCCTGACCAACCGCTCCGGACGCACCTGCACCATCGACGGCTACCCGGGCGCCGCCTTCGTGGATGCCTCCGGCAGGCAACTGGGCCCGGACCCCAAGCGCAGCTCGGGCAGCCCCACGAAGGTCACGTTGGCGCCGGGCAGGAGCGCCTGGGCCGGACTGACCTTCTCCAACCCCGAGGTCAGCGGCGCCCGCACGGCCACACCCGCGGCCCTCCTGATCACCCCGCCCGACGAGAAGGCGTCCCTGAAGGTGACGTGGTCGAAAGGCGCGGTGCCCGTGTCGGGCAACTCCTCCTCGGTCTTCCTGATGACCTTCCAGCCCGGCACCGGCGCCTGAACCGCCCTGCCTCCGACCCCGCTGTCCCCTCCGAGGCAGCGGGGTTCGTCATGGAACCGCCGCCGTTGCTCCCCTGTACCCCAGTCCTTTCCGCCGCTCCAGCCCATCGAACTGTCCGCCGCAGCACCCCGTCGGCGGCGAAGACCACCCCCGGCTCCGCGGCCAACCGACCAGTCCCTCACCGGCGTTGTTCGCACCGGTAGAGCCGGAGCTGGGCGGAGCCCGTGCCGCCGTACGCCGTCGGCGGCACCGCCGTGCAGTGCGTGGTGACCCAGCGCGTGATCGCGGTCGTGGCGGGCGACGCGGCGGTGCCGGTGTGCTGCGCCGTCGCTTCGTGCCGGGCGCCCTCCCCGTGCTCATCGGCCTTCCGCTGCCGCCCTGCCGCGCGTGTGGCCCGGAGGGCGACGTAGTGCAGTTCGCCGGAGTCGACGAGCCTGCCCAGCCCGTCGGGGGAGGGGTAGGGGACCTGTCCGGTGAAGCCGCCCACGGGCAGCACGGACGCGTTGGCCGCGATGATGTAGGGCGCGGCATCCGCCCAGTCCGGCATGGCCGCGAGGTACTTAGCCCCATCGCGGTGTGCCGTCAGGTAGGCCAGGAGCCGTGCGCGCTGCGGCGTGAGCCGGTTCGGTCCGCCGCCCCCCGAGCGGCTGGCGGGCCCGACCCTGCCCATGCCGCCGGGCTGGTTGTAGCGCGGGGACAGCGCCGAGGCCGACCACGCGGCGGGTATCAGGAGCACCGCGGCGAGGCCGGCCGCCAGGCCCGCCACGGCTGTTCGCGGCGGGCGGGCCACCAGAGCGCGGCCTACGCCGGTGAGGACCAGGGACAGGACGCACAGGCCGACGGCGGCGGGCGCCAGCCACCCCAGGAAGTGGCGGTAGCACAGCGTCAGGGCCGCGGCCCACAGGACGTTCGCGACGGTCACCGCCGGAAGGACACAGGCATGGCGGCCGCCGGCCCGGTAAGTCCCCCAGGCCCGCACCAGCCCGGCACCGCTCAGCGCCGCGAGGGCCACGGCGACGACGCCCATGTAGTACGTGTGGCCGGTGACGCTGCCGAAGCTGAACGCGGCGAAGAAGGTGGTCAGCCACACCCCCCACAGCAGATACCCGGCGAGCGCCGGATCGGTGCGGGGGACACGGTGGCGCCGCGCGGCGGCGAGACCCCACACAAGGCCGCACCCGGCCAGCGGGTACAGCCAGCCCGTCTGGGTGGCGAGGCCTGGGCCGAACATCTTCAGGACGCTGTCGCCCATGCCCGGGCCCCTGTGGTGGGTTCGCCCCGCGGTGCGGCCGGCGCCACCGGCCTCCCTCGCTGAACCGCCGTCGCCCGAGCCGCTGTCCGTGGCCGCGTGGCCGGCGCCGGTCTCACCGGTGACGACGCTGCCCGTGTCCGCCGCGTCCACGCCCAGCGAGGTGAACCGGGTCAGGAAGTTGTAGCCCACGACCATGCCCACGGCCGAGTTGTTCGTGGTGCCGTCTATGTAGGGACGCGACTGGGCGGGGACGGCGGTCGCCACGGCCACCCAGGAGGCCGACACCGCCACAGCGACCGCCCCGGTCACCGCGACATGGCCGATCCTGCGCCGCAGGGTGGTGGGGGCGGCCACCAGATAGATGACGGCCAGGGCCGGCAGCACCGCCCACGCCTCCAGCATCTTGCACTGGAACGCCACCCCGACCCAGACGCCGGCCGCCAGCAGGGTGCGCAGCCGGGCCCGCGCGGCGGCCCGCCAGGTGGCCTCGGCGGCCAGGAGCAGCAGCAGGACGAACGGCGCGTCCTCCACGATCGACCGGCCCAGACCCACGGTCACCGGGGTGAGCGTCAGGAACGCCGCGGCCAGCAGCCCGGCCGGGACCCCGGCCCAGCGGCGCACCATCAGGTGCAGGAGGAGGACGCAGGCCACGCCCTCGATCGCCTGGGGCAGCACCAGTGCCCAGGGGTGGAAGCCGAAGACCATGGCCGACAGCGCCTGCGGCCACAGGAAGCCGGGCTCCTTGTCGAGGGTGATGGAGTTGCCCGGGTCGAACGAACCGAAGAAGAACGCCACCGGGTTGTCGGTCATGCTGCGCACGGCGGCGGCGTAGAACGTGTGGTAGACGCTGTGGTCGATGCCCCACGTGCAGAGAAGCGCCGCGAGCGCCGCAACGGCCCCCAGCACCGGGAGTTCGTAGCACGGCCGTGGCGGCCGTGGGCTCCGGGGAGGCAGTCCTCCGCCGTGCGTGCCGGCGGAGGACGCGGCCGCCGTACCCCTCGTCGGCGTCGCGTCGCGCGTTGCGGTCTGCTCCGAATGAGCGCTGAGCATAGGTGGCCTTCCCGGACTGCCGCTGTCTTCTCACCGTCGCGTCGGCCCGTTGCGCGGCACGTGCGACCGGATGATCCGACTATGAAGAAGTAGGCATTCCGTGGCCGTGTTGCATGAGACGTACAGGACGTCGGTAAGAGCCCGCTCCTATCGGACGGGCACCCGGCGCGTAGGTGGCGCGCGGGTGAACGGAGCATTGCGGAAGGGGTGACGGGCGTCCGGCCCGTCCGACGGCTGCGGACGGGCCGGACGTCGCGGGCCGAACGCGAGTCGGCGCAGCGGGTCAGGACCCGGTGCGGTGAAGGGCGGCGAACACCCCGCGGTGCTCACCGCCGTCCGGCGAGCGCCAGCCCGCGGTGACGTGACCCGTCGCGTCGGCCGGTGCCGTTGCCCCGGGTTCCAGGACGCGTGTCACGCGGAGGTTCAGCGACGAGGGGGACGCGGAGCCGTTCGCCTGCACAGTGACACGCGTGTCGTGGGAACCGTCGGTCACGGCCGTCGTGACGCCCCCGGTCGCCACCGGCGTTCCCGTGAACCGGACGGCGACGGACGGGTCGGGAGTGTCGGACCGGCCCTGCGCCTGGGGTTCGGCGCTGCCCTGGAGCAGCGCCAGCAACTGAGCGACGAGCACCGGGTCGTGCGTACCGTCGTAGATCCATCGCCGTCCCAGCACACCGTGCTCGGAGGTGCCGATGAGCGCGTGTTCGGCTCCTTCGAGGGGCGCGCCGCGATAACTCAGCGGTACGTGGTAACAGACCGGCGCCGGACCGGATTCGTCGGTGGCCACCAGGAACTCGATCCCGACCTCGCCCTGCGGGTCGTCCAGCCGGAACCCGCCGGTCCTGGACAGCTCCGGCGCGCGGCCCGTGCCGACGTACCAGGGCCGGGTGGGGAGCCAGACGGTGAGGAGTTCCAGCTTGGTGGGGGTCATCGTGGTGTTGTGGATGATCGCCATGCCTGCGAACCTATCCAACCCCTGTCGCCGGTGCTGCGGTGAAGGAGTGAAGGAATACGTCCTGTCGGCCGGGTGGACGGTAGGGGAGCGGGGCATGGGGAAGAGAATGTTCGATCCCTTCAGGTTGGACCGCACGATGACACACCTCACCGGGCAGACGACCGCCCGCGGCACCGCCCTGCTCGCCGACCCGTTGCTCAACAAGGGCACGGCCTTCACCCGCGAGGAACGCGCGGAACTCGGCCTGGACGGACTGCTGCCGCCCGCCGTGGAGACACTCGACGAGCAGGTCGCCCGCGCCCACCAGGCGTTCCTCGGCTACGACAAGCCGCTCAACCGGCACATCTACCTGCGGCAGCTTCAGGACACCAACGAGGTGGTGTTCTACCGCCTGATCACCGAACACCTCGAGGAACTGCTGCCGATCGTCTACACCCCGACCGTCGGGGAGGCGTGCCGCCGCTTCAGCGAGATCTACCGGCGGCCCCGTGGCCTGTTCCTGTCCTGGGAGGACCGCGGTCGGTTCCGGGAGATCCTGCGCAACCGACCGCACAAGGGCGCCGTCGACGTCATCGTCGTCACCGACGGCCAGCGCATTCTCGGCCTCGGCGACCAGGGCGTCGGGGGCATGGGCATCCCGATCGGCAAGCTGAGCCTCTACACCGCCATCGGCGGCATCCACCCGGCGCGCACCCTGCCGATCCTGCTCGACGTCGGCACCGACAACGAGCAGCTGCTGTCCGATCCGCGCTATCTGGGCCGGCGCGAGCACCGGCTCACCGGGGCACGGTACGACGAGATGATCGAGGCGTTCGTCTCGGCGGTGGAGGCGGAGCTGCCGGGCACGCTGCTGCAGTGGGAGGACTTCGCCACCGTCCACGCCCGGCCGATCCTCACCCGCTACCGCGACCGGCTGCTCACCTTCAACGACGACATCCAGGGCACCGCGGCGGTGGTGCTCGGCGCCCTGTCCACGGCGTGCCAGGTGGCCGGCGCTCCGCTGACCGACCAGCGGCTGGTCGTGCTGGGAGCGGGCTCCGCCGCCGTGGGCGTCGCCGACATGATCCGCGCCGCCCTCGTGGACGAGGGACTCTCCGAGAAGGAGGCGGCGGGCCGCTTCTGGTTCGTCGACGTCGACGGACTGCTGGTGGACTCGCGCGGCGATCTGACCGACGAACAGCGGGTGTACGCGCGCGCTGACGACGAGGTCGCCGACTGGGGTGACACCGGGCTCGCCGAGGTGGTGCGCCGGATCGAGCCGACCGCGTTGATCGGGCTGTCGACGGCGCAGGGCGCGTTCACCGAGGAGATCGTGCGGCAGATGGCGTCCACCTGCGAACGGCCGGTGATCTTCCCGCTGTCCAACCCGACCTCGCACGCCGAGGCCGATCCCGCGGACCTCGCCCGCTGGACGGACGGCAGGGCGCTGATCGCCGCCGGTTCGCCGTTCCCGCCGCTGGAGGTGGACGGCCACCGGATTCCGGTGGCGCAGGCCAACAACGTGTACATCTTCCCCGCGATGGGGCTCGCTGTGGCGGCCGGCGGGGCCACCCGGGTCACCGACCGGATGCTGGTCGCCGCCGCAGGCGCCGTCGCCCGGCGGGCGGCCGACGCGGCCGCCGGAATCCCGGGCCCCGCCCCGCTGCTGCCGCCGCTCGGCGGCATGCGGGAGGCCGCCCGGGAGATCGCGGTGGCCGCCGCGCTCGCCGCCGTCGAGGACGGGGTGGCCCCCAAGGCGACCGAGGCGGAGGTGCGCCAGGCGGTCGAGAAGACCCAGTGGATACCCGACTATCCGGCCCGCTGATGCGGGACAGATCAGGGACCAGAGCCCTGTCGGCCCTCCCGCGGTGGGGAGGAGCGGCAGGGTGCCGCCCCGGCCGCAGCAGCACTACAGGTGCTTGGGCTACTGCGGCGGGGCTCAACCCCGGGCACCCCCATCCGCGGGACGCCTTCGCGGACACCGCCGAACCGGTGCGGTGACGGGGCCGCCGTCCGGAGAGCCGTCGATCCGAGACGAGAGGTGCCGTGCCGATGGATACGCCTGGGTCAGGCGGGGCGGAACCGGACATCAGCGTCGTCGTCATCGTCTACAACGACGCCCCGCGCCTGATGACAGCCGTACGCTCCGCGCTCGACCAGACGCTGCGCAACCTGGAAGTCGTCATCGTGGACGACTGTTCCACCGACGGGTCGTACGACGTCGCGTGCTCCCTCGCCGCCGCCCACCCCGGCCGTGTGCGCGCGATCCGGCTGGCCGAGAACAGCGGCGGCTGCGGCGAGCCGCGTAACCGGGGCATGGCCGTGGCCCGCGGCCGCTATGTGATGTTCCTGGACAGCGACGACACCCTCGAGGCCAACGCATGCCGCAACCTGCTGGAAGCGGCCGACCGCACCGGCGCCGACCTGGTCTCCGGACAGTGCGTCCGGGTGTACACCGACAGCAGACACGACAAGCGCACCCCCTGGTACCCCTGGCTGTACCGGTCCACGCGCACGGTCGAGTCCATCGCCGAAGTGCCGGACCTCTTCGTCTTCGACACCCTGTCGACGAACAAGTGCTACCGGCGCGCATTCCTCCTGGAGAACGGTTTCGCCTTCCCGCGCGGCATCCACTACGAGGACCTGCTCTTCTCCGCTCAGGCCTATCTCGCCGCCGGACGCATCACCCTGATCCCGCACACCGTCTACTTCTGGCACGTCGTCCAGAAGACCACGGCCAAGTCGATCAGCAACCGGCGCCACGAGATCAACAACTTCGCCGACCGGCTGGAGATCCACCGCCGCATCGACGAGGTGCTGGAGCGACGCGGCCTGGACGGGCTCAAACTGCGCAAGGACACCAAGTTCCTCAAGCACGACCTCGCGCTCTACCTCAGTGACCTGCCGTTCCTCGACGACGGCTACCGCCATCGGTTCGCCGGACTGGCCCGCGGTTACATCCAGGGTTTCCCCGAGGCGGCGTACGCCGAGCTGGACCGGGTGCACGCCATCTGCGCCTACCTGCTGTTGCGGGAGGACTGGGAGAACCTGATGCCGGCCGTCGACACGCTGATCAACCGTTCCAAGATCGCCACGCCGCTCGTCGAGCGGGACGGCCGCATCTACTGGTGCGACCGGTACCTCGATGACCCCGAGGCACGCGACGTCATGGACGTCACCGCCCTCGGCCACCACGGCAGAGAGCTGGACGGGATGTTCCTGCGCAACGTGCTCACCGGATACGCCGTGCGCGGTGACCTGGTGGTGCTCGAGGGTGCCGTGGTCAATCCGCTGCACACCGTCTCCCCGGACGCCCGCCTCACCGCCGAGCTGGAGTTCCGGGCCCGCCGTCGCAGTCTGCGGACCTTCCGGTTCCCGGTGGCGACCGTGCGGCATGCAGGCGACCGCCTCACCTGGCGCGCCGCCGTACCGCTGACCGGTCGCTTCCGGCCGGTCGGCGTCGTCGACGAGGTGTGGGACGTCCGGCTGTACCTGACCGCGGACGGCAGACGCACCACGACCCGGATCACCGCCGGCGACATCGACCTGGAGAACTCCGCGTCCGTGCCCGTACGCCCCCGGCTCGGCCGGTTCGTCGCCGACCGGCTCGAACCGCAGGTCTCCGCCAAGGGCCACCTGGCCTTCCGGCTCACCCAGCACGGACCGGCCGCCCGGCGCGGCCGCGCGCTCGTGGACCGCAATCTGCACGGCCCCGCGGCCCGGACGGTGAAGGGTACCTACCGCGCCCTGAGGGCCATGCGCAGGGACCTGTCCTCGCACTCGCGCAAGGCGCAGGCCTACCACCACATGCTCCGGCTCCTGCCGGTCCGCAAGGGCACCGTCGTCCTCGAGAGCCACCTCGGCAAGCAGTACAGCGACAGCCCGCGAGCCATCCACGAGGAACTGCGGCGCCGCCGGGTGCCCGTCACCGCCATCTGGTCCTACGCGGGCGAGCGGCCCGAGGGGTTCCCCGAGGACGCCGAACTCGTCCGGCGCTGGTCCTGGAGCTACCTCAGGGCGCTCGCCCAGGCCGAGTTCTGGATCGACAACCAGGGCTTCCCGCTCATGCTCCGCAAACGCCCGGAGACCACCTACATCCAGACCTGGCACGGCTCGGCCCTGAAGCGGATGGGCTTCGACGAGCCCACCCACCGGGTGATGTCCGAGCACGAACAGGGCGCCTTCCAGCAGGCACTGGACCGCTTCGACCACTTCCTGGTCCGCAGCGAGCACGACGTGCGCACCCTCGCCCGTGCTTACCGCATCCCGGAAGGGAAACTGCTGCGCACGGGCTACCCGCGCAACGACGCACTTGTCCGGGCGGCCCGGGACCCGCAGGCGATCGACCCGGCGGTGCGCCGGCTCGCCGAACGCCTCGGCATCCGCCCGGAGTGTCGCGTGGTGCTGTACGCGCCCACGTTCCGCTCCCGCCCCGACGGAGGCGTACGCGACTTCCGGCCGTCCTTCGACGTGGAGCGCTTCGCCGACCGCTTCGGGGACCGGTACACGCTCCTGGTGCGCCCTCACTATCTGAACCGGGTCACCCTGCCGCCGTCGGTGGCCGGCCGGGTGATCGACGTGGCGCGCGAGCCGGACATCACTCCGATCCTGCTTCTGTCCGACGCCCTGATCACCGACTACTCATCGGTGATGTTCGACTACGCGTTGCTCCACCGGCCGCTCGTCTTCCTCGCGCACGACTGGGAGGAGTACTCCCAGGACGTGCGGGGCACCTACTTCGACCTGTTCGAGCAGGCCCCGGGCCCGGTCGTGCGCACCGAGGACGCGCTGTTCTCGGCGCTGTCGGACCTGCGCGCCCTGAGTACCCGGTACGAGGCGCGGCTGAAGGAGTTCGTGGACAAGTACGGCGAGTACGACCGCGGGGACGCCGCGGCTCGCATTGTGGACCGCTTCTTCGCACCGGCGAGAGAGAGCAGATGACGGACCGACAGATCTTCTTCGTCGCCAACGAGGTCAACGAACTGGGGGGCGTGGGCCGCTGGCAGACCCAGACGGCCCGGCTCCTCGCGGAGCGCGGCCACCGGGTGACGGTCATCGGTGTCTCCCCGCCCGAGGTGCCGATGAACCTCGGCGAGAGGCCGCCCTTCGAGACACGCACCCTGTACGACCGGCGTCCCCCGCCCCGTCACCGGCCGCGCCCGCTGCTGGGCCGGTTCGACCCGGCGGTCAGAGGGCAGGAGGCGGACAAGCGCGCCGCCGCCGAGCAACTGTCCCGCATCTTCCGCGCCGCCCGCCCCGGCGCCGTCATCATCGTGACCCAGGTCTGGGCGATGGAGTGGGTGGCGCGCGCGGACACCGCCGGCCACCCGGTGATCGGCATGAGCCACGAGTCCTTCGAGGCCTCCCGCACGTCCTCGCGCTTCGGGCGGGTGCTGACGTACTACAGGAACGTCGACCGGCTGCTGGTCCTCACCCGGACGCCAGTGCCGGTCCGCGCCGGGGGCGCGAACCGGCACTCGACCGGTGGTCAGGTGCTGTCAGTGCCCTCAGTAGCACCCGTCATCGTCGTCGCCGTCGCCGTGGCTGATGTAAGCGGCGCTGTCACCGTGGCCGCCGTAGTATCCGCCGTGGTCGCCGCCGCCGTGGTCACCGCCGCCGCCACCACCGTCGCCGTGGCCGAATTGAACGGCGTGGTCACCGTAGCCGCCGTCGTATCCGCCGTGGTCGCCCCAGTCGCCCCAGTCGCCCCAGTCATCGTCGTCGCAGTAGTGCGTCTGGACGGAGGGGTGAACCACCGGCGGCGTGCTCGCCATCGCGACTCCGCTGCTTGCCGCGCCGGCCAGCATCATCGTGCCGGCGACCAGTGCGACCCTGCGTCGGACGTTCGTCATCGTGTCACTCCTTGCTCACAGGCACGGAGGCCCTCTTTTGTCCTGGTCTGTTCCAGTCTGCGACGGACCTCCTGAGAAGAGGCTGAGAGCAGCTCGACGGGCGAGCACGCCCACGCCTTCGTAGGGTGGAGGGGAGGTCGGCCATGCGAGTGCTGGTGATCGAGGACGTACGGGGACTCGCCGCGGCGATCGCTCACGGGCTCGCCGAGGAGGGCTTCGTCGCCCGTGTCGTCCACGACGGCGTCGACGGCCTGTGGCGGGCCGTCCACGAGCCGTACGACGTGATCCTGCTCGACCTCATGCTGCCCGGCATCTCCGGATACGAGGTGCTGAAGCGGCTGCGGGCCGCGAGTGTGTGGACGCCCGTCCTCGTCCTGAGCGCGAAGGACGGCGAGTACGACGAGGCGGACGCCCTCGACCTCGGCGCCGACGACTACCTGACCAAGCCGTTCTCGTACGTCGTGTTGGTCGCCCGACTGCGGGCCCTGCTGCGGCGCGGGGCGCCCGCCCGGCCCGCCGTGCTCGCGGCCGGCGACCTCGCCCTGGACCCCGCACGCCGCCACTGCCGCCGTGCGGGCCGGGAGATCACCCTGACCGCACGCGAGTTCACGCTGCTGGAGTTCCTGCTCCGGCATCCCGACGAAGTGATCAGCAAGACGGACATCCTCGAGCACGTCTGGGACGAGAACTTCGACGGCGACACCAACATCGTCGAGGTCTACATCGGCTATCTGCGGCGCAAGATCGACGCCCCCTTCGGCCGCCGGACCATCGAGACGGTCCGCGGGGCCGGCTACCGGCTGCACGCCACCGGGAGGTGACCGTGCGCCTCCCCGTCCCCGCGTGGTGGGCCCGGCGCTCGCTGCGCCTGAGGCTGACCGCCGCGGCCGCCCTGATGATTTCGGCGGCCCTGGTCGGCGCGGCCTGTCTGCTCGTCGTCTGGCCGCGCATGAGCCTCCTCAAAACCACAACCTCGCCCAGCTCACCGTGGGCCTCGCCGTCGCCGTGCCGCCGGCCGTCGCCCTGCTGACCGGTGTCTGCCGGCTGCTCACCGGCCGGGCGCTGCGCCCCGTGGAGGCCCTGCGCGCCCAGACGGCCGAGATCACCGCCTGCGACCTGGGCCGCCGCCTCGACCCGCCACCGGCCGATGACGCCCTGGGCCGGCTCGCGCGGACCCTCAACGACCTGCTGGCCCGGCTGGACGTCGCCACCCGGCGGCAACGGCAGTTCATCGCGGATGCCGCGCACGAGCCGCGCTCCCAACTCGAGGTGGCCGTCCGGCACCCCGGCTCGGCCGACTGGGCCGACTGGGCCGCCCGCGGACCCGCCCTCCTCGAGGAGAGCGAGCGGCTGTCCCGGCTCGTCGACGACCTCGTACGGCTGGCCCGCCTGGACGCCCGGCCCCGGCTGCGCATGCGCCCCGTGGACCTGGACGAGATCGTCTTCCACGAGGTCAGCCGCGCCCGGCGGCACACCTCCGTTGTCATCGACCAGCACGCCGTCAGCGCGGCCCGGGTGTACGGCGACGGGGACGCCCTGGCCCGGGTCGTCCGCAACCTGCTCGACAACGCCATCCGGTACGCCGCCCGACGGATCGAGGTCAGCCTGGGCGTCCGCGACCACGCCGCACACCTGGTGGTGGCCGACGACGGCCCCGGCATCCCGGCGGCCGACCGCCGCCGTGTCTTCGACGGCTTCACCCGCCTGGACGGGGCCCGCGCCCGGGACACCGGAGGAAGCGGTCTCGGCCTCGCGATCGTCCGCGACCTCGTCGTCGCCCACCACGGCCGCATCGGCATCGAGGACAACGCCCCCGGTGCCCGCATCGTGGTCCGCATCCCGGCGACCGACCTCTGACCGGTCGGCTGCTCTCGGCCTCAGGCCCCGCTGTGGCTTCGAGGCCTTCGACATCCTGGCCACCTTCACCCGTGCCCGGCGTCCGGGACGGCCTGCGCGGCCGTCGCTGCCTGTACCCGATACTTCACCGTTTCGTCACAGTGTGGGCATCGCCACAACCGCCTGGCCTCCATGCCGGTCTAGCGTGCAAAAGACCGCAGAACACGTGGAAGGGAAGGCCCGGCATGGGGGACATACGCAGACGGGGGGCCGTCGCACTCGGGATCACGGGGTTGGTGGCGCCGCTCACCCTCGCGCTCACCAGCGCACCCGCCGAGGCGGCGAGCTGCACCACGCAGACCGGTCCGTACCAGAAGCAGGTGGAGAAGTTCCTCGGCCGCCCGGTCGACGGCAGGCAGTCGACCGCCGACTGCAAGGCCATCCAGACCTTCCAGAACAAGCACGGCATCACACCCGCCATCGGTTACGCCGGGCCCGTCACCTGGGGCGTGATGGACCTGATGAACAAGCAGAAGGCCGTCGGCAAGAACCCCAACAAGGACGGCAAGTGCCCGGTCAACAAGGGCCGCATCGCCTGCGTCAACCTGACGCTCCAGCTCAGCTGGATCCAGGACGGCAGCCGCCTCGTCTACGGACCGGTGCCGGTGCGCACGGGGCGCAAGGGGTATGCGACCCGCACCGGCCTGAAGAAGATCTACTGGAGGGACCTGCACCACGTCTCGACCGTCTACAACGTTCCCATGCCCTACAGCCAGTTCTTCGACGGCGGGCAGGCCTTCCACTCGGTCGGCCTGAGCATGTGGAACCCGCCGGGTTCCCACGGCTGCGTCAACATGACCACGACCGACGCCAAGAAGTACTGGTCGCTGCTGAAGGTCGGCGACGATGTGTTCGTCTACGGCCGCAAGCCGGGCACCTGAGACAGGCACCCGGCTCGGCCGCAGCGGAGCGTCAGACCGCCGGCGCGTCCCCGAAGTCCGGGATCTCCAGGCGGACACCGCCCTTCAGCGCCGACTGGTGCGCGATGATCCCGGGCAGGGTGTAGCGGGCCGCGACCCAGGCGTTCACGGACGGCAGGGTGCGGGAGTTGACGGCCGTCACGAAGTCGTCCACCAGGAAGTGGTGGCTGCCCTCGTGGCCGTTGTGCAGGTTGTCGAACTCCCGCGGCAGCCGCGAGCGATCGTGCACCGGTGCCGACCCGGAGGTGAAGGCGGCCCGCAGCTCCGGCGCGATGTGCTGGA
Source organism: Streptomyces sp. NPDC107546 (assembly GCF_055639175.1). Classification (NCBI taxonomy): domain Bacteria; kingdom Bacillati; phylum Actinomycetota; class Actinomycetes; order Kitasatosporales; family Streptomycetaceae; genus Streptomyces; species Streptomyces sp. NPDC107546. The sequence goes on along the minus strand of NZ_JBVKBA010000024.1, from coordinate 95,104 downwards.
GCGAGGGGTCGTCGGGGGACATGGTCGGCTTGGGCTCAAGGAGCTCCGTGATGTCCTTGACCCCCTTCTTGTCCTGCCACAGGGCCACCGTGGCGAGCTGCTCCATGCTCGCCTCGGTGCCGAAGAACCTGAAACGCGACTCCCGGATGTGCGACGGGTAGCCGACCCGCCGGAACTCGTTCGTACGGAACGAGCCGCCGCCCGCCACCTCGAACAGCGCGGTGGCGTTGGAGAAGTCGTTGTCGAACTGGCTGATCTCCTTGTCGAAGACCCCGTCGCCGCGATCGTCGCGCACACCGATCGCGGACACGCTCACCGCGTGCGTCTGCCAGGCGCCGAGCACACCCCCCACGGAGTGGGTCGGGTAGAGCAGCGGGGGATAGCTGGCGGTCGCCTTCCAGTGCTCGCCACCGCTGTACTGGTAGGCCTCGTAGAAGCCGAGGTCCATGTCGTGCACGTAGTCGCCCTCGGCGTAGAAGAGCCGCCCGAAGGCGCCCTCGGCGATCTGGTTGCGGGCGTGCACGGTCGCCGGGTTGTACTGGCTGGTCTCACCCATCATGTAGGTCAGCCCGGTCGCCTTGACCGCGTCGATGATCGCCGCGATCTCCTCAGTGGTGATCGCCATGGGGACGGCGGAGTACACGTGCTTGCCGGCGTTCAGCCCCTGGACCACCAGGGGGCCGTGCGTCCACCGCTGGGTGAAGACGGCGACCGCGTCGACCTCCTTGGACTCCAGCATGGCCTCGTACGAGGGGAAGGTACCGGCGAGGCCCTGGGCGGCGGCGAGCTGCTCGGCCCGTTCGGGCAGCAGGTCGGTGACGTAGACGTCGCTGACGCCGGGGTGGGCCTGGAACAGCGTGGCGAACTGGCCGGAGAACTGGCCGGCGCCGACGATGCCGAGCGAGAACGTCATGAAATGCGTGCCCTTCACTGGGAGAGGATCAGGTTGATCTGGCTGTTGGTCTTGTCGAGGCCGCTCACCGCGGCGCCGTTGTAGACGTCCTGCATGGCGGGGTGCATGAGCGCGTACACGTCCGCCGCGTAGTTGGTGATCGGGTAGGTGAAGGTGGTGAAGTCCCTCTTGTCGGCGACCGGCTTGGTGAACGCCGTGACGTCGATGCCCTTCTTCTTGTAGGCCGCGACGGCGGCCCGGGTCCCGTCGGGTGTGGCGGGGAAGACGATGCCGTAGCTGCCCACCGTCCTCTGGCAGGCGTCGGAGGACAGGTACTTCACCCACTTCAGGGCGCCCTGCTTGTTGTGGGCGTTCTTGGTGACGGAGTCGGCGAGGCCGTTCATCATCGTCGCCCGCCTGCCGGTGGGGCCGACGGGGGTGAAGGCGGTGGCGATCTTCAGGTTCTCGTAGCCGTAGTACGTCGAGATCATCCAGGCGCCGTCGAAGGCCATCGCGGCCTTGCCGGACGCCAGTTGCGCGTTGGCCGGGTTGGCGCCCTCGCTGTAGTCCGTCTGCGGCGCGAGGTAGCCCTTCTTCGCCAGGCCGAAGTACCACTTGACGACCGCCTGGAAGGTCTTGCTGTCGTACTGGTACTCGGTGCTCCACCGCTCCTTGTCGGTGTAGTGCCAGCCGGCGGAGCCGGTGAAGGGGCTCCACGTCGTCTGGCCGTCGCCGTCGCCGGCGCCTCCACTGGCGAGCCCGTACACCTTGACGTGGTGCTTGTCGAAGCCCGGCTCGTCGCCGCGTTTGCCGTTCCGGTCGATGGTGAGGTGGGCGACGGTCTTCTCGAAGCTGCCGCCGTCCTTCGGGTTCCAGTTCAGGTTGTTGATCTGCTCGGGGGTGAGTCCGGCAGCCGTGGCCACCTTCTGGTTGTAGAAGAGGGCGACCGTGTCCCAGTCCTTCGGAGCGCCGTAGCGGTGGCCGTCCTGGGCGATCCAGTTGTCGGCGAGCCCCTTCTGGTAGCCGGAGGGGGTGATGCCGAGGCCGTCGAGCGGTTCCAGCACCCTCAGATCGGCGAACTGGCCGAACTTCTGGATGTGGTCGGTGAACACGTCCGGCTGGGTGCCCGCGATGAAGCTCGCGGTCAGCTTGGTCCAGTAGTCGCCCCAGCCCATCTGCGTGATGCTGACCTTCAGGCCCGGGTTCTCCTTCTCGAAGTCCTTGGCGCAGGCCTGGTAGGCGGGCAGCTGGTTGGCGTCCCAGAGCCAGTACGTCACCGTGTTCCCGGACGCCCCGGCGACGCCGCCCCTGGCGCATCCGCTCACCAGTGACAGGGCCAGGGCACCGGCCAACGCCACGACCGTACGAATTCGCATGTCGGTTCCCTCACTTGATCCCGGTGAAGCCGATGGAGCCGACGATGCGGCGCGCGAAGCAGCCGAAGAGCACGAGCATCGGGAGCGCCGCGATGAGGGTCGCCGCCATCAGCCCGGACCAGTCGTAGCCCGTCTGCGGGGTCTGCGCCCGGAAGATCGCCAGTGCCACGGTGAGCACACGTGAGCTGTCGCTGTAGGACACCATCAGCGGCCAGAAGTAGTCGTTCCACGAGGTGATGTACGTCAGCACGCCGAGGGTGAGGATCGGGGTGGCCGCCATCGGCAGCATCACCCGGAAGAAGATCCTGACCTTGCTCGCGCCGTCCAGCAGGGCGGCCTCCTCCACCTCGCGGGGGACGTTCATGAAGAACTGCCGCAGGAAGAACACCGCGAACGGCGTCATGAACATCGTCGGCAGCGCGATGCCCAACAGGGTGTCGACCAGGTGGATTTGCTTGATGAGCACGAAGTTCGGCAGCAGCGTGAAAATGGCCGGCACCATCAGCCCCGCCAGGAACAACCCGAACACCTTGTCCCGGCCGCGCCACCTCAGCCGTGCGAAGGCGTAGGCGGCCATGGCGGAGAAGAACACCTGGCAGACGGTGATCAGGGTGGAGAGGATCACCGAGTTGAGCAGATAGCGCCAGAACTTCAGCCCGCCGCCAGCGCCGCCCTGGGCGATGGCCTCCTTGGCCGACTGCAGACCCAGGGCCCGCTCGAAGCCGCCGGTCGTCAGGCCGGTGGGCAGGGGGTCGCCGGGGTGCGCGGCGAGTGCGGTGTTGGTGGACAGGGCCGTCCTGAGGATCCAGTAGAACGGCAGCAGCGTCACGAGCACGATCGCGCCCATGACCGCCCAGGCGGCGATCCGGCCGGGGGAGAGCCGGCGCCTCGCGGGTATCGCGGTCGTCGTGGTGGCCACGGCAGCCATGTCGGTCACTCCCTTGAAGTCAGCCGAGGTCGGTCTGGCCGGCCCGGGTGAGCCGGTACTGGACGAACGTGATCGCGGTCAGCACGACGAGCAGGGCCACCGACATCGCGGACGCGTAACCGAACTGGAAGCGGCCGAAGGCGGCGCCGTAGATGTAGTACTGGAGCACGTTGGTGGCGTTCGCCGGGCCGCCCTGTGTGGTCACGGCGACCGTGTCGAAGACCTGGAACGAGCCGATCACCGTCATGATCAGGACGACCGCCAGTACCGGTCGCAGCAGCGGCAGCGTGATCCGCCAGAACATCCGCCACTCGCCGGCGCCGTCCACCCTGGCCGCCTCGTACATGTCGCCGGGAATCGCCTGCAGGCCCGCGAACAGCAGCAGTGCCGTGTAGCCGACGTGCCGCCACACGTTGATCAGCGCGATCGTGGGGATGGCCCACGACTTGTCGGCGAGGAACGGGATGTGGTCGAAGCCGAGCGCCCCGATGATCTGGTTGCCGATGCCGAGCTGGGTGTCGAGGACCCACAGCCAGACGACGCCGGCGACGACGTTGGACATCAGATACGGCGTCAGCACGATCCCGCGCAGCAGCGCCGACTGCGACAGCCGTTGCAGCAGCACGGCGATGGCGAGCGCGGAGACGGTCTGCACCCCGATGTTGATCACCACGTACTCGACGGTGACCTTCAGCGAGCCCCAGAAGATCGGGTCGTGCACCATGCGGACGTAGTTGTCCAGGCCGACCCACTCGGCCGGGGTGAGCAGATTGAAGCGGGTGAAGCTGAGATAGATCCCCCGCAGCGTGGGCCACAGCAGGAAAACCAGGAACCCCAGCATGGCCGGGGCCAGGAAGAGGGCGGCGAGCGGCCCGTCGCCACTGCCCTCGCGTGCTCGGGCGGTACGGACCCCTGTGGCGGTCCCCCTCCCCGCGGCGCCGCGCAGCGGCAGTCGCGAGGGAGGGCTGCTGGAGGCGACGGTCATTGGTGACCCTCCTCGTTGGCGGCTCGTCCTCGATGGCATTTACTTTTGTTGTGAAAGAATCATCGCGTCAAGAGTTGTGCGCAGTTCTTTTGGGATGCCGTTCTGCAGCGTAGAGTGCCTTCGGTTAGTTCCGTCGCAAAAGAAATCTTGTGGGAGTCTGGTTCGCATGACCGCACGCGCCGCCAGCTGGCTGCCGCTGAGTCCCGGCGAGCGTGCCGTGGCGATCGAGGTGCTCGTCCACGGGCCGCTCTCGCGCGCAGACCTCGCGCGACGGCTCGACCTCTCGGCCGGCAGCCTCACCCGGCTCACCAAGCCGCTCATCGAGTCGGGTCTGCTGATCGAGGTCGCCGACGGGGGCGGTCCGGCCGAGGGCCGCCAGGGGCGCCCCTCACAGCCCCTCGACGTCGTCGCCGAGTCCCGGACGTTCCTCGGATTCAAGATCACCGAAGAGATGGTCTACGGCGTGGTCACCACGCTCAGAAGCGACATCATCGCCCGCCTGGACCGCCCGCTCACCAGCCACGACCCCGTACATGTGGCCGCGCTGCTGGCGGAGATGACCGGCGCGCTCACCGCCGAGTTCCCGACGGCGGCGGGCATCGGCATCGGGGTCGGCGGACTTGTCCAGGACCGCGCCGTGGTCGGCGAGTCCGCCTTCCTGCACTGGCGCGAGGTACCGCTGGCCCGGCTGGTGGAGGAGCGCACCGGGCTTCCGGTGGTCGTCGAGAACGACGTGGCCGCCCTCGTCGAGGCCGAGAGCTGGTTCGGGGCCGGCCGCGGTCTGGAGCGCTTCGCCGTCCTCACCATCGGCGCCGGCATCGGTTACGGCCTCGTCCTGGGCGGCAAGCGGGTGCCCTACGCCGAGGAGGACCGCGGCTTCGGGCGGCACTGGATCATCAACCCCAACGGGCCGCTCACCCCGTCCGGCGAGCGCGGCAGCGCGGTCTCGCTGCTGACCATCCCCAGCATCCGTTACCAGATCCGGGCCGCCACCGGCAGCGACATGACGTACGAGGAGATCCTCGGGCTCGCCGCCGCCGGCGAGCCGATGTGTTCCCGCGTCGTCGACGAGGCCGCTCGGGCCCTCGGCACGCTGGTCGCCCAGATCTCCAACTTCGCGATGCCGCAGAAGATCCTGCTGGCGGGGGAGGGGGTGGGGCTGATGGACGTCGCCGGGAAGACGGTGGAGGAGGCCATCCGCGCCCAGCGTCACCCGCTGGCCGCTCCGGTCGGCCTGGAGACCAAGGTCTCCGACTTCCACGACTGGGCGCGCGGAGCGGCGGTGCTGGCGATCCAGGTGCTCGTGCTGGGTGTCGTGGGCGGATGAGGCGTCCGGCCGCCCGGACGTGATCAGCTTCACGGTCCGGAATGCCGGGAGACGCCTGATTTCTCACATCACCTTCACGTCGGGGCCCGTATGCTTCACGGCATGTCCACCACTCCTGAACCCGTAGCGGAGCGTTCCGCCGACGAGGTCAACGAGGAGATCCGGGCACTGTGGTTCCGCAGCGGCGGGATCCTGAGCCTCGAGGAGCGGCGGGAGTACCAGCGGCTCGTCCTGGAATGGGCGGCGGCCTCCTCGCCGCGCTCGACGAAGGCGGCCTGACCGCCCGCCCGGCCACCTCCCGCGTTGTGACCACCGCCGAAGGCGGCCGGCTCGGCATGCCGGCGGAACGCCCGGTTGTCTCCGGCACCCGCAGCAACCCCCGAGGGGTCCGCGAGCCGGGCGTCCATTGTGTTCGGGGCTCTTAGCCCCAGGTCCCCGAGTAGGCCCGGCGATAGGCGTTCCGTTCCTGTTCCGACCGGATGTAGCGCGTGGCCACCAGCGCGACCAGGCTGCCCGCGATGACCAGCAGACCGGGCCCGACGTTCCGCGGGTCGGTGAGCCGCGACAGGAATCCGTCCGCCGTCCCGGTGGCACCGACTTCCTGGACCGTGCCCGGTGCCGCCGACCCGGGGGCGATCGCCGCACCCTGGGACGCCGAGACGGATGGCGCGGGAGCGGCGGAGGCCCCGGCGCCCGCACCGCCGGTCGCCTGCCCCTGCCCCGTCAGCTGGACCCCGAGCGCGGCCATCGCCCTCGTCACCGGCTGGAAGAACGTCGTACCGCCCGCCTGGCAGTCCCCGCTGCCGCCCGAGGTCACCCCGAGCGCGATGCCCTCGGAGAACAACGGGCCGCCGCTGTCGCCCGGTTCGGCGCACACCGTGGTCTGGATGAGACCGGTGACCGAGCCCTCCGGGTAGTTCACCGTCGCGTTCAGCGCGGTGACCTCGCCGTCGTGCAGACCGCTGGTGCTGCCGCTGCGGAACACCTTCTCACCCACCACCGGGTCCCCGGCCGCCGTGATGCGCACCCCGCGCCCGCCCCCGATGGCCACGATGTTCTCCCCGGGCGTCGCCTGCCCGTTCTCGTACCGGATGAGGGAGAAGTCGCCGTCCCCGGGGAACTGCGAGGTGACGGTCCGGCCCAGTTGGGTCCGGCCCGTGTTGTCGGAGAACCAGAGCGTGCCGCCCGGGCCGCAGTGCCCGGCGGTGAGGATGAACTCGCCCTGCCCGTTGGTCACGTTGAAACCCGCGGAACAGCGGCCGCTGGTCGAGAAGATCGGCTGGGCGCCGGCCACACGGGTCGTGAACCGTCCATGGGTGCGCTCCATCCGGACGAAGTCCCCGATGCCGCGGGCGAGTTTCGTCATACGGGTCCAGTCGGACGCGGAGACCGTGCGGTCGGCCTGCACCACGACCTGGTTGGTCCGGTAGTCCACGGACCAGGCTGTGCCCGTCACCCTGGGGGCGGAACTCAGCGTCTTCGTGGCCGACTTCAGCTGGTCCATGCTGTGCCGCACCATCTTGGCCCGGGCCCCGGCCGCCGTCACCGCGTCCGCCGCGGCCCTGTCCGTCACGGCGACCACGGGCTTCCCGTCGGAGGCGACCCAGCTGCCCGCCGTCCGGGAGGTGCCGAGCCGGGACGCCAGTTGAGAGCCCGTCTCTGAGGCGGTCATGGCGGACGTGCCCGTACCGAGGGGGGTCTGCGCGCCGGACGGTTCGCTCGCCAGGGCCTGGGTGACCATCAGACCACCCAGGAGCAGTCCGCCGGCGGCCGCGATGCGCGCCCCCCGCCGGACGATCCGTCGTCGTGCATGCCTCATCCATGGCTCCCGAACCCGAACAGCACGGCGTCACCACCGCGGGGCACTCCGGTCGTCGCGCGCCCTCACCCCATACGTGCGCACGTGCTCGGGCGTTCACCGGCGGCGCCGCGGAAGTCACGCCGCCGCCGGACGTCGCTGGGCAGGCGCGAGTGGACGAGGGGATCTAGTGCTGTGGCCGGTGAACCTTTCCGGCCACAGCGCTAGGAGCGCCGCAGCGAGACGCCGCTGAGCTCGTCCCCCCACAAGGAGTCCCCGTCCACGTACGTGCGCAGCAGAGCGGCCAGCGCCGGTACGACCGCAGGCCCCTCGGCGATCCGCGCCCGGTATGCCCGTGCCCTCTCCCGCGCCCCGGCCAGCAGCGCGAGGGTCTCGCCCGCGTCGCCCCGCGGACAGGCCCGGAGCAGGTCCTCGACGGCGCGGAAGAAGGAGTCGACGGGAGCCTCCGGGTGCCCGTTGCTCGGACCGTACTCTCACGATGCCGCCTCACCGTCTCGCCCCCCGCCCTCGTACCGCATGAGGATCATCCCGCACACGGCGCACGGCGAACCGCCCCACGCCGCAGGCGAACTCCCGCCAACCCCTGGCTACTCGCAAGTAACTGTCTACGCGTCAGTAACTCTTGCGTGGTCCGGCGTCCATCATTGGACGTGAACATGTCGGGCGCGGCCGGGGCCGAGACGCCACCGCCGCACGGACGCGATGTGGACGCGAGGGAAGGGACGGGCATGACAAGACGTGGTGCGGTGCACCGCATCGGCGCGGTGTCGGCGGTCGTGGCGCTGGGCATCGGCGGCACGGTGACCGCTGCGGGGACCGCCTCCGCGGCTCCCGCGGCAACCACCGTGAGCGTGGCGGCGGCGCAGGCCTCCGGAGTCGACTACGCCACCTGGCAGGCGGATGTGAAGGCGGTCGTCGACCAGGCGCTGCCGTACGTCCGGCAGCGCACGGCGGCAGCGACCGGGCAGAGGCTCGCGATCGTCTTCGACATCGACAACACCACGCTCGAGACGTACTTCCACCCCTGGTACCAGCTGCCCACCCCGGCGGTCCAGCCGTCCCTGGAGCTCGCGAAGTACGCCAAGTCCCGGGGGGTCTCCGTCTTCTTCGTCACCGCGCGCCCCGGCATCCTCGAGGCCGAGACCAAGTGGAACCTCAAGACGGTGGGCTACCCCGTCGACGGCCTCTCCGTGCGGGATCTGCCGGACCTGTTCGACGAGGTGAGCGCGTACAAGACGGGCAAGCGCGCGGAGATCGAGGCGCAGGGCTACACGATCATCGCCAACGTCGGCAACAACGCCTCCGACCTGGTCGGCGGCCACGCCGAGCGCACGTTCAAGCTGCCCGACTACGACGGCACGTTGTCCTGACGGTCCTTTTCCGCGCGAGAGGGCGCCGGTACGGCCGTACCGGCGCCCTCTCGTGTGAGGCACCTACACTGCGCTCATGCACGCGCTCCTGGATCAGCTCGGAACGGGCAAGTACCTGTTGGTCACCAGCTACCGCAAGAACGGCACCCCCGTCGCCACCCCGGTATGGGTGGTGCGGGACGGTGATGCGCTCGGTGTGTGGACCACCGCGGACTCCTGGAAGGTGAAACGGATCCGGGCCCGCTCCGACATCCTCGTCGGCCCCTGCGACCTGCGCGGCAACCCGACCGGCGAGCAGATCCCCGCCACCGCCGAGACCTGCGACGCGGCCACCACCGCCCGCTACCGGCAGCTGATCGCGCGCAAGTACGGCCTCGTCGGCCGCCTCACCCTTCTCGGCAGCCGGCTGCGGCGCGGCGAGAAGGGCACGGTCGGCATCCGGGTGACGCCGGCTCAGGCGTAGAACGGCCCCGGCGTGCTCCACGTCGTGTCGCCGAAGACGTTCGTGTCGTGGATCCTGATGGTGACGTCGGTGACCTTGAGGCCGTACTGCGTCGGGGTCATTCCGTCGGGGCAGTTCACCTGGACCGCCGGGAAGTTCACGAAGAAGGAGGGACCGGTGTCCCTGTCGGGGTACGCGCGGAGCTGGGAGAGGATCCAGCCGGCCTGGTCCTCGTAGTAGACGCCGGACAGTTGTTGCTGCTCGGTGCGGACGACAACACTCGTGCCGTGGTCGAACGTGCCGTCGGCCCGCAGGCAGCCGAAGGTGCGAGCCGTGTCGGCGTACGCCCGGAACAAGGGGTCGCTGCTGCTCAGTCCCGCCTGGTACCCCGGTCGGCTGCGCACGTCGTGCAGGGTGACGTTCAGTTTGAAACCGCCGCAGCCCGGTGTCGGACCGTAGTTGTGGTAGATCAGCAGGCACTTGCGGTCCCCGAAGTACGCGGTGGGGTCCGGGTTGTAGGGCTGGGGCACCTTGGCGTCGCCGAACGTCACGGTCGCAGAGATCCCGCCCTCGGCTGACGCGGGAATCTCCGCGGTGGTCGTGGCATGGGCCGCACCCGGCCCGGCCAGCACGAGTAACGCGCCCGTGAGCAGGGCGACGGCCAGGCGCGCCGGTATTCGAAGCATGCTTCGCATGGATGGGACCCCCCTGTGCACACGGTGCACACTCACCTGAACAGTGACCTGGGCACGCTATCGCCCCAAGCGGCATACACCGGGTGAACGGCTCAGTCCTCACAAACGGAGCGTCAAGGTCTGCCGTCACATCACGCCGTCTCCCTATGTAGACATCGTCTTGGATGTGAGACGGGGTGACGGGAGTATGGGCCGCGTCGCTTTCGAGAGGGAGGCCGTGTGGACGTCGGCGCCGTTGTGCTGCTCACGGGGGCGGGGGTCGCCTCCGGGCTCGCCGGTTCGATCGCCGGGCTGGCCTCTCTGTTCAGCTATCCCGCGCTGCTGGCCGCCGGGCTCCCGCCGGTGGCCGCCAATGTGACCAACACCGTGGCGCTGTTCTCCAACACGGTGGGCACCGCCGTCGGCTCCCGGGAGGAACTGCGCGGCCAGCGCCGACGTCTCGTGCGGCTCGCCCTGCTCGCGGCCGCGGGAGGCTCGGCCGGTGCGGCCCTGCTTCTGGGCACCCCGTCCTCGGCGTTCGAGCATGTCGTGCCGTGGCTGATCGCCCTGGGGTCCGTACTCATCCTGGCGCGCGAGCCGTTGCGCCGGCTGGTGGCGAAACACCCGTCGAAGGGCGACGGTGCCCGCACCGAGCTGCCGCTGGCCTGCGCGGTCCTGGTGGTGGGGCTCTACGGCGGCTACTTCGGCGCCGCGGCGGGTGTGCTGATGCTGGCCGTGCTGTCGCTGTCCGCGAGCGAGCCCCTGCCCGTGACCAATGCCGTGAAGAACATCGCCACGGGCGCCGCCAACGTCACCGCGGCCGTCGCCTACGCCTTCCTGGCCCCGGTCGACTGGACGGCCGCGACCGCGCTCGGCCTCGGCTGCCTCGTCGGCAGCCGGATGGGCCCGGTGATCGTACGGCGCCTGCCCGAGACTCCGCTGCGGATCGCCATCGCCGTGGCGGGCCTCGGCCTGGCCTTCTCCCTCTGGTGCCGGGCGAGCGGAAGGTGAGTCGGATTCCGTCGCCTCATCAGATTCCACCTCTGCCTACCCATTGACCTGCGGCGTCCACAACCCTAGCCTCCATCCTCATGTGTAGATGGCGTCCTTGTATGCGGACGCCGTTCAAGTAGGCGACCACGCGGTTCAAAGGGGAACTGACTCATGCCACTTGTTGTCGTAGCGATCAGCGTGCTGATCCTGCTCTTCTTGATGACGAAGCTCAGACTCAACGGCTTCGCCGCCCTGTTGCTGGTGGCCGTGGGTGTCGCCCTCGTCCGGGGCATCCCGCTGGAGAAGATCCCCGACGTCCTCTCGGACGGCATCGGAGGGCAGATCGGCGACACCATGCTCACCATCGGGCTCGGCGCCATGGTCGGCCGGGTGATGGGGGACTCCGGCGCCGCCCAGCGGATCGCCGCAAAGCTGCTCGACGTCTGTGGCCCCCGCTGGGTCCAGGTCGCCATGGTGCTGACCGCCATGCTGATCGGTGTCACCATGTTCTACGAGGTCGCGTTCGTCATCATCGTGCCCATCGCGTTCACGCTGGTACGGGTCACGAGGGCGAACCTGCTGTGGGTCGGCCTGCCGATGTCGATCGCCCTGTCCACCATGCACAGCTTCCTGCCGCCGCACCCCGGCCCCACCGCCGTCGCCGCGACCTTCCACGCCTCGGTCGGACTGACCCTGTTCTACGGCCTGTTCATCGCCGTCCCGGTCGGTGCCCTGATCGCCCTGGTGTGGCCGCGCCTTCCGTTCGTCCGGAGGATGAACCCGTCCATACCCACCGGCCTGGTCAGCGACCGTGTGTTCACCGAGGAGGAGATGCCCGGCATGGGCTGGTCGCTGTCGGTCGCCCTCCTGCCCGTGGTGCTGATCGCCGGCGCGGCGGTGACCGACCTGGCGACCTCCACCTCCGGCCCCGTTCTGCACTTCGTGGCCTTCATCGGCTCCGCGCCCATCGCCCTGCTGCTCACCCTGTGCGTCGCGATCTGGGCGTTCGGCCCGCGGATCGGCCGCAGCCTGGAGGAGGTCGGCGCCTCGTGCCGGTCGGCCGCCCAGGCGATGGCGATGATCCTGCTGGTGATCGGCGCTGGCGGGGCGTTCAAGCAGGTCCTCGTCGACGGCGGGATCTCCGACTACATCAAGAACGCCACCGACGGCTGGTCCCTGTCGCCGATCATCCTCGCCTGGCTCATCGCGGCCATCCTCCGCGTGGCCCTCGGCTCGGCGACCGTCGCCGTCGTCACCGCGTCGGGCGTGGCCCTCCCGCTGCTGGCGGGCAGCGGCGTGCACCCGGAGATCATGGTCCTCGCCGTCTCCTGCGGCTCGATCGCGTTCTCCCATGTGAACGACCCGGGCTTCTGGATGTTCAAGGAGTACTTCAACCTCTCCGTCCTCGACGCGATCAAGGCACGCACCACCTACACGACCGTCCTCGCGATCCTCGGCCTCGGCGGCGCCCTGGCCATGGAGTCGATCCTGGACGCCATCGGCGTGTGACCGGCGTCCCCGTCCCGCCCCACCACCTCCGCACCTCTCCGAGGAGTCCTGTCATGGGCCAGCCCACCGTCACCTCCTATTCCGTGTACCCGGTCGCCGGCCGGGACTCCATGGCGCTCAACCTCTCCGGCGCACACGGCCCCTGCTTCACCCGCAACGTGGTCGTCATCGAGGACTCCGAGGGGCGAACCGGGCTCGGTGAGGTGCCCGGCGGGGAGCGGATCACACGGACCCTGCGCGAGGCCGAGCCGCTCGTGGTCGGCGCCCGCGTCGGCGACTACAAGCGCGTCCTGCGCGCCATGGGCGACCGGTTCGCGGACCGGGACGCGGGCGGACGCGGCGAGCAGACCTTCGACCTGCGCACCACCGTGCACGCGGTCACCGCCGTCGAATCCGCGCTCCTCGACCTGCTCGGGCAGCATCTCGAGGTGCCCGTCGCCGCCCTGCTGGGCGACGGCAAACAGCGCGACTCCGTCCGCTTCCTCGGCTACCTCTTCTACGTCGGCGACCCCGACAAAACCGACCTGGACTACGTCCGCGAACCCGGCGCGAGGTCCGACTGGTACCGCATCCGCCACGAGGAGGCCCTCACCCCCGAGGCGATCGTCCGGCAGGCCGAGGCCACGCACGAGCTCTACGGCTTCCGCGACTTCAAGCTCAAGGGCGGTGTGCTGCCGGGACCCGAGGAGGTCGCGGCGGTGCGCGCCCTGAAGGAGCGTTTCCCGGACGCCCGTATCACGCTCGACCCGAACGGCTGCTGGTCGCTGCGCGAAGCCGTCGAACTGTGCCGGCCCCTCGTCGGCACCCTCGCCTACGCCGAGGACCCCTGCGGAGCCGAGGGCGGCTACTCCGGGCGGGAGATCCTCGCCGAGTTCCGCCGGGCCACCGGGCTGCCCACCGCCACCAACATGATCGCCACCGACTGGCGCCAGCTCACCCACGCGCTGGCGCTGCAGTCCGTCTCCATCCCGCTCGCCGACCCGCACTTCTGGACCATGCAGGGGTCGGTCCGTGTCGCCCAGTTGTGCCACGCCATGGGGCTGACCTGGGGTTGCCACTCCAACAACCACTTCGACATCTCCCTGGCGATGATGGCCCACTGCGGAGCCGCCGCCCCCGGCGAGTACAACGCGCTCGACACCCACTGGATCTGGCAGGAGGGACTGGAGCGCCTGACCGTCGAGCCGCCGCGGATCACCGGCGGGGAGATCGCCGTACCGGACACCCCCGGCCTCGGCATCCGGCTCGACCGCGACCGGCTCCTCGCCGCCCACGAGCTGTACCTGAGCAAGGCCCCGGCGGACCGCGACGACGCCGCCGGCATGCGGTACCTGGTCGAGGACTGGACGTTCGACGCCAAGCGGCCCTGCACGGTGCGCGACTGACGCGCCGAGCACCGCCCCTACGCGTATGGCGCTTGCCTAATAGTTTTAGGAAAGTGCATAATCGCTTCAGGTTCACGAAGGGAAGGCGATGGCGCGCGCAGGGCTGACCACCGAACGCCTGGTACGGGCGGGGGCGGAACTGGCCGACGAGGTCGGCTTCGACCAGGTCACCGTCTCCGCGCTCGCCAGGCGGTTCGATGTCAAGGTCGCGAGTCTGTACTCGCATCTGAAGAGCTCCCATGACCTCAAGACCCGGATCGCCCTGCTGGCCCTGGAGGAACTCGCCGACCGGGCCGCCGAGGCGCTGGCCGGGCGGGCCGGCAGGGACGCCCTGATGGCCTTCGCGAACGTCTACCGTGACTACGCCCGCGAGCACCCCGGCCGCTACGAGGCGGCGCGGTTCCGTCTCGACCCGGAGACGGCGGCCGTCAGCGCCGGGGGCAGGCACGCACAGATGACGCGCGCGATCCTGCGCGGCTACGACCTGACGGAACCGGACCAGACGCACGCGGTCCGGCTGCTGGGCAGTGCCTTCCACGGCTACGTCAGCCTGGAGGCGGCCGGCGGCTTCAGCCACAGCGCTCCCGACTCGCAGGAGTCCTGGACATGGAGCCTGGACCGCCTCGACGCCCTGCTGCGCAACTGGCCCGCGAACGCGGACACTCAGACGTCTTGATCAACAGGTTGAAGCGATGAACACCCACTGGATCACCACACCCGTCACCGCGGAGCTCCTGCGCGGCGCACTCGACCTGGAGCGCACCGCGCACGGCGTCCTGCCGCACCGGCTGCCGGCCCGGGCCCGCGCCCAGTGCGCCGACCCGCAACTCGCCCTGGCCGAGTCCCAGCCCTCCGGTGTCCGGCTGGCCTTCCGCACCCGGGCCACGGCCCTCGAACTGGACGCGCTGCCGACCAAACGGGTCTACGTGGGCGCCCCGCCCCGCCCGGACGGCGTCTACGACCTGCTCGTCGACGGTCACCTGGCGGGCCGGGCCGTCGTGCCGGGCGGTCACACCCTCACCATCGACATGGCCACCGGAGCCGTCGACCACCGGCCCGGACAGGTCGGCACCCTCCGCTTCACCGACCTGCCCGACCGGCTCAAGGATGTGGAGATCTGGCTGCCGCACAACGAGACCACCGAACTGGTCGCCCTGCGCACCGACGCGCCCGTGGAGCCCGTACCGGACCGGGGCCGCAAGGTGTGGCTGCACCACGGCAGTTCGATCAGTCACGGGTCCGACGCCGCGAGCCCCACCACCACCTGGCCCGCCCTCGCGGCCGCCTCCGCCGGCGTCGAACTGATCAACCTGGGTCTGGGCGGCAGTGCCCTGCTCGACCCGTTCACCGCCCGCGTCCTGCGCGACACCCCCGCCGACCTGATCAGCATCAAGATCGGGATCAATCTGGTCAACACCGATCTGATGCGTCTGCGCGCCTTCACCCCCGCCGTGCACGGCTTCCTCGACACCATCCGCGAAGGCCACCCCACCACACCGCTGCTGGTCGTCTCCCCCCTGCTGTGCCCCATCCACGAGGACACCCCCGGCCCCAGTGCCCCGGACTTCACCGCCCTCGCCACAGGGCGACTCCGCTTCCGGGCCGCCGGGGATCCGGCGGAGGTGGCGCAGGGCAAGCTGACCCTCGCCGTCATCCGCGACGAGCTGGCCCGGATCGTGCGGCAGCGGGCGGCCGACGACCCGCACCTGCACCATCTCGACGGCCGTGACCTCTACGGCGAGACCGACGCCGCCGAGCTGCCGCTGCCCGACGAACTCCACCCGGGCGCCGCCACGCACCGTCGCATCGGCGAACGATTCGCCGAGCTGGCCTTCACGGCCGACGGCCCCTTCCGGGTCCGGTAGCCGACGAACGTGGCGTCCTGTGCGAACGTCGGCGTACCGTCGTTCACGTCCAGCCGGAGCTGGTAGTCGTAGTGCCGCGGATAGCGGGTCGGCTGGCCGGCCGACTGGAAGGACACTCCCGAGCTGTCGGCGAGACCAGCACGAGCCTCCGCTGCGCGTCCGTGTACGGGGCGAAGGGTCAAGGGGTACTCGTCGATACGGCCGACGCAGTCGGAGTGGCGGACGAACGATGCTTGCCGATTCCTGTGGGGCAATGGCCCCTCAGGGCGGCGTCCCCGCGTGCCGTGGTCGGCATCCGTCCCCGGTCTCACGCCCGGCCGGGGGCACTCGGTGAACAGCGGCGCTCAGTGGGAGTGGTGACCCTCGTGTGCCGCGGCGTGCTGCTCGTGCCCGGGAGCCCCGCCCATCATCCGCAGCATGGCCGGGCCGCCCGTGCGCAGGAAACGGACGAGCAGGATCGCGGCCAGCAACAGGAAGGCGATGTTGAGCCACGTCGTGTGGTTCCAGCTGACGCCCTCCTCGGGCATCCGTGCGCGGGCCTGGTC
Organism: Streptomyces sp. NPDC107546; assembly: GCF_055639175.1. Lineage (NCBI taxonomy): Bacteria > Bacillati > Actinomycetota > Actinomycetes > Kitasatosporales > Streptomycetaceae > Streptomyces > Streptomyces sp. NPDC107546. The sequence continues at coordinate 78,994 of NZ_JBVKBA010000024.1, read as the reverse complement.
CGGGACCAGGCCGAGGCCGCCGAAGAGGAACTCGACGACGTATCCGGCGACCACCATCGCCGCGTAGAAGGTGGCGAGGAGGAACGCGGCGGTGCGCGCGCCGTAGTACTTCCGGTAGATGTTCAGGATGGGCAGGATCAGCAGGTCGGCGTAGATGAAGGCGATCACGCCGCCGAAGCTGATGCCGCCCTTCCACAGCACCACCGCCAGCGGCACGTTCCCGATCGAGCACACGAACGTCGCGATCGCCACCAGCGGCCCGACCAGCGGCCCGACGACCCTGGCCGCCTCCGGATGGCCGGCCAGGAAGAACGTGCGCCAGAACTCCTCCGGCACCCATGCGGCGATCGCGCCCGCGATCAGCAGACCGGCCACCAGGTCGCGCAGGATCGCCGCCCACTCCATGACGAAGATGTGCGACACGGATGTGAAACCCGCCCGCGACAGCAGCCGGCGCAGGAAGCCACCCCGGCCGGCCACCGACATGTCCATCGCCGCGTGCCCCTCCATCGACCCGGCCAGCCCCCGCTCGGCCTGTGCGCGGGCCGAGCGCAGCAGCCGCTCGCGCAGCAGGACGCGGAACAGCACGGCGAGTACCACGATCATCACCGGCCCGCCCACGAACTCCGCGACGGTGAACTGCCATCCCATCAACAGGGCGAGGATCACCCCGAGTTCGATGACGAGGTTGGTCGAGGCGATCTCGAACGCCATCGCCGCCGTGAAGTTCGCGCCCTTGCGGAACAGCGAGCGGGCGAGCGCGACGGCGGCGTACGAGCACGAGGAGGAGGCCGCGCCGAGTCCGGATGCCAGGGCCAACGTGCGCGGCCGGTCGTCACCCAGCAGCCGCACGACGGTCGACCGGCGCACCACCGCCTGCACCACGGCGGACAGGGTGAAGCCGAGAATCAACGCCCAGGTGATCTCCCAGGTCATCGACCCGGTGATGGCCAGCGCGTGGACGATCGCGTCCCACATGAGGTGCCCTCCTCCCTGAAGGTCCGACACTGGACTGTACCCCCTGGGGGTATATCGCGCGAGAGCTGTGCTCGTCGCCGGGCGTCGGACGGAGGCACCGTCGGCGCGGTGACTGTCGGTTGCCGGTGAACCGGTCGGGATGCCCGCACGTATCTCTTCGCGGGGACGGCGGGAGACCGAGGGCACGGAAGGAGAGCAGTGTGTCGACACCGACCGGGCAGGGTCAGCCGCTGCGGCGCCGGGTGCTGGAACCCACCTACGTCGTGCGCCGCCGCCGCACCGAGGCCCTGGCCGAACTGGTCAGAGAGCTGCAAGAGGGGGAGGGGCACCCGCCCCAACCCGTCCACGAGCCGATCGTCGTCCACGTGGCGCCGGCGGCCGCCGAGGACGCGACGGAGGAACTGCCTCCCGTACCGTCCGCCCGGGGCCGGCGCGAGCGGCCCGTCGACGACGGACTCACCCTGCGCCGCGCGGCGATCACGGTCGGGGTGACCGCGGCCGCCCTCATCGGCTTCGGCGCCGCACTCCTCCTACCCGGCGCGCAGGGCGACGGCACCGAGCAACACGCGGCGGCCCCGCCGCACCGGTCACCCGCCACCAGCGCCCCCGCCCAGCGGATCGGCACCGACCCCGACGGGCCCGGAACCCTGCGCGAGGGCGACAGCGGCCCGCAGGTGACCGAACTGCAAAGACGCCTGCTGCGCATCCCCGACGTCTACGAGCACGGCTCCACCGACGGCCGCTACGACGCCACGCTCGCCGCCGCCGTGGCCCGCTTCCAGCTCTGGTACGGCATCCGCGGCGACGAGACCGGCGTCTACGGCAACGACACCCGCCGCGACCTCGAGTCCCGCACCACGCTCTAGCGAGGTGCGGCAGCGGGCACGGGTCCGCGTACGGCGGCCGCTCACCCTCGATCCGTACGCTCCCGTGCCCGCCCCAGCGGTACGGGCGTGTCGCGCATTCCCCTGGCGCGACACGCCCGTCACCGTTCGGCCAACGGCTACCGCTGCAGCAGCCGTACCGACAGCCCGTCCGCCGTGTACACCGGCACCGCCCGGTAGGCGTCCGACGCCACGGTGACGAGCCCGAACTGCCCGCGCAGCGCGTGCGTTTCAAGCACCGGCACGATGGTGCCCGCCGCCGGCGGCCGGTCCTCGTCCAGGTGCAGCGTCAGCACGCTGTCGCGGTCGAGCACCGCGCGCCGCTCGACCGTCAGCGCCGCCTTGTGCCCCGCCCGGAGCGTGACGTCCAGGGCCGCTGCGGCCGCCTGCGCGTAGGAGCCGCGCACCCGTACGGCGCCGGCCACCTCCAGCGTTCCGCCCGTCACCCGCACATCACCGTGACCCAGCGCGCTCCGCGAGGCGGCGACCAGGGTGCCGTCCTCGACCACGGTGCCGCCCGTGTAGCGGTTGTTCCCGGTCAGGGCCAGGGTCCCGGTGCCGCGCTTGGTCAGGCCGCCACAGCCGTCGATGTCGTTGCGCCAGCCGTCGTGCGCGGCGAAACCACCCTCGGCCGCGTTCATCGTCACGCGCACGTCCGAGTCGAAGGAGCCGTAACCGTCCGCCGCCGCGAACAGGTTGAGCCGTCCCCACTGCTCGAAGCCGTCCAGCAGCACATAGCCGGAGGGCAGCGCGGTCGTGCGCAGCACCTCACGGCGCTGTGCCGCGTCCAGGTACGGCAGTCGCGTCTCCAGCAGCACCTCGGCACCCTTGGGCACGGTCAGGTCGGTGTGGCGCCCGTGGCGGGTCAGCACATAGGTCAACCGGGGCCTGACGGCTCGGGCGTTGGCGTTCCGGTCGGCGTACGGGTCGGTGTCCGTGGCCGCCGAGTGCGCGTAGGCGTAGAGCGTGTCGGCCGTCGCGCCGGTCTTCTCCCGGAAGTAGGCGAGAGCTTGGGCGCGTGCCGCGGCCTTGAGACCGGCGTTGGCGGGGTCGGCGAGCGCGGCGGCGGCCAGGGCGGTGGCCATGATGCGCCCGCCGATCACGTCGACGGTGGAGTGCATGCCGGCCATGATCCGGGTGTGGCTCAGCTCCAGGGCGCGGGTCACCAGTTCCTGGAAGCGCTCCGGGACCGCGTACGCGTAGGCCAGCCCGGCCAGGTGGAAGGCGTTGGTGTGGCCGCTGGGGAACCCGCCGTCGTCGGTCGGGGAGGTGCTGCGCTGGCGCAGCAGCTGCGGGGCGACGACGACGTCGGACTCGTAGACCGGGTAGCCGAGCGCATCGGTCCTGCCCGTGTCGATGACCTCGCTGTCCTCGTTCATGCGCCACGGACGCGGGTACCGGTAGGCGTACTTGGCCGGGTTGCCGGAGGCGTACGGGCCACGCACGGTGTCGACCAGTTCGGCCACCTTGCCGAGCGCGGAGTCGTGGGAGCCGGCGCCGAGCGCGGAGCCCGCAGGGGCGTCGGCGGGCACCGCGTCGTCGATCTTGGTCGGCGGCGTGCCGTCCGGCGCGCTCGTGATCGACGTGACCGCCTTGGCGCCCGCCTTGTAGAGGTCGGCCAGCGGGCCCAGGCCGGCGATCATCGCGTAGCTCTGGTGCTGCCGGTCGTAGAGGAAGGCCTCCTTGGCCTGCGCGTCGGTGCGGGTGGAGGTGATGCGGGCGCAGTAGCGCATGTTGGCCCGCAGCACTTCGGGCATCAGCGGCGTGCCGGTGTTCCAGGCACCGCCCGTCTTCCACGTCTCGGCCATGCCGCCCAGGATCCGGACGACCGCGTTGGTCTCGGGGGTGAGGTTCGTCGGGACGTTCGTTCTGTAGTCGTCGACGAACGCGGCGGGGCCGGTCGCGGCCTTCGCGTCCGCGGCGGTCAGCCACGTGGCGAAGGTGGGCGCGGCCAGCAGCCCCGCCGAGGCACCCAGCGAGGTCTTGAGGAAGCCTCGGCGGTTGACGGTCGAGGTGCTGCGGTGCCCGGGGAGTGACGGCATGCGTTGGGCCTCTCTTCAGTTCTCCGGCCGTGCGGCCGTGGTGGGAGGTGGCGTGCGATCGCGTGCGACTCGTGGACGGCTCGTGGAGGCATCCAGGTCAACTGATGCGTACGAGCGAAGATCTACGGCCGGGTGGTGTCCCGTCGGTGGGAGTTCGGCGACCGGGACGTGTCCTGCACGTGAAGGGGGTCGGTCGGTCAGGCCGAGCCGCCACGGTGACCGGCCATGCTGTGGTAGAAGGGCGTACCGGGAGAGAGGTCCGAAGGTTTCACCGGGCGGTCGGTCGCGGCGGATGCGTAGATGGCGGCCACCAGCGAGAGAGTTCTCCGGGACTCGGCGAGCGGCACGGGCGGCGGGGTGCCGTCGCGCAGGCTGGACAGCACCCGCGCGAACTGGGCCCAGTGCCCGCTACGGGAGTTCTGCGCGGCCGGGTCCTGCCCGCCGCCGGTCATGCCGGCCTTCCATGCGGCGAGCACCTCGTCATGCCCGGGTACCGGTGTCACACGCCAGTCCTCGTCCCGGTATCCGTACAGGTGCGACACCTCGACGGTGGCGTACTCGAAGTCGTAACGCAGGTACGACTCCTGTCGCGGGGAGAGGGCGCTGTTCACCACGGAGGCCACCGCGCCGCCGGCGAACGTCGCATGTGCCAGCGAGACGTCCTCGGTTTCCGTACGGCGAGCCTGCGTCCTGGTGACGGCACGCACCTCCGTCCAGTCGCCGAGCAGGTCCAGCATCATGTCCATCTGGTGGATGCCGAGCCCCATCGTCGGCCCGCCGCCCTCGGTGTCCCACCGACCGCGCCAGGGCACGTCGAAGTACGCCTGGTCACGAAACCAGGTGGTGTGGCAGACCGCCAGCAGCGGGCGGCCCAGCACTCCCGAGCCGGCCAGGGCCTTGAGCTTGGCCTGGCCCTGACCGAACCGGTGCTGGAACACCGTTGCGAACCACGGCGGGCCGCTCACGGCGGCGGCGATCTCGTCGAACTCCCGCAACGACAGCGCGGGTGGCTTCTCCACCAGCACGCTGGCCCCGGACCGCAGGCAGGCCAGGGCCTGGTCGCGGTGGAGGCCGGGTGGAGTGCACAGGTACACCAGGTCGGGCCGGGACCGGGCCAGCAACTCGTCGAGGTCGTCGTAGCCGGCCGATGTCCCGTGCTCGGTCAGGAAGGCGTTCAGCCGAGTCCGGTCGGTGTCCGCCGCTGCCACGATCTTCGCGGCGACGGGGCCCGGAGCCGTGAGCGTGGCCGCGTGGTCCATGGCGACGTCGCCGGTGCCGACGACCGCTATTCGTATCACTTCGTCCATGGCTCACGCTCCATCCTGGTTCGGCTGGTGGTGGGAAGGCAGGCATGTCGCGCTGCCGGCGGCGCCCCTGCCCGGTGGCGTCCAGGGCCTGTTGCGAGAGTCCCGCCTGCCCGGCGACGCCCGGCACGCTCCCCAAAGCTCTTCGAGCAGGGGGACCCCCGGAGCACGCACCGGACGCCGCCGGGGCCGCCCTTCGGGCGGACGACGGGACTTTCGCAACAGGCCCTAGGCGCTTCACGCCGGCGCATCATGCGAGGTAGGTCGCGGAACGGGCGTGTTCGATCGTCAGTGCGCTCACGCCGGTGATCGCCGCGTCGAAGCCGAGCTCGCTCACCGCGATCCGCGGTACCCAGGGGATCCGGCCGACGAGGCGCCTTGTCAGTTGCTCGGCGGACTCCTCGCTGTACTGTGCGAACGCGCCGGCGAGAACGATGACCTGGGGCGAGAGCACGACCGAGAGAGCGACGAGGGCGAGGGCGATCGAGTCGAAGAACTCGTCGCGGGCCCGTGCGGCCTCGCTGTCGCCCGCCCGGCAGCAGGCCATCATCGCGCGGAACGCGGGACCGATGCGCTTGCCGTGCAGGCCCTCCCGCGCGGCGAACGGAAGCACCTGTGCCGCCAGACTCGACTCGACATCGCCCTGATCCGGGAAGTAACGGGTGAACGACGCGGTGGAGTTCAGCAGGAATCCGATCTCCCCCGCGGCCGACCGGTGCCCCCGGTAGAGGTGTCCCTCGTTGATGATCCCCGCGCTGAGTCTGGCGCCGAGCACGAGGGCGACGGCACTGTGTGCGCCCGCGAGGGCACCGCTCGTCCACTCGCCGTAGGCCGTCGCGTTGGCGTCGTTCTCGACATGGATCGGCAGACCGCACCGAGCCGAGACGATGTCGGCGAGCGGCACTTCCCGCCAGTCGAGTTCCACCGCCTTCGACACCACCCCTGAGTGCACGATGCCGGGAACCGTGATGCCGATGGCGACGATCGGCGCTGTCACCCCCGTCTGCGGGGAGGTCAGCCGGTCGACAAGGTGGAGCAACCCGTTCAAACGGACCGAACCTGCGTCTCCACCGTCGAGATCGAAGGTCTGGCTCTCCTCGTACAGCGTGGTTCCGCCCAGGTTCACCACGCGTCCTCGTGCCGTGTACTCGGTGACATCGACAGCGACGATGGCGCGGGCCGACGACGCGAAACGCAGCAGCGTCGAGGGTCGGCCGACCGAGGGGCGCACCTGGCCCGCGAGCTCGACCGCACCTTCCTCTATGAGCGCCGAACACAGCCGTTCGATGGTGGCCGAGCCGAGTCCGGTGCGCTCCTGGATGTCACGCCGAGACAGTGGTCCGTGCTCGCGCAGGACGTCTAGGATCGCGGTCCGGTTGATCTCGGTGACGTGCCGTGTTGTCGCGGTGCGCGGCGCCCGTCGGTTCACAACCCTCCCCAATAGCCATCGGACTGAGGATAAGTCTCGTCCGCTCGCTTCCCTGGCTGACCTGGAGAGTACCAGCCCTCTGCTGCGTGCCAAGGGCCTCAGGCGCGCCAACAAGGGCCTCAGGTGCGGAAAAGAGATGTCGAGAACCCTTGTAGGTATTCAATCACAGTGATAGGAAACGGGGACCTGCTACTAGCGGCCGGCGCCGTGCTCCGTCCGCTACGACGGAAAGGGATCCAAGATGACCAGTGTGGGTGTGCGGCGCTCCCGCAGACTCGGCCGCGGCGGCATACGCCGAGTGATTCCCCTCGCTGCCGTGGCCACGGCGGGTGCCCTACTGCTCTCCGCCTGCGGGTCCGGGTCCGGCTCGGGCGGGAACTCCAAGTCGCTGACGTTCTGGATCTCCACGGTCCCGGGGCAGGACGCGGGCTGGAAGAAGCTGGTGGCGCAGTACAAGAAGGAAGCCGGCGTCGACGTCAAGCTCGTCAACATCCCCTACGACGGCTACACGACGAAGCTGCACAACGCCGCGCAGGCGAACTCCCTGCCCGACGTGGCGGCCGTGCCGGCGCTGGACCCGATCTGGTCGAGCAAGCTGATCGACCTCAAGTCCATTGCCGACAACAAGGGCTACAACATCAACGCCAACTTCCTCGCCAAGGACTCGTCCGGGAAGGTGCTGTCCATCCCTTCGGACGTCACCGCGTCCGGCCTGTTCATCAACAAGACGCTGTTCAAGAAGGCCGGCGTCTCCTTCCCGACCTCGCCCCGGAAGACCTGGACCTGGACCGACTTCATCGCCGCGGCGAACAAGGTCCGCGAGAAGACCGGCGCCAAGTACTCCCTGACCTTCGACCAGTCGCCGTCCCGGCTCCGCGCCATGGTGTACGAGATGGGCGGGAAGTACGTCCACGCGGACTCCTCAGGCAAGTTCTCGGTGGACGACGCGACCAGGAAGGCCGTGAAGTACTTCGTCGGACTGAACGACGACAAGACCATGCCGAAGTCGGTGTGGACCAGCGGCGCCGACCCGTCCGCCATGTTCCAGAGCGGTGACGTGGTCGCCTACTGGTCCGGCGTGTGGCAGGTCGCCGCCTTCTCCGAGAGCATCAAGAAGTTCGACTGGGCCAGCGTCCCGACTCCCGCCCAGCCGGTGCAGGCCAGCGACGTCAACAGCGGCGGCATGATGGTCGGCTTCAACAACAACGGTGCCGCGGCCACCGCCGCACAGAAGTTCCTGTCTTGGATCTACGAGCCGGACCACTACCGCGAGCTGTGCGAGGCCTCCGGATTCCTGCCGGTCGAGAACGGTCTGAACCCGGAGTACCCCTTCACCTCCGAGGCGGCGCAGGCGGCGTTCAAGCTGTACAACGAGGAGATCCCGCTCTACGCCCCGATCTCCGGCTACTTCAACAACGCGCAGACGCAGTGGGTGCTGAAGGGCAAGAGCCTCACCGAGGACCCGACCAAGACGGAGCTCGGGAAGGCGATCAACGGCCAGCAGCCGTCCGACAAGGCCCTGGACAACATCGTGGCCGGCTACAACCAGCAGGTTGGCGGCGGATCGTAGGCCGCGGGGCCCGGGCGGCAGGGGGTGAGACACCGCCGCCCGGCCCTGGACGCCCCCGTGATGCCGCGCTCATGGCGTGAGCCCACCGCAATCCCTTCCACCAGCACGGAGTCAGGAAGATGACAAAACGCGCCTCGGACGTGTCCGCGAGCCCGCCCAGGAGACGCAGTAGCTACACCGTCGCGCCGCTCGTCCTCGTCGCGGCCAATGTCGTGCTCTTCGCGCTGTTCTTCGTCTGGCCCGCGGTGATCGGGCTCGTCTACTCCTTCACGAACTACACGGGTGTGGGGGCGTTCCAGTTCGTCGGAATGGACAACTACCACAACCTGTTCGGGGACTCCACGTTCTACGACGCGTTGACCCGGACGCTGCTGTACACCGTCCTCTTCGTCCCGCTGAACTTCGCGCTCTCGCTGCTCGCCGCCAACCTGGTGGTGAGCAAGCACGCCAAGGGCGCGTCGGTCGCCCGCGTCATCTTCTTCATTCCGTGGCTGCTGTCGCCCATCGTCGTGGGCGTCCTGTGGCGGTGGCTGTTCGGTGAGAACTTCGGACTGGTCAACTACGTCATCGAGAAGCTCGGCGGAGGTGCCGTTCCGTGGCAGTCGAACGCGGACCTGTCGCTGCTGGTGGTGGTGATGGCGGCATCCTGGATGTGGACGGGTTTCACGATGCTGCTGTTCATCGCAGCGATCAAGAACGTACCGGTGTCGTACTACGAGGCGGCCTCGCTCGACGGCGCCGGTCCGTGGCGCCAGTTCATCAGCATCACGCTGCCGAGCATCGCGCCCACCTCGTTCATCGTCATCCTGCTCAACACGATCAACGCGATGAAGGAATACCCGGTGTTCGTCGCCCTCAACAACGGCGGACCCGGATCGTCGAACAACCTGCTTGTTCAGTACATTTATGAGACCGGCTTCAAACGGGGCCAGATCGGCTACGCGAGCGCCGCGTCATTCGTGCTCATGCTCATCCTGATGGCCGTCGCGATCATCCAGCTGATCGTCAACCGGCGGGTGGAGAACCGATGACAACCACAGACACGCCACGCCCGCTCGACGCCGAACAAGCCGTATCCAAGAAGCGCCCCCGCAACGCGGCCGGCGGTGGGCTCCGGCGGGCGGTGCCCGCGACGACACTGCTGTGGATCCTGGCGTGCCTGTACGGGCTGCCGGTGCTGTGGTTCATCCTCAGCTCCCTCAAGCCGGCCAGTGACCTGTTCTCCTATCCGCTGACGCTGGTCCCGCACCACCCCACCCTGTCGGGTTACCTGACGGCGTGGCGCAGTGCCAACTTCTCCCAGTACTTCGTCAACACGGCCATCGTGTGCGTGATCACGACGATCCTCACGGTGGGTGTCAGCTGCTGCACCGGGTACGCGCTGGCCAAGTACGACAACAAATGGCTCAAGGTCTTCTTCGTCTGCATCCTGGCCACCACGATGCTGCCGTCTGAGGTCATGCTCGCCCCGGAGTTCCTGGTGGTCCGCAACCTCGGCCTCTACAACTCGTTCGCCGGGATCATCCTCCCGGCCGTGCTCACCGCGACCGGATGCTTCATGTTCCGCCAGTTCTTCCTGACGGTGCCCGACGAACTCGTGGAAGCCGCCCGCATCGACGGCGCCCGTGAACTGGCGATCTTCGCACGGATCATGGTGCCGCTCTCCCGGCCCATCATGCTGACCCTCGCCATCCTGTCCTTCCAGTGGCGGTGGAACGACTACATCTGGCCGCTGCTGATGCTCAACGACCCCGACAAGTTCACCGTGCAGATCGGCATCCAGAGCATCGTCGGGGCACAGAACATCAACTGGTCGGTGCTGCTCGGCGCATCGGTCATCTCGATGATCCCGCTGATCGCCATCTTCCTGGTGTTCCAGCGTTATGTCATGAACGCCGACATCAACGCCGGACTGAAGGACTGACCGTGCAGATGACACTCGACCGCGAGTTCGTCCGCGCGGTGGCCGGGGCGGCCGACCGGCTGGCCGTCCCGCTGGCGGCCCACGCGGACGAAGAACCGGCCCGTGTGCCCCATCGCGGTCTGGCGCACAGGGTGAAGACACTGCTCGCGGCATACCGGTCGCAGGACTCGGCGCTGCACGGCAGCGAGGGGGCGGTCGCCGCCGCGATGACCCACCTCGCCGCTCTCCGGGCCGTGCAGACCCCCTCCGGCCTCTTCGCCGGCGGAGACAACGTGCAGTCACCGCCGGACTCCGCGTTCACCATCAACGACGTGTGCGACGCGCACATCCTTGCCACGGGCGCGGGGCCGGAACTGCGCGAGGTCGCCGCCGCACTCGCCGAGATCGCCTGCGCGGCTTCCGAGAGCCTCCGTACGGGCGGCGTGCACACCCCGAACCACCGATGGGAGCTGTGCGCGGCGTTGGCCCGACTGCACCGGTCGTTCCCGGACGGCCGGCTGCTCGACCGCATCGAGGCGTGGCTCGCCGAGGGCGTCGACATCGATGCGGAGGGCCTGTACTCGGAGCGGAGCGCCAACTACGCGGCCCACGTGTCCAACCCGTCACTGCTGCTGCTGGCCGACACCCTCGGCCGCACCGACCTGCAGGACGCTGTCGAGCGCAATCTCAGCACGACCCTGGACCTCATCAGACCGGACGGCACGGTGGAAACCGTCCACTCGCGGCGGCAGGACCAGAACCATACGTTCTCCTTGGCGCCCTACCTGCCGCACTACCGGCTGCTCGCGATCCGTACCGGCCGGGGCGACTTCAGCCGAGCGGCGCGGCTGGCAGCAGCCTGCGGCATCGACGACCCCAACCTGCTCGCCGAGACCATACTGACCCCGGACCTGAGCCGCGCGCTGCCGACGCCGACGCCGGAAACCCTTCCCCGCGAGCGGTACATCACCACCGCGCGTCTTGCCTCACGCGCCTCCGCGGCCGCGCACACCGTTGTGTACGGCGGCTCGGACGTCCCCGAGCACCGGCGCATTCGCTCGGGCCTCGCCAACGACCCGACGTTCCTGCGGCTGTTCGCGGGCGAGGCGATCCTCGACGCGGTCCGGCTCTCGCAGGGATTCTTCGACATGGGTCCGTTCCGCGCCATGGGCATGCAACGCCTCGCCGACGGTCGGTACCGGCTCTCCGAAATCCTGACGGCCGCCTACTACCAGCCGATTCCGCCGCCCGAGCGGCGATCCGACGGCGCCTACCGGATGACGGACGAGGGACGCTTCTCGGCCGCGATGGCTTTCCCGGACCGGCCGCGGGACGAGGTCGCGCTGACGACCGGCATCGAGGTGGACCTTCGGGACGACGGTGCCGACCTACGGATCGACATGAGCGGACCAAGGGTGCCGTGGGCACTCGAACTGACCTTCCGACCGGGAGGCGTACTGCGCGGTGCCGTACCGATCGGCGACGGACAGTGGTGTCTGGGGACCGGGCCGATGACCTACCGGGCGGGCGACGGTGAGATCCGCGTCGAGGTCGGCGTCCACGCAGGGGAGCCGCTCGCAGAGCCGGACCAGACCGATGTTCTGCGGTACGACCCAGGTCAGGACTACACCTTGCTGGGCGGAACCGATGCGACGACCGGGGAACGTGTCTACGTCGGTGGACACGGCCCGCACACACTGAGCGTCGCACTGCGTGCTCGCCGCCCCGCACCTGCCGCGCAACCTCCGAGCCGGTCCACGGGCGGGCCGGCGCCGCACGGCTGACCCACCCGGAGGGCCGGGGCACTCACGCTTGCGTCACGGGCGGGGCGACGGCTCCCGGCCCGGCCCCGGCCGGGGGCGGGCCGTACGGTGCCGGCAGGGCCGTCGCGGGCACGATCAGGTCGGCGCGGTCCCGGGTCGCCGCGATCAGGGCCGCGTTGTGCTGGTCGGTGCCCAACACCCAGGCCACCGCCGCGTCGTGCTCCTTGCCGAACTCCTCGTGGCGGGCCACCAGCCGCCGGATGCGCTCCTGCTCGTCGATCTCGCAGAACCACACCTCGTCCAGGTACGCCCGTACGCGTGCCCACGCCCCCGTACCCAGCAGCAGGTAGTTGCCCTCGGTCACGACCAGCCGCGCCGACGGCGGCACGGGGATCGCCCCCGCGATGGGCTGCTCCAGCACGCGCTCGAAGCCCGGCGCGTACACGATGTCGTCCTCCCGCTCCTCGTGCAGGCGTCGCAGCAACGCCGCGTACCCGGCCGCGTCGAACGTGTCGGGCGCGCCCTTGCGGTCGCGGCGGCCCAGCCGGTCGAGTTCCACGTCGGCCAGGTGGAAGCCGTCCATGGGGACGTGCGCCACCCACGGCGGCCCGTCCCCGTTCAGCTCACGGACCAGGTGCTCGGCGAGCGTCGACTTGCCGGCCCCCGGGCTGCCGGAGATGCCGAGGACAGCTCGGTGGCCGGGGCGGGTCAGGGCCGCGGCCCGCTTCAGGAGGTCGTCGAAGGTCATCGTCCCGTCATTGCACCAGAGGTCGCGCAGAATCGCGAGACCGGCGTACCGGTCACGGGGAGCCGACCGGCCGTCGGTCACCGGTGCACGTGAATCACTGCGGGGACGGCGCGCACACGGCGCGCCCGCTCAGGGCCGTGCCCCACGAGGCCAGGGGAGAGGGACCACCGCCGGGCGGAGCACCTGCACGTGCTCGGCCGCGCCCACACCGGCGGGCCGTTCACCCGGTCCTGACGCGGAGTCCGGCGACGACGCCCCGCCGCCCGCCCGCCGACGGAGTGTCGACAGGGCGCAATGTGGCACTCGCCACCCTCTGTCCGGCGTTCATGAGGGAAGGTGGCTCCTATGACGAAGCTCGGTCTTCCGGACGGTATCCAGGCCTGCCTCTTCGACCTCGACGGGGTCATCACCAAGACCGCCGTCGTCCACGCGGCCGCGTGGAAACAGACGTTCGATGACTTCCTGCGTGCGCGGGACGATGCGGACTTCCGCCCCTTCGACGACACCGACTACGACGAGTACGTCGACGGACGCCCCCGCGCCGACGGCGTCCGCTCCTTCCTCGCCTCCCGCGGCATCCAACTCCCGGAGGGCGCCCCTGACGACCCGCCCGACCGGCAGAGCGTGCACGGCCTGGGCAACCGCAAGAACGAGCTGCTGCTGGAGCTGATCCGCACCCGCGGCGTCGAGGCATACGACGGCACGATCCGCTACATCGGCGCCGCACGGGCCGAGGGCCTGCGCACGGCCGTCGTGTCCTCCAGCGCCAACTGCCGTGATGTGCTGCGGTCGATCAACGCCGAGCACCTCTTCGACGTACGCATCGACGGGGTCGTCGCCGCCGAACGGCACCTGCCCGGCAAACCGCGCCCGGACACCTTCCTCGCCGCCGCACACGACCTCGGCGTGGAACCCAAGGCCGCCGCCGTCTTCGAGGACGCGCTCGCCGGCATGGACGCCGGGCGCTCCGGCCACTTCGGATACGTCGTCGGCCTGGACCGCGTCGGCCAGGCGGACGCGCTGCGCGCCCACGGCGCCGACGTCGTCGTACCGGACCTGGTGAACCTGGGGGAGTGGTCGTGATCACGCACAACTCGTACACCGTCGAGCCCTGGACCCTGCGTGAACGCGGTCTGAACCTGGACGTCCTGCCACAGAGCGAATCGGTGTTCGCGCTGTCCAACGGGCATGTCGGCTGGCGCGGCAATCTCGACGAGGGTGAACCGCACGGACTGCCGGGCACCTATCTCAACGGCGTCCACGAGACCCACCCGCTGCCCTACGCCGAGGCGGGATACGGCTATCCCGAGTCCGGGCAGACCGTCATCAACGTCACCAACGGCAAGATCATTCGGCTGCTCGTGGACGACGAGCCCTTCGACCTGCGCTACGGCCGGCTACGGTCTCACGAACGCGTCCTCGACCTGCGCACCGGACTGCTCACCCGGACCTGCGAGTGGACCTCACCGGCCGGCTCCACGGTCCGCGTGCGCTCCACCCGCCTCGTCTCCTTCACCCAGCGCGCCATAGCCGCCGTCGCCTACGAGGTGGAACCGGTCGGCAAACCCGCCCGGATCGTCGTCCAGTCCGAACTGGTCGCCAACGAACAACTGCCCGGCCGGGACCGCGACCCACGTGCCGCGATCGTGCTCGAGTCGCCGCTGGAGGCCGAGGAGAACTTCGCGAAGAGCACCAGGCTGCGGCTGGTGCACCGCACCCGGCGCAGCGGCCTGAGGGTCGGCGCCGCCGCCGACCACGTCGTCTCCGGCCCCGACCCCACCACGACCGAGAGCGAGGCGACCGACGACCTCGCCCGCCTCACCGTCGCCTCCGCGCTCGCCCCGGGCCAGACGCTGCGGGTGGAGAAGTTCGTCTCCTACGGCTGGTCCGGCACCCGGTCCCTGCCCGCGATCAGCGACCAGGTGGACGCGGCGCTCGCCGCCGCCACCAGCGTCGGCTGGTCGGGGCTCGTCGCCGAACAGCGGGAGTACCTGGACGAGTTCTGGGCGCGCTCGGACGTCGAGATCGACGGGGACGAGCAGATCCAGCAAGCGGTCCGCTTCGCCCTCTTCCACGTCCTGCAGGCCGGGGCCCGTGCCGAGCAGCGCGCGATCCCGGCCAAGGGACTGACCGGCTCCGGGTACGACGGGCACGCCTTCTGGGACACCGAGATGTTCGTGCTGCCCCCGCTCACCTACACCTCACCCGGAGCCGTCGCCGAAGCGCTGCGCTGGCGGCAGAACACCCTGCCCGCCGCCCGCGAGCGCGCCGTCCAACTGGGCCTGCGAGGCGCGGCGTTCCCATGGCGGACCATAGACGGCTCGGAGGGCTCGGCGTACTGGCCGGCCGGTACCGCCGCGTTCCACGTCAACGCCGACATCGCCGACGCCGCCGTCCGCTACGTCGCCGCCACCGGCGACGAACGCTTCGAACGCGACACCGGAGTGGAACTCCTGGTGGAGACGGCCCGGCTGTGGCGCTCGCTGGGCCACCACGACCACCACGGCACCTTCCACATCGACGGGGTCACCGGCCCCGACGAGTACAGCGCCATCGCCGACGACAACACGTACACCAACCTGATGGCCCGCGCGAACCTGCTGGCCGCCGCCGAGGTGGTCGAGCGCCATCCGCGCCGCGCCGAGGAACTGGGCGTCGACGACGAGGAGGCCGCGGCCTGGCGGGACGCCGCCGAGGCCATGCACATCCCGTACAACCAGGAGCTCGACGTCCACGAGCAGCACGCCGGGTTCACCCGCTACCAGCGCTGGGACTTCGCCTCCACCGGCGCCGACCAGTATCCGCTGATGCTACACTTCCCGTACTTCGACCTGTACCGCAAGCAGGTCATCAAGCAGGCGGACCTGGTGCTGGCGATGTACACGTGCAGCTCCTTCTTCGACGCGGAGCACAAGGCGCGCAACTTCGCCTACTACGAACCCCTCACCGTCCGCGACTCGTCGCTGTCCGCCTGCTGCCAGGCGGTCATGGCCGCAGAGACGGGCCATATGCGGCTCGCCTACGACTATCTGCACGAGGCCGCGCTGATGGACCTGCACGACCTGGAGCACAACACGCGCGACGGCCTGCACATCGCGTCCCTCGCGGGCACCTGGATGGCGCTCGTCGCGGGCTTCGGCGGTATGCGCCACCACGGGCAGCGGATGGATTTCGCCCCGCGCCTGCCGGAGAGGTTCGGCCGCCTCGCCTTCACGCTGCAACTGCGGGGCCGCCGACTGCGGGTGGAGATCGGCCGCAGCGCGGCCACCTACACGCTGCAGAACGGCGACCCGCTGACCATCCACCACCACGGCGAGCCGCTCACCATCGAGGCGGACAAGCCGCAGACCATGGACATCCCGCCGCTCAAGCCCCGCCCGGCACCGGACCAGCCACCCCACCGGCGCCCGAACCATCCAGACCCCGACGCGGGCTGAGGCCGCACGCGCCGCTGCTCACCATGCCGTCCGGCACGGTGAGCAGCGACTGCCCAGACCTCAGCGCGAGGTCAGCTTCCACAAGTGGTCGGCGGTGCCGTTGTCGGACCACTGCAGAACCTGCGCGCCGGAGGAGGTGCTCATATTGCTCACGCCGAGCAGGAGGCCGCTGTTGTAGTTGGCGATCTTGTAGTAGCCGTCCCCGGACGGGATGAGCTGCCAGAGGTGGTCGTCCGTGCCGTTGTCGCCCCAGATCAGGGCCGTGCCGCCGTTGGTGGTGCTCATGCTCTGGATGCCGAGCAGCAGACCGCTGGACTGCTGGACGATCTTGTAGAGGCCACGGCCCACGGACACCAGGGTCCAGTTCTGGTCGGTGCCGGTGGTGGAGGTCGCCTGGACGACGGACGTGCCCTGCGCGGTGCCCGCGCCCTGGGTGTCCAGAGCCAGGCCGCTGTTCCTGTTGGTGATCTGGTAGCGCCCGGCCAGCGAGGTGGAGGTGCCGGTGGGCGTGACGACGATGTGGTAGCCGTCGGCGGCGTTCATGGTCACCGGCACCGTGATCGAGCCGTTCGACACCGCGTAGTCGGTGTCGGAGATGGTGATCGGGCCTGACACCGCGGTCGTGCGGCCCTTCGACGGCGTGTACTCCAGCTTCACGTGCACCGTGCTGCCGAAGGCCGACAGAGAGTTCAGGCCGTTGATCGTCACCGCGCAGGAGCCGGTGCAGCCGCCGGCGACGACGCTGATCTGGTTGCCGGAGCCGTTGAGGGAGGCGATGCCGTCGATGCCCGTCTGGGTCGGGGGCGTGGTGACGAGCATGTTCCCGGACATGTCGCCGTACCACTTGTACGCCCAGTACGCGCCGTTGGGTGAGCCGCCGGTGTCGGTGAGGGTGTCACCGAGGGTGCCGTAGTGGTTCCAGAAGGCCAGCTCGGCGTCGTGCACCCCGGCCCGCTCGAACTTGGCGACGTACCCGATCAGCGGCCCGGGCACACCCACCTCGCTCGTGGTGCCGTACTCCTCGATGGCGATCGGGCGCGGGCTGATACCGAGGCTGGACTCGAGGGCGCGGTACGCCGACACATGCGCGGCGATGTTGGCCGATCCTCCCAGCTCGTGCCAGGAGATGATGTCGGGCACGGTGCCGGAGGCCTTGGCGTCGGTGAGGAACTGGCTCATCGAGCTCTGGTTCCAATTCGAGTAACTCGGGCCCTGGATCGGGGACTTGGTGTCCTTGCTGCGGACCTCCTTGTACGTGCGCGCCCAGCCGGCGTCGAACGCACCCGCGTTGGTGGTGTCCCACGTCCAGTCGGGCTCGTTCCACAGCTCGTACGCGGCGACGTCGGTGGCGCCCGACGCCTGCACGGACGCGACCTGCTTGTCCACGGCGGACAGCCAGTCGCTCCAACCGACCCACTTGTAAGGAAAGTTGGGGTACCAGTCCGGCATGCGGACGACGACCTTGGCGCCGGCCCGGGCGGCCTTGGGCGCCACGACCAGCGCGTCCCCGGCGGGCTTGGGCTCGCCGTTGGGAAGCTGGGAGCCGCCCGGGGCCATCTGGACGAAGGTGTTCGGCTTCAACGCGGTGACCAGGCTGTCGGCTGGGGTGGTGTCGTCGGCGAGGCCGTAAAGGCTGCCGGTGGCGACGTGGGTGACCGGGCGGAGGACCTGGTTGGCGTTCACCACCAGGGTGGTCGAGGACGTCGGGGACGCCTGGACGGGGGCGGCGGTGGCGAGGCCGGCGGCGAGGACGGCTGTGCCGACGGCGGCGGTCAGGCCGACGCGTCTGCGAGTGCGGCTCATGAAGGGTTCTCCTGAGGAGAGGGGATGGGGGGATGTGCGTCCTGGCCCGTCCTGGACGGACTCAGTCCTTCACCGCGCCCGCGGTCACACCCGCGGCCACGTAGCGTTGTGCGAGGACCAGCAGGACGGCTGCGGGGATCGACGCGACGACGGCGGTGGCCATGATCGCGTTCCATTCCTGGTTGTTGTTGCCGATGTAGTGGTAGATGCCGAGGGTGATCGGGCGCATGTCGCCGCCGCCGTCGAGGGTGTTGGCGAAGACGAAGTCGGACCAGGCCCACAGGAAGCTGAAGAGCGAGACGGTGACCACGGCGTTGCGGCTCACCGGCAACACGACGGACCGGAAGGTACGCCAGGTTCCGGCGCCGTCGATGCGGGCCGCGGCGATGAGCTCACCGGGGATGCCCGACATGAACGCTGTGAAGATCATGACGCCGAAGGGCACCGCGATGGTTGAGTCCGCGATGATCAGCCCCCACCAGGAGTTGAGCAGCCCGAGATCGAGGAAGATCCCGTAGAAGCCCATCGCCATCACGATGCCCGGGATCATCTGGGCCACCAGCAGGGCGAGACCGAGAAAGCCGCCGCCCCAGGGCCGCAGCTTGGCCAGCGCGAAGCCGGCCGGGGCGGCGAGGACCAGCGTGAGGACGACCGTGCCCAGGCCGATCAGCAGGCTGGTGCCGAGATACGGCATCTGGTCGTTGAGAACGGCCCGGTAGCCCTCGAAGGTGGGGTGCAGCGGAAGGAGGTCGGGCGGGCTCTTGCGCATGTCCTGCTGCGGGGTGAGGGACACGTTCAGCATCCAGTACACCGGGAACAGCATCACGGCGGTGAGCAGAAAGCCGATGACGGTGTGGAGGCGCGAGCGCCGGGCGGAGCCGCGATGGGCGGTCATGCTTCCTGCCTCCTCTGGACGCGGATGTACAGCAGCCCGAAGACCAGGGCGATGAGGATGAGGATGTTGCCGACCGCGGCCCCGGGGCCGAACTTCGGCAGCAGCGTGCCGAAACCGAGCTGGTAGGACCACGTCGCCAGGGTGGACGAGGCGTCACCGGGACCACCCTTGGTCATGATCCAGATCAGGTCGAACACCTTGAGGGTGTAGACCAGACCGAGCAGCAGGGTGATCGCCGAGACCGGGCGCAGCAGCGGGAAGGTGACGTGCCGGAACTGCTGCCAGGCACTCGCCCCGTCCAGGGACGCCGCCTCGTACAGCTCTGCGGGGATGTTCTGCAGCCCGCTGTAGAGGATGACCAGGTTGAACGGGATGCCGATCCAGATGTTGGCGATGATGACCGACGTCAGCGCCCAGTCGGGAGAGTTGAGCCAGTCGACCGGTGACACACCGACGAGATGCAGGGCGTAGTTGATGACGCCGGACTCGCTGTTGAACATCCACGACCAGGTCGACGCCGACACGATCAGCGGCAGCAGCCACGGGATCAGGAACAGGGCCCGGAGCGTGCCGGCCAGCCGGAAGTGCCGGTTGAAGAAGACCGCGAGGGCGAGCCCGGCCACGTACTGGAAGGCGATCGACACGAAGGTGAAGATCATGGTGTGGCGCATCGCCGGGCCGAACGTCGGATCGTCGAGGACGGTTCTGAAGTTGTCCAGCCCGGAGAACGGCGCGTCGCCCGCCACGAACGACCGGACGGTGTAGTTGCGCAGGCTCAGGTCCAGGTTGCGGTAGAGCGGGTAGAGGTAGAAGGCGGCGAGGTAGACGACCAGCGGAGCGAGGAAGGCCAGCGCGGTGAGCCGGCTCCTGCGGCGCTGACGGCGCCGCAGTGCCGACGAGTCCTTCCCGTGTGTGGCACCGGTCGCCCCGGACCTGGCCGGGGACCGCTGGGAGCGGCGGTCGACGCGGGCGATGGTCATGCGAACTCCTGGATGCGGGTGGCGTGTCCGGGGCGGGGTGCGGTGGTGTCAGCTCTTGCCCTTGGCGGCGGCCGTCTGCGCGGTGTCGAGCGCGTCCTGCGGGCTCTTGCTGCCGGACAGCGCGGACTGCACGGCGGTCCACATCGGCTGGGAGATCGTCGGGTACTTGGTGCCCAGACCGCCGCTGGTGCGACCGCGCGCCGCGGCCACCGCGGCCACCCACGGCTTCAGCTCCGGGTGCGCCTTCACCTGCTGGGCCTGCACCTCCTGGGTGGGGGCGACGTACATCAGGGTGTTGTCGGTCGACAGCAGATTGGCGGAGCTGGTCAGACACGTGACGATCTTCTTGCTGGCCTCGTAGCGGGAGCTGTCCTTCTGCACCGGGACGGTGACGAACTCGCCGCCGGTCGGAACAGGAGCCGAACCGCCGTTCTGCCCCGGAATGCTGATGACCCCGTACGGGAACCCGGCCTTCGCCGCGTTGTCGAGCTGCCAGGTGCCGTTCTCGCCGAACGCGTAGTCACCCGTGGCGAACTCCTGCCAGCTGGTGGTCTGGGTGTTCTGCAGGACGTCCTTGGGCGCGTAGCCCTCGTCGCCCCACTGCTTCCAGAGTGTCAGGGCGGCCGCGCCCTGCGCCGAGTTCAGCTTGGTCAGGTCACCGCCGGCGCCCCAGAACCACGGCAGGAACTGGAAGCTGCCCTCTTCCGTGTTGATCGCGGAGAACGTGATGCCTTTCTTGCCGGCCGCCTTGACCTTCTTCAGGGCCGCCGACAGGGAGGCCCAGTCCTTGATGGAGGCGGGGTCGACCTGGGCGGCGGACAGGACCTTCTTGTTGTAGTAGAGGGCGAGCGTGTTGGCACCGATCGGGACCCCGTAGGGAGAGCCGTCGATGGTGCCCGCGCCGATGATGTTCTTCTGGATCGCGGAGGTGTCCAGGCCGAGGTCGCTCGTCTTGTTGAGGATGCCCGCCTCCACCAGCGTGGAGACGACCGGGTTGTCCACGAGCATCACGTCGGGGGCGTTGCCCTGCTGCGCGGCCAGCAGCGCCTTGTTGCCGAGGTCCGTGGTGTCCATGCCGGTGCGCTTGACCTTGACCCCGGCGTCGGTACCGCACTTGGTGACGAGCTTGCCCCACGCCGAGGAGGCGTCGAACTGCGGGTACGGGTCCCAGAAGGTGTAGGTCGCGCCCGATTTGCCGGACGAGGACGAGGGGGAGCCCGAACCGCCGCCGCAGGCGGTGGCGGAGGCAAGGGTGCCGATGACGGCGACGGCGGCGAGCAGGGTGCGGCGGGTGTGTCTCACGGGTGACCTCGATGTCTTGGGGCGTGGCGGGGCTGGGGGAGAGGAGGAGCGCGCTCAGGAGGTCGGCAGCCAGACGCGCATGCTGCCGTCCTGGCGGTTGGCCCAGGCGTAGTAGGGGATCGCGGTCAGTTCCAGGGGCTCGCCGGCCGAGGGGTCCGCGGCGCCCTCCGCGGCCCGGTACGGCCACCAGCCGGCGTCGGGGAGGTGCCGGCGGTGCCCGGCGGCCACGACGGTGGTGACACCGCCGAGCAGGTCCGGGCGGTGCTTCACGGCGAGCGGGCGGGTGGTGTCGATGACGACGTCATCCAGACCGCCGCCGGGGTGGTCGATCTGCTCCAGGCAGTACACGAGCGGTCCGCGTTCGATCGCCACACAGCCGCGTACGGCGTCCACGCGCGGGTCGGCCGCGGTGAGGCGGGGTTCGAGGGCGAGTTCGAGGACGACCTGGTCTCCGGGTGCCCAGGTGCGCTCCAGCCTCAACCAGCCGTCGTGGACGGGCGCGTCGGTCTGTTCGTACGCCGTGTCCCCGACCCGGACCCGGTACTCGCGGCACCACTGCGGGACGCGCAGGGACAGTGTCCAGGGCCGCTCCTCGGGGCACTCCTCGACGGTGAGGGCGATCGCGCCGTGCCAGGGATAGTCCGTCACGGCGCTCACGGCGACCGGGGCGCCGTCGATGTCGCCCTCGTAGCGCCCGGTGACGTACTGGTGGATCTGCAGACCACCCGCGTCGGTCGAGGCGAGGTAGTGCTCCAGGGAGGCCAGCAACCGCATGACGTTCGGGGGGCAGCAGGCACAGCGGAACCAGCGGGTGCGGCGGGCCGACTGGTCGCCGCCGGTGTCGGTGTGACCGTCGCGCACCTGCAGCGGGTTGACGTACAGCCAGCGCTCGCCGTCCAGGGAGACCCCGGCGAGGAAACCGTTGTACAGGGTGCGCTCGATCAGGTCCGAGTAGCGGGCCTCACCGGTGAGCAGGGCCATGCGCCAGCTCCACTGCACGGAGGCGATTGCGGCGCAGGTCTCGCAGTAGGCCCGCTCGTTGGGCAACTCGTACGGGTCGCCGAAGTCCTCCTCGTCGTGGTGGGCGCCGAGGCCACCGGTCAGATGGGTCTTGGCGGCGGTCATCGCCTGCCACAACCGCTCGGCGGCGGCGCGTAGTTCGGCCTCTCCGGTCTCGGTCGCCAGGTCGGCCGCGGCGGCCAGCAGGTAGAGCTGGCGTACGGCGTGCCCCTCGACGTCGGTGGCCTCGCGCAGCGGTACGCGGTCCTGGCAGTACGCCTCGTTGCCGAGCAGACCGTGGCCGTGGCGGTCGACGAAGTAGGCGGCGAGGTCCAGGTAGCGGTGCTCGCCGGTCTCCCGGTACAGCTCCACCAGGGCGGTCTCCACCTCGGGGTGACCGTCGATGCCGTCGATGGGCCTGCCGCTGCCGGGCGGACCGAAGACCGAGTGGATGTGGTCGGCGAAACGGCGGGCCACATCGAGCAGTTCCGTCCCTCCGGTCGCCCGGTGGTGGGCCACCGCGGCCTGGATCAGATGGCCGGCGCAGTACAGCTCGTGGCCCCAGCGCAGGTCCTCGTAGCGCTTGCCGCCCTCGCGGAGCTGGAACCAGGTGTTGAGGTAGCCGTCGGGCTGCTGGGCGTCCGCGACCAGCGCGACGATCCGGTCCACCGCGTGGGCGAGTTCACCGTGCTCCTTGGGCTCCGTCCGCTGGGCGAGCTGCCAGGAGGCGGCCTCCAGCCACTTGTAGACGTCGGAGTCCTGGAACGGGTACGTGCCCTGGAACTCGCCCTTGGCAGTGCCCGCCACCACCCGCAGGTTGTGCAGGTTTCCCGCCGACTCCAGCAGGTGGGGGCCCTGCGGGATGGAGGTGCGTGCGTTGACCTCACGCCGGGCGTGCCAGAAGCCCTCGCGGATGCGGACGGCGGCGGGGCGCAGCGCGGTGTGGGCACCCGTACCTGGGCGGACGGGGCCCGCGGAGGGCGGGGTTGTGCGTGTGCGGGGCATGGTTCTCCGGGGTGCGTCGCGGGACGGGAGCAGCCGACGCGGTCGCTTCGGCTGCGAGCAGACAAGGAGACAAGGAGGCAAGGAGACGAAGAAGCGAATCGGTGCATGTTTGAGCAACCGTTTTTCTGCGGTGAAAGTAGTGGACGGAAGCAGGCGGCGGTCAAGAGGAATGACGCGAATTTTTTCCGCTTGCTCACGGGCTGGCGCGCAGACACGCGCTGCTGCCAGGATGGGGCGCACCAATACCCCCGAGGAAAAGGTTTGCCCGTGTCCCCTGCTGCAGGCATCCCCTCCGCCGGCCGGGCCAAGCTCGCCGATGTCGCCGCCCTGGCGGGTGTCAGCGTCGGCACGGCGTCGAAGGCGCTGAACGGCGGCGGCAGGATGCGTCCCGAGACCCGGCAGCGGGTGCTGGACGCGGTGGAAGCACTGGGGTTCCGGCCCAACCAGCACGCCCAGAGCCTGCACACCGGCCGCAGCTGGACGGTCGGGCTGATGACGACGGACGGCATCGGCCGGTTCAGTACCCCGGTGCTGCTCGGCGCGGAGGACGCCCTCGGGGCCGGGAAGATCTCCGTGCTGCTGTGCGACACACGCGGCGACGCCATCCGGGAGCAGCACCATCTGCGCAACCTGATGGACCGCCGGGTCGACGGCATCATCGTCACCGGACGCCGCACGGACCCCCGCCCCCCGCTGACCGGCATCGAGTCGGTCCCCATCGTCTACGCGCTCTCGCCCTCGACCGACCCGGCCGACACCTCGGTGGTCTCCGACGACCAGGGCGGGGCACATCTCGCCGTCGACCACTTGCTGGCCACCGGGCGTACCCGGATCGCGCACGTCACCGGCCCGGAGCACCACGCGGCGGCCCGCGACCGGGCCCGGCACACCATCGAGCACCTGGAGCGCTCCTCGCTGCGACTGGCCACCGGGCGGGCCCACTTCGGCGAGTGGAGCGAGGCGTGGGGCCGCCGCGCCGCCGACGCCGTCCTGCGCACGGCACCGGACACGGACGCCTTCTTCTGCGGCAACGATCAGATCGCCCGGGGCGTCACCGACACGCTGCGCGAACGCGGGGTGAGCGTGCCCGGCGACATCGCGGTCGTGGGCTATGACAACTGGGACACCATGGCCCTGGCCAGCCGCCCGCCCCTGACCACCATCGACATGAACCTCGCCGAGATCGGCAGGATCGCCGCCCTGCGCCTGCTGGAGGCCATCGACGCGGAACCGGTGCCGGGCCTGCACACGGTGCCCTGCCGGCTGGTGGTGCGCGAGTCCAGCTGAGGGCGAGTGACCGCACGGCAGTGACCGCTGTCCTGCGCTGACGAGCCATGGACGCCCGTCCACGAGGTCCCCTGCGATGCACCGAACCAAACTCGCCTCTTTTGTGATACTTGGGCCAATCGAGCCGATTAGGCTATGTGTCCACAAGGTGATGATTTGGTGACGCGCAGAGAGCAGGCCGGGGGACTGCCGTTCCACGAGCCCGCCGTGGCCGTTGTCCGCGCCGTGGCTCAGGGAGCGGCCCTGATGACTGCCGCGTTCGGCGTGGTGGGCCTGTCCGGCTGGGTCCTCGGCATCGGCGTGCTGAAGAGCGTGCTGCCCGGCGTCGCCGCGTCCATGAAGCCGAACACTGCCGTGGCTCTGCTGGCGCTGGGTCTCTCCGTGTTCATGGTGGCTCGCCGACCCGTGACACCGCTGAAGACCGACGCGGCCCGTGCGGCCGCGGTCCTTGCCGCCGTGATCGGCGGGCTCACCCTTCTCGAGTACCTGACCAGGGTGAACGCAGGCGTCGATCAGCTCCTCTTCAGGGATGACACCGCGCGGGTGGCGACCGGGGCGCCCGGACGGATGGCACCGAACACGGCCGCGGCACTGACGCTCGGGAGCGTGGCGTCACTGTGCGCGAGCACCTTCCGACTGCCCGCCTGGACGAGTCAGATCCCGGCACTGGCCGTCCTCACCCTGGGCATGCTGCGGCTCTACGGCTTCGCCTACGCCGTGCCTCAGCTGGAGCGGTTCGGCGGTTACACCGGCATGGCCCTGCACACCGCGCTGGCCCTGGTGCTGCTCGGCATCGCCGCCTTCCTGGCCCGGCCGGACGAAGGCCCTGCGGGACTGCTGATGAACGCGGGGACCACGGGCGCGCTGGGCCGCCGGCTGTTCGCCACCATCCTGGTCGCGCCGCCGCTGCTGGGCTGGGGTGTACTGGCCGGTGAGGACGCAGGTCTGTACGGGAGGCGTCTGGGCACCGCGCTGCTGGTGTGCGGCCACCTGATCGTGTTCACCGTGGTCGTCTTCGCCGCCCTGGCCGTGGGCCGACGATCTCCGTGAACGTCGGAATGCCCAAGGACGTCGCATGGCAGGGGCTCACTGTTCACACCGGCGTGTGGAAGGAATCCGTCACCGGACCCGGTATGGTCCGGCGCCTCAACGTCGACGGTGACGGACAGGGCGGTCGAGCAGGAACCTCACGGGGCCGCCGGCGGGCACCTGCGCCACTGCTCTCGGCCTCCGGTGGACCTGGTCCTGGACCTGTGACCGGCAAGCGCCCGGTTCGTCAGCCGGCGTAGGCCTCGGACACCTTGAGGGTGTCCTCGTAGAGGTACATCTTCACGATCTTGTCGTCTGCCACCTGGAGGTGCATGGCGATGGGCATCTCATAGGTTCGGCCCGTGCTCTTGGCGACACGAGTGAAGCGTCCCAGCATGACCGCGTGATCGCCGTCGACCAAGAGGGCCTGCACTTCGTCGACGTTCTTCTCCGGGACGATGTTGGCCCCGAGGGTCCGGAGGTAGTCGGCCACCTCGCCGGCCTTGGAACGACGCCCCGTCCACGGCAGTGACGGCGAGCCGGGAACATACCAATCGATGTCATCCGCGAACGCCTCGGCGACCGCATCCGGGTCCCCGGCGGCCAGCAGCCCGAAGAACTTCTCCACAACCTCACGCGTTGCCATGATCAAGAACCTTCCGAAAAGCGGGAGACCTGGGGGTGTCGTTCCTAGGCCGGGGACAGGGGTGCACGCACCTCCGGATCTGCCCCCTTGCGGCATACGGGAGGTTAAAAAGGGCTATTGGTGCATCCGGGGCAAATTCTGCGCTGAGTCAAGTAGAACAGATATGGACCGCGCAGTCAAAAACTGGGCACGCGCTGAGGATGCCCCCTGAATCGGCCCCGACTCGTGTGCATCAGGCTCTGGGGAGTTGGCGTAGTGCGGCGTGACCGATCTGTCGAAGGGCTGAGCCGTCCATGTCGGTCTTCGCGAGAAACTCGATGCCCTGCAGGGCTGCGAGCAGCAGGCGGCCGAGCTCCTGCGGGTCGGTGCTCGCGTCCACCTGCCCCTCCCGCTGCGCCTCCTTCACACAGGCGACCAAGAGGTCTTCCATGCGCTGATAGGTCGCCCGGGCCAGGGCGGCCACGTCGGGGTCCTGTCCGTGGAGTTCGGATGTGCTGTTGACCATGAAGCAGCCGCGGCGCCCGGCATCTTTGGTGTAGCCGTGCACCACATCCTCGAAGAGTCGCGTCAGGCGCTCCATGGCTGTGCCCGGTCCCGTGAGGGTCCGTTGCACGTCGCTGAGCTGCTGGCGGCAGTAGTCGTTCAGCAGATTCAGGAAGAGTTGGCGCTTGTCGCCGAACGCGCCGTAGAGGCTTCCCTTGCCGAGACCCGTCGCGGAAACCAGGTCCTCCAGCCTCGTCGCCGCGTAGCCGCGGTTCCAGAACTCCTCACGGGCGGAATTCAGGACTTTGTTCTCGTCGAAGCTTCGAGGGCGTGCCATACGGTCACCGTACCAATTCTTGACCGGGCAGTCCATATTGTCGCTCTGTATGCATGAGGCGCCCCGTTCCAAGGAGACGCCCAACGCAGAGTGCCTCCGGGGGTCAATTCGCCCATCGCGTGGGCCGCTTGGCTACCGCCACCACGGCGCGGGCGGGCCACTCCGTCGCCCCGTCAGTCGGGCAACGTGCCGCCCTCGCGCCAGGGGTCGCGTGCCGGTAGCGCGGCCCGCATCGACCTCAGTGCCAGCAGCAGGACGCCGATGTCGTCCAGGTAGACGGGATCCGGCAACAGGTCGGTGGGGAGCACCAGGTACAGGACCGCGCCCCAGAACAGCCAGCGCGGGCCGGTGGGCAGCCCGGCACGGCGCAGGTCGCGGCGCGTGCGGACCAGCCGTCGCAGCAGGGCGAGGGCCACGCCGAGCAGGGCCGCCGCGATGACGGCGGCAACGGCGAGCGCGGCCCAGGTCGTGGAGTCCATGCGCAGCTCCGGGCATCCGTAGGAGTCGTCCTCTCCTACGGATGCCCGCTTCGCGGTGGACTGTGCGCGTGCCGGGCCGAACGCCCCGGACGGCGGGGCAGAAGGGGGGTGCCGGTGCGTCAGTGCCCGGGGCGTGCCGCGTTGTTGTCCATCAGCGCCTGGCTGACGGCGCGTACGCTGCGCGCGATGTGCTGCAACTGCATGACCTCGGCGGCGTACATCCTGATCGTGTGCTCGATGACCGACTCCGGCAGACCGAGAGCCGGCAGCTCCGCGCGGGCCGTCTGCAGAGCGGTGCGGGCCACCCGCACCTCGTTCTGCACCTGGATCTGGGCGTGCCGCGCGAGCAGGACGGGATGACGGATCAGGGCTGGGTAGCTGGCGTAGCGCGCGGGCACGAGTTCCCGCAGCCACTTGGCCGCCGACCGCTCCCAGTCGTAGCTGCCGGGGGTTTTGACCTGGCACGGCCAGTCCGAGCTGATCGGCGAGTACGTCGTCAAGGCCATGATGTTCGCTTCCGGGTCACGTCGGCTCAGGGTGCTGCGGCGACTTCGGGGGCGGCTCCGGTCTAGGGGAGGGCCGGAGCCGCCACCAGGGATGCCCGCGCAGCGGGGCCCGGCCGGACACCCGGAGCCCGTGGGTAGGAGCGGACGACTCCGGTTGTCCGTACGGCGCGTCCCGGCTGTACCGGTCCGCGATCCGCGAGAAGTATTTATATATACCGGCGGATACGCAAGGACATGAAAAAATTCATGTTGTATTTGGTGCGAGAGATCCTGTTTGGCAGGTTCCTTGGTCCGGCGCCCGGGCCGGTCAGTCCTTGAGGAAGAACTGGTGCTGGTCGGCGATCTGCTCGTACTCATCAAGGCGGGCCTGCGTCCGCTCCGGATCGGCGTCGGTCATCGCCTGCAGCAGCGCCGCGGCCATCAGACCGGGGGCGGCGTAGGAGTCGAACACCAGGCGGGAGCCGGTGCCGGTGGCGAACACGACGTCGGCCTCGTCCGCGAGCGGACCCAGTCCCAGATCCGTGATCAGGGCCACCCTGAGCCCCGCGCTGCGCGCCACCCGCACCGCGGTCAGGCTCTCCTGGGCGTGCCGGGGCATCCCGAAGGCCAGCACCCAGGTGCCGCCGGCCTCCCGCGACTGCAACATCGCGTCGTAGGCGACGGTCCCGCCACGCGTCACCAGCCGTACGTCGGGGTGGATACGACGGGCTCCGTAGGCGAAGTACTCGGCGAGCGAGGCGGAGATCCTCAGACCCATCACGGTCAGGGGCGTCGACTCCGACAGCGCCCGCCCGACCCGGATCACCTGGTCCGGGTCGGCGAAGTCCCGGCGCAGGTTCTCCAGGTTCTCGATCTCGGCGTCCACAGCCGCCTGCAACTCGTTGGCCCGCTGCTCCGCCGGAGTGCCCGGGCTGCCCAGGGTGCCCAGGGCGATGGACTGCAACTTCTCCCGCAGCGCGGGGTAGCCGCTGAAGCCGACGGCCGCGGCGAAGCGGGTCACCGAAGGCTGGCTCACACCCACCCGCTCGGCCAGATCCGTGATCGACAGGAACGCGGCCTCGGTGATGTGCTCGATCAGGTACTGGGCGATCCGGCGGTGCCCCGGGGACAGCCGGGGGCCGTCGAACAACTCTCTGAGCTGGGACGTCGGGCTGGCACCCGCTTCCGGGGCCGTCTTGCCCGCAGTGATCGCAGACGCCTGCGCGCGTGCCTGCTGCGGCGATGGCACCGGACCTCCTCCGTTGTGTCCCGAGGCCTTCAACATAGCTCACGGACAGCGCTGACCAGGGGGCTTACCGCCCATATCGCGGACTGCTCCCCGACAGGCGAGCCGGGGACGCGCGCCGTACCGTCGTGCATGGGCCCCTTGGGGCGGGGTACCCGCGTCGGCCGTCCGGTCGGCCCATCGGTCTGCCATCGCGAGGAGAGGAGCGGCCGTGAACGCGTCCGAAACGCACGTACCACAGGTCGAAGTAGTGGTCAGCGACTGCTCGGCGAAGGATGCCGGGAACCTGTTCGCCGAACTGTGCCGGCACTTCGGCTCGGACCGCGCCGCCGAGGAGGCGCCCCACGAGGCGCACACCTCCCGGCCCACGATGTGGACCGGAACGTTCGACACGTCGGCCACGCGCGGGACGGCCGAACGCCCGTCGCCGCCACCGCCGCTGTCCGGCCCGGTCAAGGCCGAGCTGCAGGGCGAGCCCAGGGCGGTGGAGCGACTGCGCCGCGCCCTGGACGAGCTGTACGCCGTCCACCAGCTCGGCGTCGTCGCCGGGGACCAGGAGATCGACGTCGAACTGCGGCTGGAGAGCCGGACGCGGCCCTGAGCGCCACAGCCTGGCGCCACGCCGGCGCCGCCGCGGGGCACCAGTAGGGCGGGCGCGGACGGAAGAGAACCGTCCGCGCCCGCTCCCGTCCGCAACCGCCCCCGCTCGCGGCGCGCCCGCCATCAACGGCCGCCCTTCAGCCGCGGCCTCGTCCGCGGCCGCCCCCCGGTCCGCGGCGGCCCATCCCGGCCGCCCCCGTCAGCGGCGCCGCCTCCGCGCTCGGCACCGACGGCTCGTTCCAGGTGCCGCCCCGCCGTTCGGCGGGGGATTCCCGCCGAACGGCGCGTGCCGCGGCGGCGGGGCGGTGGGCACCATGAACGGCACTGGCCACACGGGCGTGGCCACGACGCGAGGAGCAGCCATGACCGCCGAGCCGACGACCTCCCCGGCACCCGCAGACGCCGAACCCGTCTTTCCGCCACCACCCTTCGATCCGGAACTGGCGGCCGCGCTGGAACTGATCGGCGAGCAGTTGTCCCCGGGCTTCCCGCCCGAGGCCATCCCCGAGGTGCGCGCCGGCATGGTCATCCCACCGCCCTCCGACGACGAGCTGCGCCGCGGCGGCGCCTTCGAGGTGGAGGAGCGGGCGGTGCCGGGACCGGCCGGCGCGCCCGACGTCTCCCTGCTCATCTGCCGCCCCACGGGTGCGACCGGCCCCCTCCCGGCGATCTACCACGCGCACGGGGGCGGGATGATCCTCGGGACCAACCGGTTCGGCGTGGACGAGGCGCTCGACTGGGCCGAGGAGCTGGGGCTGGTCGTGGTCTCCGTCGAGTACCGGCTGGCCCCCGAGCACCCGCACCCGGCCCCGATCGAGGACTGCTACGCGGGCCTGAAGTGGACCGCCGAGAACGCCAAGGAGCTCGGCGTCGACCCCGAGCGCATCATCGTCGCCGGCGGCAGCGCGGGCGGCGGCCTCACCGCGGCGCTGGCACTGCTCGCACGGGACCGCGGCGGCCCTGCCCTGCTGGGCCAGATGCTGATGTGCCCGATGCTGGACGACCGCAACGACTCTGTGTCCGCCCACCAGATGGCCGGGCGGGGCGTATGGGACCGCACTGCGAACGCCACCGGCTGGGGCGCGCTCCTCGGCGACGCGCGCGGCGGGCCGGACGTCTCCCCGTACGCCGCCCCGGCCCGCGCCACCGACCTGTCCGGCCTGCCGGCCGCCTTCATCGACGTCGGCTCCGCGGAGACCTTCCGCGACGAGGACGTCGCCTACGCCACCCGCATCTGGCAGGCGGGCGGACGCGCCGAACTCCACGTGTGGCCCGGCGGGTTCCACGGCTTCGACGGCTTCGCCCCGCAGGCCCTGCTCTCCCAGGAGGCCCGAGCGGCCCGGTTGCGCTGGCTGCGGCGGCTGCTGAGCGCCTGACCGGGCTAGGGGTGCCTTGTGGATCGGCGCGGATCGGCGCGGCGTCGCCGACCCACACGGAACCTTCTACGCCTCTCCCCGGCGGGGCGAGCGGTCCGCCGCGCCGGGGGAGGCGGCGGATCCGGCCCCGGAGCTTGGCAGACGCCGTGCGCGCCCGCAGGATGGTGCCCGTGAAAGAGTTGGCCGGACGGCTCGCGGCGCTCGACCCCGACGCGGGAGCCGCGCTGCGCGTCATCGCGTACTTCGACCGCCTGACGGAGGAGCGGGCGGGCCTGGAGGCCCTGGTGCGCGGCGCCGCGGTCCTGTCCGGCAGCCCGGCCCGGCTGGTCGACGAACGGCGCGGCGTCCGCGTCCGTGTCCGACCCGACGGGCGCCGCCACGACACGGCGGACCCGCCCGACCCCGCCTGGCCGTGGGCGCCCCTGGCGACGGGCACGGATGTCCCTGCGGACGACCCCGAGCAAGCCGGCCTGTGGCTGGAGCACCCCGGCCCGACCGACGGCGTCCACGCCATGATCCTGGAGCGGGCCGTGGCAGCCGTCCGCCTGGTCCTGGACCGCACCCGGGGCCGGGCACCCGCCGACGACCCGGCGCTCCTGGAGACGCTGCTGGACGCCTCCGCGTCACCCGCGGTACGACTGAGCGCGGCGGCCCGGCTGGGACTCCACGCCGAACAGCGGGTACGGGCCGTCGCGCTGCACGGCGGCGGCGCCCGCGTCGAGCCCGCCGACACCGTGCGAGGGCCGGCGGGGGAGGAGCCGCAGGCCGGCATAGGTCCCGCCGTGCAGCCCGTACGGCTGCCCGAGTCATGGGCTGCGGCCCGCACCGCGCTCCGCTTCACCGCCGAGGGCACCACGCACGACCCCGGCCCGCGCACCGTCCACGCGGACGACCTGGGCGGACTGGCCCTGCTCGCCGGGGCGGTCGGCCCGGACACCCCGCCGATCCCGGACCTGGTCGCGCTGGAGCGTGCCGTCGCCGAGGCCCCGTGGGCCGCCGTGACCCTGCACGCCGTGGCGTCCGCGCCCAGCCTGCGGTCCGCCGCCGCGGAGCTGACGGTGCACCACTCCACGCTGCAGGAACGCCTGGCCCAGCTGGATCACGTCCTCGGCTGGGACGTGCACGCCCCGCACGGCCGACTGCGCCTGCAACTCGCACTGGTGATACGGAGACTGCGGCGCTCCACGGCCGAGACCGCCGGCTGACCGCCTACGCGAACAGCCGGTCCAGAAAGGCGTTGCCGAACACGCGGTGCGGGTCGAGCCGGGAGAGCACCGCCGACGTCTGGGGCCAGGACGGCCCGTCGCCGAACGAGCCGGGCACGGCGTTGTGCAGCACGTCCGGGTCCGACCACGCCGCCTGGTCCGTGTACGCCCACCCCTTGGACCACTCCACGCGCACGAGGCCCACCCCACCGTCGTAGGTGTCGAGCAGGAACCGCTCCAACTCCCGGCAGAACTCCTCGGCGTAGGGCGTGCCCGGCAGGGTGAGCACGTCGAGCCAGACCGCGGTGTCCCACTCCGGGTGATCGACGCGCGGTCGCAACGCCGACAGCGACGGGGCTCGGGCGCCGGTGAGCCCGACGTCGGCGGGATCGTCGAGGCCCGTCACGCGGATCTCGACCTGGCCGTTGACCGGGAAGCGCCCGCGTGCGGCGTACGCGGTGAGCCGTTCCCGGTAGAAGGAGGTGAACTCGTGGACGACGCGCTGCACCCCGTCGCGTGAGGTGAGGACCGCGTAGCCGTTCGCGGTGACCCGCAGCGTCGTGGGTCTGATGTACAGCAGCGTGTTCTTGGACGGCCCCCACAGGTCCGCGGAGAGCGTGGCGGTCAGGCCGAGCACGGCGGCGTCCAGCTGCGCGTTGCCCAGCTCCGGCGCGAAGTACCAGGCGGCGTCGGACACCATCCGTCCCGCGAGGTCCGCCACGAGCGTGGGCACGTGGTCGGAGAACGGATAGTTGTACGGCGACGTCACCGGCCGCGAGGTGAGCGGGCGCCGCGGGGCGACGCTCCACACCTTCAGCCAGGGGAACTCCGTGAAGGCGAACCAGATCGCCTCCGCCCGGCCCGTCTCGTCCAGGAACCGCGCGAACGTCCGGCCGTCGCTGCCGGGCGCCGCGAAGAGCTCGGCGGCCGGGACGTCGGTGCGGCTGACGCAGCGGAGGTTGGTGTTGACGCCCACGCGCAGCACCACCTCGGTGACCAGGGCGCGGCCGAGATGGGTGAGCAACGCGGCGCCTTCGGCCTCGTCGCGCCGGTACGTCCGCAGGACGTAGGCGTCACTGTCCTGGTCCCACACCACCGCGGTCAGAGACAGCACGAGATTGCTCAGCGAACCGAAGGTGTGCCCGGGCAGCCGGCTCTCGCCGTGGGCCGGGACCGCGGTGCCGTGGGCGTCGATGGCCAGGGCACCGCCGAGGGTCAGGTCGCCGGGCGCCGGTGCCGCGGTCAGCCCCAGGCCGTGGTCCTCCAGGAAGCCGAGCAGGGCCTCGAGAGTGACGCCGGTGCCGGCCCGGACGGCGGCCGGATCGGTGGACTCCAGCGACAGCCCCGTGAGATGGGTGGCGGTGTCCACGAGCAGTACGGGCGACCCGGCCCCCGTGCCGTCGGGGATCGTCAGGGGCGACCAGCCGTGGGAGCAGCCGCGGGCGCGGACCGTCCAGCCCTGCCGTCGGGCCCAGTTGACCACGTCCACGACCTCTTGCGCGTCGGTCGGCGCACAGGCCCACAGTCCGTCGGCGGTGATCTCCCCGACCCAGTTGCGGTACGCCGTGCGGTACAGGCCGACGTCCGGCGGGAACCCGGGCAGCTCGTCCGCGGCGGCGGTGCCTTGCGTCAGGGACGCGGTGGCGGTGGCCAGCGAAGCGGCGGTGAGCAGGAAACCCCGGCGCGTCCAGGAGGATTCCACCCCGCCTATGGCAGGAGGGGGACCGGCTGGTGGTTCGGTCATGTCGCCGACAGTAGGCGCCAGTTGACACGTGTCTCTCTCCCGTCACATCAATTCACCCGTATGAGTGAAGAGGATGTATCCGGTCTGGGAGGGGCGTTCCGGCTGCGGCCGGGTGCGGATGACACACTGACCGCATGGAAGAGCGAGAATTCCGCAGGTCCGGGCAGCACGCATCGGTGATCGGCCTCGGCACCTGGCAGCTGGGCGCCGACTGGGGCGACGTCGACGACAAGGACGCCCACGAGGTGCTGGAGGCGGCGGCCGAGTCCGGGGTGACCTTCTTCGACACCGCCGATGTCTACGGCGACGGGCGCAGCGAACAGGCCATCGCCTCCTTCCTGCACGGCAGGCCGGACATGCACGTGCTGGTGGCGACCAAGATGGGCCGCCGCGTCGACCAGATCCCGGAGAACTACGTCCTCGACAACTTCCGGGTCTGGAACGACCGCTCCCGCCGCAACCTCGGCGTCGATCGCATCGACCTGGTGCAGCTGCACTGTCCGCCGACGCCGGTCTACTCCTCCGACGAGGTGTACGACGCCCTGGACACCCTGGTCGAGGAAGGCCGTGTCGCCGCCTACGGAGTGAGCGTCGAGACGTGCGAGGAGGCTCTGACCGCGATCGCCCGCCCGAACGTGGCGAGCGTGCAGATCATCCTCAACCCGTTCCGCATGAAGCCGCTGCGTGAGGTCCTCCCGGCCGCGCGGGAGGCCGGCGTGGGCATCATCGCCCGGGTGCCCCTCGCCTCCGGCCTGCTGTCCGGCAAGTACACCAAGGACACCGTCTTCGCCGCGAACGACCACCGCTCCTTCAACCGGCACGGTGAGGCCTTCGACCAGGGCGAGACCTTCTCCGGTGTCGACTTCGCCACCGGTGTGGAGGCGGCGGCCGAGTTCGCCGCGCTCGCGCCGGAGGGCTGCACGCCGGCCCAGCTTGCGCTCGCCTGGATCCTCCAGCAGCCCGGCGTTACCACGGTCATCCCCGGCGCCCGCTCCGCAGACCAGGCCCGCGCCAACTCGGCGGTCGCCAAGCTGCCCCCGCTGCCGCGCGAGACGCTCGACGCGATCCGGGACCTGTACGACCGGCGGATCAAGGAGCAGGTCGAGGACCGCTGGTAGCCGCCCGCCGCGTCGGCCTGTTCCGCCCTCATGTCCTGGATGCCCTCATGCCCTCACGCCGTCAGGGCGGAACGGGTCGCGCGGGATGTGCCGCGCGCGGCGGCCCGGACCCGGTAGACGGTCTTCGACCGGTCGACGACCGGCGCGCCGAGCACGATCCGCCCCGCCGCGCACAACGCGTCGCACTCCTCGGTCGGCAGGGCCACGGGACGGCCGTCGGTCTGCCAATAGCCGTACCGGCGGCGCCCGTTCCCATGCACCGTCAGGAAGACCGCCAGGCGCTGGTCCATGATCAGGCGCAGCACTTCGGCAGCACGGGAACTGAGCCGAGGGCGCGTCATGGTCGGTCAGCCTTTCCGGGGCGGTGCGATGATCCTCCCGCGCGGAAGGCGAGATGATCTTTACCCCGCATTGTTGCCGAGGGCACTGACAGCGCGCATCCGGCGTGCCGGGACGCCCCTTGACGTCACGGGGTTGCGTCTCGGGTATGTGACGACCTTCACCCTCATGTGTCGGAAAGTGATGAATTCCTTACGGGGGAAAGACGTAAAGATTTGGGAAGTGGCAACCCAAGACCGTGGAGGTTTCACGTGCGACCGTTCACCCTCAACTATGCCGTGCCCAGGGGGGCTCAGGCCTCGGTGACGCCGTACCGCTTCGACGCCTCGCGGCAGTTGAACGTGCTCCCGGACGGTCGCCCCGCCGTCAGTAACCGTGCCCTGCTGCTGGCGGCCGGCACGACGACGTCGACGGCGGGTTCCCAGACGCACTTCGACGACTGACGGCACGGACCGGATGACGGTTCTCATCCTCACGTCGGAGCAGGACGTGACGGCCGACATGGTGGTGGCCGAGCTGCACGAGCGGGCGGTGCCCGTGATGCGCCTGGACCCCGCCGACCTCCCAGGCAGGGCGGTGCTGTCGGCCGACTACGCCCACGGCGACTTCGACGGCCACCTCTCGGTGGGCGGGCACGTCCTGAGCATCCGGGGCCTGCGCTCGGTGTGGGTACGCCGGCCCGGCGAACCGGCCGCCCACGCCGCGGAGCCCTCGACCTGGCTGACCGCGGAGACCCGCCAGGCCCTGTACGGCATGCTCTACTCGGCGTCCACACGGTGGATGAACCATCCCCGCAACGCGGAGCAGGCCCGCTACAAGCCGTGGCAGCTGCGGATCGCCCACCTCAGCGGCTTCGCCGTGCCACCGACCGTCGTCACCACGGCGCCGCGTGTGGCCCAGCAGTTCGTCGAGGAGTACCGGGACGTGGTGGTGAAGTCGGCGTCGGGGCCGCCGCCGGACGACCCGGAACTGGCCCTGCCGACGACGTTGATCGGCCCGGACGCCGACTTCTCCGCGGTCGCGGCAGGACCGGCCCTGCTGCAACGCTACATCCCCAAGCGCGCCGACATCCGGCTGACCTGCGTCGGCGCACGGCTGTTCGGCGCCCGCAAGAGAGCGGCGCCCGGGCAGGTGGACGGCCGGTACGGCGACACCGACTACTCCTGGGAGCCGACCGCGGTGCCCGACCGCATCGTGAAGTCGGTCCATCAGTACCTGGCGCTGGCCGGCCTCGCGTACGCCGCCTTCGACTTCGCCGAGGACGGGGAGGGCGTGTGGTGGTTCCTGGAGTGCAACCAGGGCGGCCAGTTCGGCTTCATCGAACTGGAAACCGGCCAGCCGATAGCGGAGTCGATCGCCCACTGGCTGGCCCGGCGTGCGCCCGACCGGCGGCCTTCGGAAAGCCGCTGGTAGCCCTGGAGCCGACGCGGCGGAGCGGGTCCGTACGGATCAGCCGCGCCGCCCCGTGCCCCCGCGCGACCCCGGCGGCAGATGCGGGGCGCGGTCCGTGACCGTGTCCCGCATCTGCCGCATCGAGGGGTTCACCAAGGCCTGTCCACTCACTCCGCCGGCGGCCGGAACGTTCTCAGGAACACGTTCAGTGCCTGCTCGTCGGCGGTGCTCTGCGCGTCCGCCGCCGGGGTCGTCCAGCGCAGGGAGCAGCCGCGGCCGTCGCCGAGGAGGAAGCCCCGCCCGAAGGTGCGCATCCGGACCCCGTTCACCGTGGACAGCCACACCATGTCGGCGCCTTGGTGGCCCTGGTAGGTCACGGCGCGGATGTCGCCCACCCGTGTGTACTCGGCGTACGTGCTCCTCAGGGACGGCTCCAGCTTCCGCCACACGGCGACCGGATCGGTACCGAGCCGCACGCTGTAGGTGACCGCCAGCGTGCGAGGGTCCCCGCTCGCGCCGAACGTCACCCGGTAGGTGCCCTCGGCGGCCTTGAGGGTGTCAATGGGCTTCCATCCCTGGGGCAGGTCGATGGAGAAGCCCTCCGGCGCGTCGTAGCGGCGGAAGGTCGTTGCGGGGTTGCTGGTGGCGGGTGACGACGGGGGTGCGGACGGTGCCGGTGCCGCACTCGTCGTGGGAGGGAGAGTCGTGCCGTCGGTGTCGTGCCCGGACGGCGCGGCCGGCCGCGAGGGTGCGACGGAGCGCGACGGCTCCGTCCCTGTCGCCGACGCGCCGCGTCCCTCCGAGCCGAGCGTCGCGACGAGGACCGCGACCGAGGAGGCCACGAGTACGAGCCCCGCCCCCACGAGCACCGACCGGCGCACGGCCGGTCCGCCCCAGGCCCGCCCCGCCCGGTGGGCGACCAGCCACGCTCCCCTCAGGCGCGGCATCAGCGTCTCCTGTGTGGGCTCGTCGAGGTCGTCGCTCACGATGCGCACCAGGGAGGCACGCACCGCGGACTCCGGGACCCGCTCCAGGGCGTCGCGGCGCAGCAGCCCCGTGATGGCCGGGGCCAGCGGCCCGGCGCTCAGCGGGGGGCGCAGCGGCAGCCGGTCCACGGCGCGCAGTGTCGCCTCGGCCGGGCCCCGGTCCCGGAACGGCGGACGGCCCTCCACCATCGCGTACAGCAGCGCTCCGAGCGCCCACTGGTCCGCCGCCGGCCCGGCGCTCGAGCCGCGGGCCTGTTCGGGGGAGGCGTACGACGGCGCGGTGACCCGCTGGGTGACGGACGTTCCGATCAGTCCGAACCCGGTCACCACGATCTGGCCCCCCTCCTGCACGAACACCTGCCCGGGGCTCAGGTCCCCGTGGGTCACGCCCCGCCGGTGGGCGGCCTCCAGGACGTCGAGGATCCCGAGGCCGATGCGGGCGGCACGCACGTGGTTCAGGGGCCCGCGATCGAGGATCTCCCCGAGGGGCGTGCCGTCGATCCGATCCGTCACGGTCCACAGGACACCGTTGTCGTCGACCACGTCGAGGACGGTGGCGATCCGGCCGGGGCACAGCAACTCCATGGCCTCCGACTCGCGCAGGATCCGGGCGATCGTGCGGCGCGAGCTGACCTCGGGCCGCAGTGGTGCCAGCCGTGACTCGGTGAGGGTGACCGGTCGTGCGAAGTCCGCGTCCTCGCCGAGCCAGACGGTGCGCCCCTGCTCCCGGTGGACGACTTCGAGCGTCCTGTACCGTCCGGCGACCAACTCCCCTGTGGAGACCTGCCCGTGGTCCATCGTCATCCCTCGCAGCGCACCGGACTCTCCCTTTCCCGGATGTACGGTGGACGTGACGGTGGGTGTTCAAAGAAAGGCGATTTTCTACGAGCCGGATTTCTCCGACCCGCCGCGCACCGCTCACACGTGCGAAAACGTGCCGCTTTGGCTACTCGTCGGTAGTTTACCGTCGGTTACCTCTGTGGTCGCACCGGTGTAGGACTCGGCGAACGCGGCCGCCGCCGCAGGGGAGTGGAACAGCCGTCGCAGCCGGGCGGTGGCGTTGCCCGCGCGGAACGGATCACCCGACGACGGCCCGTGCAGCAGCTCCGCGAACCACTCCGAGAACTCCTGGTACTGCCACACACGCCGCAGGCAGGCCGCCGAGTAGCCGCGCAGGCCGTCGGTGTCGCCCGTGCGGTGGCAGGCGATGAGCGCGTCCGCGAGCAGCAGCGCGTCGTGCAGGGCGAGGTTCATGCCCTTCGCGGCGATCGGAGCGACCAGGTGCGCCGCGTCGCCCGCGAGGAACAGCCGCCCGTACGCCATCGGCTGGACCACATAGTTGTGCATGTCCAGGACGCGCTTCTCGATCAGCCGCCCTTCGGTCAGTGGCGGCGCCCCGGCGACGGACAGCCGTTCGCGCAGCTCGGACCAGACACGGTCGTGCGGCCAGTTCTCCGGGTCGTCACCGGGCGGCACCTCGAGGTAGTAGCGGGTGACCTGCGGGCTGCGCGCCATGTGGGCGGCGAAGCCGCGCGGATGGACCCCGAAGACCACGCAGTCCGACGACGGCGGCGCCTCGGCGAGCAGCGCCAGCCAGCCGACCCCGTGGTCGAGCCGCGCGAGGTGCGCGCGCTCCGACGACAGAGCGGCCCGGGTCACACCACGGGCGCCGTCGCAGCCGGCGATCACCTCACATGCGATGCGCCGGTGCTCACCGGAGTCCGGATCCGTGTACGACACGGACGGCTCGTCGG
Organism: Streptomyces sp. NPDC107546; assembly: GCF_055639175.1. Lineage (NCBI taxonomy): Bacteria > Bacillati > Actinomycetota > Actinomycetes > Kitasatosporales > Streptomycetaceae > Streptomyces > Streptomyces sp. NPDC107546. Next base: position 39,446 of record NZ_JBVKBA010000024.1, on the reverse strand, counting down.
TGTCGATGCCGTGCACCTCCACGTCCCGCACACCGAACCGTATGTCGCCCCTTTTGACGTCCGCGTACGCGCGTACGAGGTCGGTGACGAGCAGTGGCTGCGGGTAGACGAAGTGGTGGTGGCCGGAGATCTCCGTGTACGGGAACCGGAGCCGCTCCCCGTGGACCCGGAACTCGCACTCGCTGTGCGTCTGCGCCGTCTCCAGCAGCCGCCCGGCCAGTCCGTGCCGCTCGAGGGCCCGCACGGCCCACTCCTCGAGGAACCCCGCCCGCGGCCGCTGTTCGATGAACTCCCTGCTCTCCGCCTCCAGGACGACACAGTCGACGGAGGCGTCCCGCAGGACGTTGGCGAGCGTCAGCCCGGCCGGACCGGCGCCGACGATGACGACGGGAACGCGCGGCTCGGGCGGGGGAACGGGGGTGGGGGAGGAGTCGATCATGCCGTCATTATGGCGGCGTACCGTCAACCCCTCACAGGGCAGGCGCGGTTACGCCTGCCCACCCCGTTGTCGCGGCCTCAGCCCAGGGCTTCCCGCAGGGCCGGCAGAAGCTCCTTGCTCGACCACTCGATGTACTCGGGCTGTGACTCGCCACCGATCTGCACCAGCGCGATCTCCGTGAACCCGGCCTCGGCATAGGGCCGTACGGCCTCCACGAAGTCCGCCGGGTCGTCGCCGCACGGAATGGAGGCGGCCACGTCGTCGGGCGTGACGAACTGGGTGGCCGACGCGAAGGAATCCGGATGCGGCAGCTCGGAGTTGACCTTCCAGCCGCACCCGAACCAGCGGAACTGTTCGTGCGCCCGCTGGATCGCCGCGTCCCGGTCCCGGTCGTAGCAGACCGGCAACTGCCCGACCCGCGGCTTGCCCTCGCCGCCGTGCCGGTCGAACGCGGTCAGCAGCTCCTGCTTCGGCTCCGTGGCGATGACCAGGTCGGCGAGCCGGCCCGCGAGCGCGCAGGACCGCTCGCCGGAGACGGCGACGCCGATCTGCGGCGGCTCGTCCGGCAGGTCCCACAGCCGCGCAGAGTCCACGCTGAAGTGCTTGCCCCGCCGGCTGACATGGCCTCCGCCGAACAGGTCGCGGATGATGCCGACCGCCTCTTCCAGCATCTCGTGCCGCACCTCGACCGAGGGCCAACCCCGGCCCACCACGTGCTCGTTGAGGTTCTCGCCGGCGCCGAGTCCCAGCCGGAAGCGGCCCTGGGACAGCAGCTGCATCGTCGCCGCCTTCTGGGCCACCACCGCCGGGTGGTAGCGGACGGTCGGACAGGTCACATACGTCATCAGCGGAATGCGTGAGGTGGCCTGGGCGGCGGCGCCCAGCACGCTCCACGCGTAAGGGGCGTGCCCCTGCTCCCGCAGCCAGGGGAAGTAGTGGTCGGAGGTCACGGAGAAGTCGAACCCGGCCTCCTCGGCCCGCACCACATGGTCGACGAGCTCGCGCGGGCCCGCCTGTTCGGTCATCATCGTGTATCCGATTCGCACCATAAAGCCCGGGTTCCCGGTTGGACGGGACGAAAACTGGCCATGAGGGCCGTGCGACGGCACCGTGGACACCCGCCGGGCGGACACGGAAGGATGGCGGATACAGCGATCAGCCGTCCGGTCGGGAAGCGCGGTCAGCGGTCCAGACCGGCAGTTGTCCGATCACCGCCGAGACCGTACAGGAGGCCGCCCGATGAGTGCCCGCCCGTTGCCCGTCAGCACACCCGCGGAGCAAGGGGTCGACGCCCGTGGCATCCAGGCGTTCCTCGACGCGGTGGAGACGGCGCCGGACATCGAACCGCACAGCCTGATGATCCTGCGCCACGGCCGTCTGGTGGCCTCCGGCTGGTGGGCGCCGTACACCGCCGACCGCCCCCACCTGCTGTACTCGCTCAGCAAGAGCTTCACCTCGACCGCCGCCGGGCTGGCCGTCGCCGAGGGCCTTCTCGACCTCGATGCGCCGGTGATCTCGTACTTCCCCGAGTTCGAGGCGGACATCACCGACCCGCGCAGCCGCGCCATGCTGGTCCGGCACGTCGCGTCCATGGCGAGCGGACACCTCGCCGAGACCTGGACCGAGGCGTTGGCACACGACCGTGCGGAGCCCGTGCGCGGCTTCCTGTTGATCCCGCCGGACCGGGACCCCGGCACGGTCTTCGCCTACAACCAGCCCGCGACGTACACGCTCGCCGCGATCGTGCAGCGGCAGTGCGGACAGCCACTGACCCAGTACCTGCGCCCGAGGCTCTTCGACCCGCTCGGCATCGGGGAGGCCGCCTGGGTTCAGCATCCTCGAGGCCGCGACCTCGGATTCACCGGGCTGCACGCCGCCACGGACGCGGTCGCCCGCCTCGGCCAGCTCTACCTTCAGGACGGCGTCTGGGAGGGCAGGCGCGTGCTGCCGTCGTCCTGGGTGGCGCAGGCGACACACCCGCACATCGCCACCGACGGCTTCATGGCCGGGGGCCCCGTGCCGGACTGGCAGCAGGGATACGGCTACCAGTTCTGGGGGTCACGGCACGGGTACCGGGGCGACGGGGCGTACGGCCAGTTCTGCGTCGTCCTGCCCGAGCACGACGCGGTGGTCGCGACGACCGCGGCGACCGAGCAGATGCAGCAGCTGCTGGACGCGATGTGGCGCCACCTGCTGCCCGCGCTCGGGCCGGCCCCGCTGATCGGCCGCGACGACGAGGACAAGGCACTCCAGCACCGCCTCGAACGCCTCGCGCTGCCCCCGGTCGCGGCGGACGCCGAACCCGGACTCCGGTCGGGTGTCCACCTCACACCACAGGGCGGCCACTGCTCGGAACAGCCGACGTTGACGGCGGTCGAGGTCACCCACGAGGACGGCACCTGGAGGATGACCCTGGTCGAGGGCGAGGACCGTCTCGTGCTCCGTCTTCCGGGCTCCGCCTGGGCGGTCGGGGAGGACCCGCTTCCCACGGCGACGAGCGGCGGCTGGACGACCCCGGACACCCTGAGCGCCGACGTCCTGTTCCTGGAGACGCCGCACCGCCTGACGATCACGGGCACGCCCGGCACGGGCACGTTCACGGCCCACTGGCACACCACACCGCTGCACGCGGGGCCACTGAACCGGCACCGGGCGCCCCGAGCGGGACGGCCCGGCTAGCCGAGCGTCTCCATCCAGTTGGCCGGGACCCGCCCCCGTGGCCCGGGCGCGGGCTGGTCCTCGGGGTGACAGGCCGGAGGGGCCAACTCGGGCCCGGCCTCGTACAGCTCGGAGGTCTCGTAGTTCCAGAACCAGTCCTCGCCCGGCTCGAAACTGCGGATCACGGGATGCCCGGTGGCGTGGAAGTGCGCGGTCGCGTGCTTCGAGGGCGAGTCGTCGCAACACCCGATGTGCCCGCACTGCGCGCACCGTCGCAGATGGAACCACCATCCGCCCGCCGCGTCGCACTCCACGCACCCGGTGCCGCTCGGCGGGACGTTCGGGTCGATCCCCTGCACTGCGCTCATGACGACGCCTCCGGTGCTGTCTCGGAATCCACGGCAGTGAGCGGCAGCCGTACCTGGAAGCGCGTGTCGCCCGGCTCGGACCGCACGCTCAGACTGCCGTGGTGCTTGTTGACCACGATGCGCCAGGAGATGTCCAGGCCGAGCCCGGTTCCCTGGCCCACCGGCTTCGTGGTGAAGAACGGGTCGAAGATACGGTCGCGGATCTCCTCCGGCACACCCGGACCCGTGTCGCGGAACTCCACGAGCAACCGGTCGTGGTCGAGGGCCGTCCGAACGGTCAACGTGCCCTCCCCGCCCGCGTCGTTCATGGCCGACACCGCGTTGTCGATGAGGTTGGTCCACACCTGGTTCAACTCGCCCGGATAGGCGGGGATGTTCGGCAGGGACCGGTCGTAGTCCTTGACGAGGGTGATCCGCTTGCCGATCTTCCCGGACAGCATCATCAGGGTGCTGTCGAGGAGTTCGTGCACATCGGCCGTTCGGTACGGCGCCCGGTCGAGCTGCGAGTACTGCCGAGCCGCGTTGACGAGCGTGGAGACCCGGGTCGTGGAGTCCTCGATCTCGTTCATCAGCAGTTCGGTCTCGACCGTGTAGTTGAGCCAGCGGACCGCACCCTCCAGCGTCCGCTCGTCGACGGCCGCCGCGACCTGGTCCAGCCAGTCCGTGTCGAGCCCGGCCTGCACGAACGTCGGCGCGAGCTGCCAGCCGCCGTCGATACCGTGGTCGTCGAGCCAGTCGGTGATCGCGTCCTCGCGGTCGGACGCCTCCAGCGGGCTGACCGGCGCGGCCTTGGCGACCTGTTCGGCGGTCCGCTCCTGGATCTCGACCAGTGTCAGCAGGGCGTCCGGCTCGTAGCGTCCGGCGGCGATCACGCCCAGCTTGTGCCGCATCCCGGCGACCCGCTCGCGCAGCGCCGAGGTGGCGCGCACGGCCGCCGCGGCCGGGTTGTTCAGCTCATGGGTGAGTCCGGCGGACAGCGATCCGAGTGCCAGCAGCCGCTCCCGCTGGTTGATGACCTGCTGGGTGTTCTTGGAGCCGAAGAACAACCCCTCCAGCAGGTGTACCGCCATCGGGAACCAGTCCCGCATGATCGAGGCGAACGTCTCCGCGGGCAGGATGAAGAACCGCGAGGGTTCGGTGACCCGCATCGAGCCGCCGTACGACGCCGCGGCCCGGTCGCCCAGATACGCCTGGAAGGCACCCGCGTACACACCGCGCTGCGAAGTCCGGTTGACCTCCACGTCGTCGGCGCCGACCCGCCGCGACAGCACGACCGTCCCTTTGAGGAGGACGAAGAAGCAGGTGGCGGGCTCGCCCTCGGTGTAGACCGGGCCGGGGTCGAACTCCTCCACCCGCCCTTCCCGGCACAGCCGCGCCAGCTGCTCGTCGTCCAGCTTCTCGAACAGGAAGAGCGTCTTCAGCTCCGCCCGGTCGCACGCCATCGGCCGGCCGCCCATCACCACTCCCCGCGCGTCGAGTTCATGACTGCTCCAGATACCGGTGGACGAGCATCACGGCCATGGCTCCCTCGCCCACCGCGGAGGCCACCCGCTTGGCGGACTCGGCGCGCGCGTCGCCCGCCACGAACACACCCGGGACGTTGGTCTCCAGGTGGTACGGGGGCCGGTCCAGCTCCCAGCCCTTCGGCGGCTGCCCGTCGCTCGTCATGTCGGGGCCGGTCGGGATGAATCCCCGCTCGTCCCGCAGCACCGTCCCCTCCAGCCAGTCGGTCAACGGCGCCGCTCCGATGAACACGAACAGCCACTGGGCGTCGACGAGTTCGGTCTGCCCGGTCGCCACGTCCCGCAGCGTCAGCTTCTCCAGATGGTCCGAGCCGTGCGCCGCGTCCACCACGGTGCGGGTGCGGACGTGAATGTTCGGAGCGTCGTTGATCTGCTGGATCAGGTAGTGCGACATCGACGCCGACAGCGACTCGCCGCGTACCAGGAGGTTGACCGACTTGCAGCCCCGGGACAGGTACATCGCCGCCTGGCCCGCCGAGTTGGCGCCACCCACGATGTACACGTCGTACCCGGAACAGGCCGGCGCCTCCGTCAGCGCCGAACCGTAGAACACCCCGCACCCGGTCAGCTCGACGAGCCCCGGCGCCTGGAGCTGCCGGTACGACACGCCGGTCGCCAGGATCACGCTGTGCGCGCCGATCGCGGTCCCGTCCGAGAACCGAACGATCCGCGCGGCACCGTTGACCTCGAGAGCGGACACCTCCCGCGCGGTGAGGATCTCCGCGCCGAACTTCTTCGCCTGCCGACGCGCCCGGTCCGTCAGCTGCGCGCCCGACACACCGTCGGGGAAGCCGAGGTAGTTCTCGATCCGGGAACTCTGCCCGGCCTGGCCGCCGGTCGCGGACCGCTCCACGAGCAGCGTCCGCAGCCCCTCCGACGCCCCGTACACCGCCGCCCCGAGCCCGGCGGGCCCGCCGCCGATCACGACCAGGTCGTAGAACTCCGAGGTCGGCGTCGTCGCCAGGCCCACGTGCGCGGCCAGTTCCGCGTCCTCCGGCTCGACCAGCGGCGTGCCGTCCGGGGTGACGACGAGCGGCAGTCGCCCCCCGTCCTGCCCGGCCGCCGCCAGCAGTCGCTGCCCCTCCGGGGTCTCGACCGAGTACCAGCGGTAGGGCACCTGGTTGCGGGCCAGGAACTCCCGTACGTCCGACGAGCGCGCCGACCAGCGGTGGCCGACCACCTTGGTGGTGGGAACGGGCCGGTAGTCGGAGGTCCGCCACGCCTCCAGCAGATCGTCCAGGACCGGGTAGAGCTTCTCCTCGGGCGGGTCCCACGGCTTGAGGAGATAGTGGTCGAGGTCGATCACGTTGATCGCGTCGATGGCCGCGTTGGTGTCCGCGTACGCCGTCAGGAGCACCCGCCGCGCGCCCGGGTAGACGTCCAGGGCCTGTTCCAGGAACTCGATGCCGTTCATCTGCGGCATCCGGTAGTCGGCCAGGATCACCGCCACCAGGTCGCCGCGCAGCTTCAGCTCCCGCAGCGCCTCGAGCCCGCTCTCACCGGACTCGGCGCGCACGATGCGGTACGACTCGCCGTAGCGGCGGCGCAGGTCGCGCGCCACGGCACGCGACACTCCGGGGTCGTCGTCCACGGTCAGGATGACGGTCCGTGCAGCTGCCCCCGCAGCCTGTGCCATAAGGTCTCCCGCCCCGAGCTCATCCACGTCTCGGCCATCGTATGTTCGATCGTCCGGTTTCGCTCCTGAACCCGGTGCGCACCTGACCGGTGGCATGATCACCTTCACGGAGCAGCGACAGGAAGGCAGCAGCATGACCCGCCCGATCACCGTGGGAGTGGACGGATCGCCGGAGAGTGCCGCCGCGGCGGCCTGGGCGGGCCGGGAAGCCGTGCGCCGGGGCCTGCCGTTGAGGATCGTGCACGCCTGGCAGTGGCAGGCCCTGGACGTCGCCCTGGCGGCCGACGAGGACGCCCAGGCCCGGTGGGCCCGCCAGGTCGTGGACGCGGCCCGGGGCACGCTCACCGAACGGCACCCGGCGCTGACCGTGACCGCCGAGGCGCTCCAGGGAGCGCCCGTCGAGTCGCTGGTCGCCGAGGCGGCCACGGCCGAACTGCTGGTGCTGGGCTCCCGCGGGCACGGCGCGGTCGTCGGGTTCCTGATCGGCTCCGTCGGCCAGCAGGTGATCGCCGAGTCCACCCGGCCCGTGGTGCTGGTCCGCGCGGACGACCGGCCCGCCACCGAGGCGGCGGGCCACGACATCGTCGTGGGACAGCACGGAGGGCCGGACGACAGCGCGCCTGCGCTCGCCTTCGCGTTCGAGACGGCCGCCGCCCGGGGCGCGGCCGTCCGCGTCGTACGGGCCTGGAGCCTGCCGCCCGTGTTCGCCTACAGCCCCGGCTCGCTCAAGCTGCTCGACGAGGCCGGTGGGCTGGCACAGTTCGAGAGGAAGGCGCTCGACGAGGCGCTGCGCCCCTGGCGGGACCGTCATCCCGATGTGCCGGTGACCGAGCACGTGGAGATGGGCAGTGCCGCCCAGGTGCTGCTCTCCGCGGCCGGCGACGCCCAGCTCGTGGTCGCCGGACGCCGTGCCACCCGGGCCGTGGGGCCCGGCATCGGATCGGTGGCGCACGCGCTGCTGCACCACGCGCCCTGCCCGGTGGCGGTCGTACCGCCCGCCTGACCCGGGCTCCGACTCACAGGGCGCGGTCGAAGAGGGCCAGCAGCTCCCGCCAGTGCCGTTCCGCCGCCTCGGCGTGGTAGCTGGACGTGTCCTCCTGGGTGTAGCCGTGCGGGGCGCCCGGGTAGACCTCGCAGCGGTGACGCACACCCGCGTCGGTGAGCGCCTTCTCCAGCCGCTCGATCTGCTCGGGCGGCAGGGAGTGGTCCTGGTCGGCGTGTCCGAAGTACGCCTCCGCGGTGATGCGGTCGGCCACCAGATGGGGGCTGTCCGGCTTGTCGGTCGCCAGCTGCCCGCCGTGGAAGCCGGCCACGGCGGCGACCCGGTCCGGATGCGTGCCGGCGGTACGCAGGGCCAGGCGGGCGCCCATGCAGTAGCCGGTGACACCGACCGGGCCGTCGGCGGCCTGCGGGCAGTCGGCCAGCCGACGCAGATAGGCGTCGGCATCCCGCTCCACACGCTCGGGCGTCAGCACCCGCATCATCGGCATGACCTGCTGGAAGATCTCCGGGCGCGCCGACGGGTCGATGAAGTCCGGCAGCTCGATCACGGGCGACCGGCCGTGGCGGTAGAAGACGTTGGGGACCAGGACCGTGTAGCCGTGCCCGGCGAGGCGGTCGGCCATCCTCTTCAGGGACGGGCGCAGTCCGAAGGCGTCCATGTAGAGCAGGACCGCGGGGTGGGGGCTGTGATCGTCCGGGTGGGCGAGGTACGCGTCCGCCGTGCCGTCCTCGGTGGGGATGTCCACGGACGTTCCACGGGTGGCGGTCATGTGTGGTTCTCCTGCCTGTCGACGTCCGGCCGGCGACGACCCCGGCCGGGCCTTCCCGATCATCATCGCAACGCCGGTCGGCGGGTCGCTCAGGAGGGGCGAACGGGACCGTCTTCCTCCTGCGGATCGGCCAGCGTCTCGCGGACCCTGGGCAGGATGTTGTCCACGTAGTCCTTCACGGCGGTGTCCAGACCGATGTCGTGCTGGGCCCGCTCCGACAGATACCACCGGTGTTCCAGCAGCTCGTGGTACAGCTCCGCCGGATCCATCGCCCCCCGCAGCTCCGGCGGTACCGCGCGCACGGTGGGCCGGAACACGTCCCGCACCCACCGGTGGGCGAGCACCTCGGGCCGGGCGGTGAGGGGGTCGCCGGGAGCGTAGTCGTCCTGGGTGGCCATCCAGCTCTCCAGGTCGTTCAGCAACCGCCGCGCCTGGTTCTCCTCGGCGTCGAGGCCGGTCAGCCGGAGCAGCTGCCGCTGGTGGTGCCCGGCGTCGACGACCTTCGGCACGAAGGTCACGGTGTCACCGTTGGAGGAGTGCGAGATCTGCATCTCCGCCACGTCGAACCCGAGGTCGTTCAGGCGGCGGACACGGCGGTCGATGTAGTGGTGTTTGCCCGCCGGGTAGACGGAGGTGCGGGTCAGCTCGTCCCACAGACCCGAGTACCGCTCGCAGATCTCCGTGCCGAACGCGACCGGATCGACCGACGGGTGCAGTGCCCCCGAAGCCTCCAGATCGAGCAGCTCGCCGCTGATGTTGACGCGTGCCAGATCGAGGTCGTACTCCCGCTGCCCCGGGCTCAGCCGGGGGTGCAGCTCGCCGGTCTCCGCGTCCACCAGGTACGCGGCGTAGGCGCCCGCGTCGCGCCGGAACAGGGTGTTGGACAGCGAGCAGTCCCCCCACGCGAACCCCGCCAGATGCAGACGGACCAGCAGCACGGCCAGGGCGTCCATCAGCCGGTGCATGGTCGCGGGCCGCATGGTCGTCTCGAACATCGAGCGGTACGGCATGGAGCCGCGCAGATGCCGGGTGATCAGCACCGGCTCCAGGGGCTCGCCGTCCTTGCCGGTACGGCCGGTGACCACGGCGAGCGGGTCCACCGCCGGGATACCGAGTCGGTCGAGGTCCCGCAGCAGCTCGAACTCGCGCACCGCGGGCCGCTGGGCGAGCTCCTTGACGGCCACCACCTCCGTACCGGCGCGCGCGTAGCGCACCACGTGCCGGGAGATACCGCGGGGCAGCGGCACCAGGTAATGCTCCGGCCACTCCTCCAGGGGCACCTGCCAGGGCAGTTCGAGCAGGAGCGCGGGATGCTCCGGATTGGTCGCGCTGATCTGCAGAGCCATCGATGAACTGTCCTCGCCTCACGGTCGGCCGACGTACCAAGGAGCATCACCGCACCAGCACGGCACCGGAGTCAACAGGCGGCCCGGATCTTGGACGGGGATGAGCCCCCACCACCCGCGCGCCGGGGCTACGACGCACCCTCACCCCGCCGCGCCGCCAGCAGCAGCGCGATGTCATCCGGCCGGTCCGCCGTGCGTCGCGCCCGGTCCGTGAGCCGGTCCGCGAGCTCCGCCAGGGTGAGCCCCGCCCACCGACGGGACGCCTCCCACTCCTGCGACAGCGCCGCACGCAGTTCACCGACCCCCTCGTCGATGTCCGCCCCGGGCCGCTCGACCAGCCCGTCCGTGTACAGCGCCAGCACGGCACCCGGTTCCAGCCGCAGCCACGTCACCGGATACCGGGCCTGCGGGTCCACCCCGAGCACCACCCCACCGGGCAGGTCCAGCACGTCCGTACGCCCGTCCGGATGGCCCAGCAGCGGCTGCGGATGTCCGGCCCGCGCGGCCCGCGCCGCCCCCGTGACCGGGTCGAGACGGATGTAGCAGCAACTCGCGAACTGCCCCGGATCGAGGCCGATGAGCAACCGGTTCGTCCAGCTCATCACCTGGTCCGGAGAATGGTCGCCCAGCGCGAACGCCCGTACCGCGCTGCGCAGTTGACCCATGGTGGCCGCCGCCTGCACGCCGTGCCCCTGCACATCGCCGATGACCAGGGCGAGACCGTCCCCGGCCTCCACCACGTCGTACCAGTCGCCGCCCACGTCCATGCCCTGCGTGCCCGGCAGATAGCGGCCCGCGGTCTCCACCTGGGGGTGGGTGGACAGCCGTTGCGGCAGCAGGGCCTCCTGCAGACCGCGGGCCAGGGCCGCCTCGGAGTCGTAGCGGCGGGCCCGCTCCAGGGCCTGCGCGATCAGCCCGGCGAGCGCGGTCAGCACCGTGCGCTCCTCGGAGCTGAAGGTCCGCGGCCGCTCGAAACCGAGGATGCACGAGCCGACCGGCCGGCCGGAGGCGATCAGTGGCAGGTAGGCCCGCGAGCCCACCTGGGCGTCCAGCGGAATGCCCGGATAGGTCGCCTCGAGCTGCTGCATGGACTCGAAGAACAGGGGGCGGCCGGTGGTGAGCGTCTCCACGCCCGGCAGCCTGGCATCGAGCCCGACTCCCTCGAACTGGTCGAGGAACCTCGGCGGGAAGCCGGTCTCCCAGGCCAGATACAGACGCCGCTCGTGCAGCAGGTAGATCGCGAGATGGCGCCCCCCGAACGCGGGCAGCAGCTCCCGCATCACCACCTCGGACACCTGACGGGCGGTCAGCGCCTCGGACAGCGCGATCGCGAGCACGATGGGGCGGTACACCGGGGCCAGAGCGCCCTGCGCGCCGAGCGTCCCCGCGGCGGTCGTCGTCGCCGTCTCCTCCACCGAGGCCGCCTCCGCCGTGTGCCCGAGCGGCACCACCCGGCAGGTCACCACGTCGGGGCCGGGATAGACGGACAGCGTGAGCCAGTCGCCGTCCCGCTCTCCGTGCGGCCCGGTCGAGGGGCGCTCGACCTGGAAGTGCACCGGTTCCGACGACAGCAGCGCCGCCCGCAGATGGTCCTCGTAGGCGGGCCTGTCCAGCCACGGAACGGCCTCCAGCAGCGGCCGGCCGACCAGTTCCGCCGCCGGCCGCCCCAGCAGACCGGCGGCCCGCGGGTTGATGTAGGTGATCAGGCCCAGCCGATCGAACGCGAACACCCCCTCCGGGAGCAGGTCCGTGGCGCCCTCCGCCGCCGGGCCGGGTCCCGGGTCGATGACGAGACCGCCCACCCGGTGCTTCCCGTGCCCCGGCCCCTCCGTCCAGAACTCCAGCAGCCGCTCTCCGCCGTCCTGCGCCCGCACCCGCAACGGCCGCACCGGCGAGCCGCCGGCCGCCGTCTCGCGCAGCGCGGACAGCACCAGGTGCGCGTCGTCGGGGGAGACGGCTCGGGCGAGCGCCTCCGGCGAGCGGACGACGTCGTCCGCGGAGCCCGCGGCCAGCCCCCGGAAGGTGTCGTCCGTGGTGACCGTACCGTCGGCCGGGTCCCATACGAAGTGCCCGATGCGGCCCTGTGGCCGGCCGGTCACAGGGGGGCGTACACACAGCGACGGCCCGTCCCACACCACCGGATGTCCGCTCCCCTCCAGGGCGGCCAGGGCGCGACCCAGCCGGTCCGCTATGGCCGTCAGCCGGCCCCGGTCGGGCAGCGCCTCGGTCGCGGACGGCGCCACGGGCCGCAGCACCGTCAGCACGCCGTACGTAGTGGCACCGGCCCGCACGGGCACGTACATCGAGCCGAAGCGGAACGGCAGCCCCGCGGACAGCTGCGGATAGCGCCGCATCGTCTCCGTGGCGTCGGCGAGCGCCACCGGCACGCCCAGCCGGTAGGCGTCCGCGACGGGGAACGGCCGGTCCTGGTGCAGCCGCGACCACGGTCGGAAGAGTTTCGAGGGCAGCCCGGAGAGCACGGCCAGGCGCAGCACACCCGGCGTGCCGGAGCGCAGGTACACGCCGCACGCCAGACCGCCCACGGACCGCAACGCGTCCACCACCGCGCAGGTCAGCGCCGTGGTCGGCGTCCCGAGTGCGCTGCCCGTGTCGTCGATGCTCCCTGGCATCGCTCTGCCCTCGTCCCCGGCCGTCGGGTCCGTACCACAGTCAGCATGCGCCGCCCCGTCGTGCGCGCGCATCCCGGCGGACCGGCGGCCGGGAAGCGGTCACCGCACGCGCCGGAACACGTCGTCCGAGTCGTCCCAGGTGGGCAGTTCCTCCGGCCGCCGCTCCCGTGGAACGCGCGACGCCGACTGGTACATGGCGTCGATCTCGACCGCGTACCGGCGGGCGATGGCGTCCCGGCGCAGCTTCATCGACGGCGTCAGCAGCCCGTTCGCGACGTCGAACGGCTCCGGCAGCACCCGGAAGACCCGAATCGACTCGGACCGCGACACCGTGCTGTTGGCGGCGGCCACGGCCCGGGCGATCTCCTGCCGCAGCGCGTTCTCCTCCCGGGCGTCCCGGCCCGGGGTGTCCCCGCGCGTGAACAGGGCGCCGCGCCAGTGCGCCACGAACTCCGGGTCCAGGGTGATCAGGGCGCCCACGCAGGGCCGGTTGTCGCCCACGACGACCGCCTGGTGAATGAGCGGATGCACCCGCAGCCGCTCCTCCAGCGCCGCCGGGGCCACGCTCTTGCCGCCGCTCGTGACGATGATCTCCTTCTTGCGGCCCGTGATGGACAGATAGCCCTCGGAGTCCAGCCGCCCGATGTCGCCCGTGGCCAGCCAGCCGTCGCGCAGCGCCGTGCGGGTGCCGTGGTCGTCGCCCACATATCCCTGGAACACCGACGGGCCGCGCACCAGGATCTCCCCGTCCTCGGCCACCCGTACGTCGACACCCGGAAGCGGACGCCCCACCGTGCCGGACTTCTCCCGTCCGATCGGCTGCGCGGTGATGCCTCCGCTCGTCTCGGTGAGCCCGTAGCCGTCGTGGACGAGGATGCCGATGCCCGCGAAGAAGAGGGCGAGTTCGCGGTTCAGCGGCGATCCGCCGGACACCGCCCCGCACACCCGCCCGCCCAGCGCGGCGCGCAGCTTGCGGTACACGACCTTGTCGTAGAGGGCGTGCTGCAGCCTCAGGTCGAAGCCGGGGCCGGGCCCGGTACCCAGCCGCTGTCGCTCGGCCGCGCGCGCGTAGTCCTGCGCGGTGCGAACGGCCCGCGAGAACAGGGCGCCCCGGCCCGCCTGCTGGGCGGTCTGGAGGAACTTCTTGTACAGCTTCTCGAAGACGAACGGCACCGCGTACAGGTACGTGGGCCGGAACGTCAGCAACGACGAGGCCAGGGCCTCCGCGGCCAGCTCGGGTTCATGGCCCATGAGGATGCCACCGCGCAGACACAGCTCCTGGAGCATCAGCCCGTACACATGCGAGAAGGGCAGGAAGACGAGGATGGAGGGCTGCTCACCGGGCGGTGCCGCGGTGTGCCCCCAGCCGGCCAGCAGCGTGTCGCAGGGGCTCGCCAGGTTGCGGTGGCTGAGCGCGCAACCGCGGGGGTGTCCGCTGGTGCCGGAGGTGTAGGCGACGATCGCGGTCGAGTCCGGCAGCACGATCCGGCGCAGTGAGTCGACCGTCGTGGCCGGGACCGGGCGGCCACGCGCCACGAGGTCGTCCAGCGCGCCCACGTCCAGTTGCCAGACGTGGCGCAGCCGGGGCAGTGAGCCGCACACCGACCCCACGGTCATCACGCCGTGCTCGTCCTCGACGACCACGGCGACGCAGCCGGCGTCCCTCAGGATCCACTCGACCTGCTCGTGCGAGGACGTCGGATAGATCGGCACCACCTCCGCGCCGATCGCCCACAGCGCGCAGCTGAGCAGAGTCCACTCGTAACGGGTGCGCGCCATGATGGCCACGCGGTTGCCGGGGCGGATGCCGGAGGCGACGAGTCCCCTCGCCAGATCGACCACTTCGTCCCGTAGCCCGGCCGCCGACATGGGGATCCAGGATCCTTCGTCGCTGCGGCGTGCCACCAGGGCAAGTCCCGGGTTCCGGCTCGCCCTGTCGAAGACGCTGTCGGCGAGTCCGCCCGTCATCACGGACCCTGACACCGGGTCCGGGGCGGCCGGACGGGCGTTCCCAAAGTCGCGCATGCGCCGCCCCCCGAGGCCTTCCTGCTTGATCGCCGACGGATGCGGCGTCGGCGGTGCTCGAATGTAGCCCAGGTTTCCGCCGGACGTGCCGGAAACGGCGACGAACCCGCCGGCCTCGCTCTGGCGGTGCCGGGTGGACGGGTGGACGATGAAGTCGTGGGAGCCGTTCACTGCGGAGGGAGCGGTCATGCTCGAGGTGAAGGCAGCCGACAAGCCTGACGAGCGGCGTGATTTCCCCCGGGGCCACCTGGAGGCCGTCCATCTGACCGGACTCGACTTCGCGGTCGGGACCTTCGAGCCCGGCTGGCGCTGGTCGGAGTCCGTCGCCCCGATCGCCGGCACGCAGAGCTGCCGGTTCCGCCACAACGGCTATGTCGTCCGGGGACGGATGCACATCCGCATGGACGACGGGGCGGAGGAGGAGCTCGGGCCCGGCGACGTCTTCGTGTGCTCGGCCGGGCACGACGCGTGGGTCGAGGGCGATGAGCCCGTCGTGGTCCTGGACTTCGCGGGTCCCATGGCACAGGACTACGCGAGGGCGGACCGCGCATAGCGGCGGACAGCGAAGGTGCACGGGGACCCGCCGCGCCGTACGCGGGGTGGGTCCCCGTCGGGTGGAGTGGCGCCGTATCCGGGGCGGCCCTCGCCGGGTGGAGTGGCGCCGTATCCGGGGCGGCCCTCGCCGGGGGCCGTAGCGCTGTGTGCGCGACTCGTCAAGTGGCCGCCGCGCCCTGTCCGCGGGCGGCCACCCGCCGGGTGCCGTCCGTCACCAGCGGCCGTGTTCCGTGCCGGTGATCGGGGCCGAGGGGCGGCCGTCCGGGCCGACCGGGACGTCCCCGGCGAGCATCACCCGGTGCATGATCCGCGGATGCCCGGGGGTGACGAGATCGCTCGGGGCCAGATGGACGGTGGCCCGGTTGTCCCAGAAGGCCACGCTGCCGGGCTCCCAGCGGAAACGGACGGTGTACTCCGGGCGCGTGGCCTGCTCCAGGAGCATCTGCAGGATGTGCGCGCTCTCCGCCCGTGACAGGCCGAGGACCTGCTCCACGTAGTAGCCGTTGACGAACAGCACCCGTTCGCCCGTCTCCGGGTGCACCCGCACGAGCGGATGCTCCGTGGCCACCTGGTGGTCCAGCAGATGACGCACGTAGGCGTCGTCGCCGGGCCGCGGCTGGTATCCGACGCCGAGCCGGTGCTCGGCGCGCAGGCCGTCGACGAAACGCCGGACGGGCTCCGAGAGACCCGCGTAGGCGGCGGCGAGATTGGACCACTGGGTGTCCCCGCCGTACGGGGGCACGCTCTCGGCGCGCAGGATGGTCGCGGCGGGCGGATCGACGCGGGCGCCGTGGTCGCAGTGCCAGCCCCGCAACAGCGAGTGGCGCCTGCGCCGCAGCCATTCGTCGTGGTCCATGCCGTAGCGCCCGCCCAGCTCCAGCCGGTCGGCCGTGGTCTCCACCTCCGGGAAGTCCTGCGGTGAGGCGCTGCCGCGCCTGCCCAGGACGACGGGCTCGCCGAACCGCCGGGCGAGCGCGACGTGCGCCGTGTGGTCCAGTTTCTGGTCCCGGAAGAACACCACCTTCCAGCGCAGTACCGCCGACCTGATCGCGGAGACCGCTGCGTCCGGCAGGTCGCCGGCCAGGTCGACCCCGGTGATCTCGGCGCCGATGTGGCCGGCGACGGGCCTCACCTCGACCTCGGTACCACTGTCCGTCGTCATACGGGCTCCGTCCGTGGTGGGTCAGGACCTCACGGGGCAAGCATCCCCCGCCCCCGTCTCGTGCGAAAGATCACACGGGCTGCGCACGAGTGACTCATCAGCCCTCGCCACGTCGGTCCTTTTGCCGTCCCATTGCCATTCCATGGGCAATTGGCGACACAGCGGTCGTCATGATGGTTCGGCACTGGTAAGGCATGCCTTCGCTAACCTGCACGACCGACGGCGGGGGGTATGCCGGGGAGGGCCGCATGTGGGATGACGCGTTTCCGAGCTTTCTCATCGGACTGAGGGAAGGGCTCGAAGGCGGACTCATCGTCTCCATCCTCGTCGCGACCCTCGTAAGAGCGGGTGCCAAGTCCCGGCTGCCCCAGGTGTGGACCGGCGTCCTCGCCGCGATCGCGCTCGCAATGAGCTTCGGCGCGGTGCTGACGTTCACCGCCGCGTCGCTGTCCGCGACCGCCCAGGAGGCGTTCGGCGGCACCCTCAGCGTGATCGCCGTCGCGTTCGTCACCGCGATGGTCTTCTGGATGCGCCGCTCGGCCCGCAGTCTCTCCGGCGAGATCAAGGAGAAGGTGACCGGCGCGCTCGCGATGGGCGCGGGCATGCTGATCCTCACCTCGTTCCTCGCGGTGGGGCGCGAGGGCCTGGAGACGGCCCTGTTCCTGTGGACCACGGGGCGCGCGGCCGGGGAGTCCGCGGGTCCGATGGCGGGCGCCGGCATCGGCCTCGTCCTCGCGGCCGGCCTGTGCTGGGGTCTGTACCGCCGCGTCCTGAAGATCAACCTGACCAGGTTCTTCACCGCGACCGGCGCCGTCCTCATCGTGATAGCCGCCGGGGTGCTCGGCTACGGCCTGCGCGATCTGCAGGAGGGCGGGGTCCTGCCCGGCGGCACCGCCTATGCCGTCGACCTCGGCGGCAGCGTTGACGCGGGCTCCTGGTACAGCACCCTGATCCAGGGCGTGTTCAACCTGACGCCGACGATGACGTGGCTGCAGGCCGTCGCCTACGCCGGATACCTCGCCGTGGTGATGACGCTGTTCGTACGCGGCGTTAGCGGGGCCGGGGCCCCGGCCACCTGGGCGAAGCCCGCGGCGGCCGAGCGGGCGAAGCCCGCAGGCGAACAGAAGACGAAGGAGGACGTGAAGGCGCAGGAGGACCAGCCGAGGCCTGCCGCGAAGGCACCGCGGACCGCGGGCGCCGCCCCGGTCCGCCGCCGCCCCGTCTGGGCCGTCCCCGTCGCCGTCGTCGCCGTCCCCTCCGTCGTGGCCGCGCTGGTCGTCGCCGTCAGCGGCTCCAAGCCCGCCGGCACCCAGACCGTCGCCGTCTCCGAGACCGAGTGCGGCAAGGGCTTCACCGCGCCCGAGCCCGGCCGGCAGACCTTCCAGATGCACAACACCGGCGACAAGACCTCCGAGGTGTACCTGGTCGACCCGGCCACCAACGCGGTCTACGGCGAGATCGAAGGACTCGCCCCCGGCACCACGCGCGACCTCGTCGCCACCGTCGCGGGCGGCAGCTACGCCTGGCGCTGTGTGCCCACCGGCGGCAAGGCCGTCACCTCCAAGGCGGTTCGCGTGAGCGGCGGCGCCGGCGCCAAGGCCGTCGCCCCCGTCTCCGAGAAGGACCTCGCCGCGCCCCTGGCCGCGTACCGGACGTACGTCGAACAGGGCCTGGCCACCCTGGTCACCCAGACCCGCAAGCTCAGCGACGACATCGCCGCGGGCCACCTCGACGCGGCCCGCGTCGACTGGCTGACCGCCCACCGCACCTACTCCTCGCTCGGCGCCGCCTACGGCACCTTCGAGGACTTCGACCAGAAGATCAACGGCCGCCCCGACGGCCGGTCCGGCGGGGTGAACGACAAGGACTTCACCGGCTTCCACCGCCTGGAGTACGGGCTGTGGCACGGCCGGTCCCCGGACCAGCTCAAGACCCCCGCCCAGCAGCTCGCCGACGACGCCGCGGGACTGCGGAAGGCGTTCCCCACCCAGACCTTCGACCCGGGCGACCTGCCCCTGCGCGCCCACGAGATCCTCGAGAACACGCTCCAGTTCGAGCTCACCGGCCACGCCGACCAGGGCAGCGGCACCGAACTGGCCACCGCGGACGCCGACCTGGCCGGCACCCGCGAACTCCTCACCGTGCTGCGGCCGCTGCTGACCAGCCGCGCCCCGCACCTCCTGCCCACCGTGGACGCGGACATCGCCCGGGTGCAGAAGCTGCTGGACGCCGTCCGCCACGGCGACTCCTGGACCCCTGTCGACCGGCTCGACGAGACCGCCCGTGACCGGCTGAACGGGGCCACCGGACAACTCCTCGAGGACCTCGCCCCCGTTCCGGACCTGCTCGAGATCCGGAAGTCCGCCTGATGGGGCGAAAGCGCGCCGCGAACGCCCGTACCGAAGCCGAGAACGCACACGTCGAAGGGAACCGCTCCATGCCGTCCGCCGAAACGCCCGCCCCCCAGGGCGGCTGCCCCGCCGGTCACGGTCGCCGCTCCTTCGTGAAGACGGCCCTGGGCGCAGGGGCCGCGGGCGCGGTCCTGGCCGGCGGGGGCCTCGCCCTCAGCCAGGCCGGCACCGGCGAGGCGCACGCGGCGGACGACGCGAACGCCACGAAGGTCCCCTTCCACGGCGCCCACCAGGCGGGCGTCATCACCCCCGCCCCGGCCGCCGCCACCTTCGTCTCCTTCAACGTCATAGCCGAGGACCGCAAGGGCCTCACCGACCTGCTGCGGACGATCACCGAGCGGGCCCGCTTCCTCACCTCCGGCGGCGCCCCGGAGGATCTCGGCGTCGGCGCACCGCCCTCCGACAACGGCATCCTCGGCCCCGAGGTCCCCGCCGACGCGCTCACCGTCACCGTAGGCGTCGGCGCCTCCCTGTTCGACGACCGCTACGGCCTCGTCAAGGCCACACCGCGCCGCCTCACCCCCATGCGCACGTTCCCCAACGACAACCTGCAGCCGGCCGAGTGCCACGGCGACCTGTCGCTGCAGATCTGCGCCAACCGGCAGGACACCGTGCTGCACGCGCTGCGCGACATCGCCCGGCACACCCGCGGCGCCATGCAGATCAAGTGGCGCGTCGACGGCTTCCAGAACACCCCCCGCCCGAGCGGCGCCCAGCGCAACCTGCTCGGCTTCAAGGACGGCATAGCCAACCCCGACGTCACCTCCTCCCGGGAGATGAGCCGTCTGGTCTGGGTCGACGAGGGACAGGGCGAGCCCGCCTGGGCGACCGGCGGCAGCTACCAGGTCATCCGGATCATCCGGATGCTCGTGGAGTTCTGGGACCGGGTCTCGCTGACCGAGCAGGAGAAGATGTTCGGCCGCCGCAAGGACACCGGCGCCCCGCTGGACGGCGCCCAGGAGACCGACGTCCCCAACTACGCCAAGGACCCGCAGGGCACGGCGATCCCGCTCGACGCCCACATACGGCTCGCCAACCCCCGCACCGGGAAAACCGACAACTCCCGCATCCTTCGCCGCGGTTACAACTACGACCGGGGCGTCGACAGCGTCGGCAACCTCGACATGGGACTCGTGTTCTGCTGCTACCAGCAGGACGTCCAGCGCCAGTTCGAGGCCACCCAGACCCGGCTGATCGACGAGCCCCTCGTGGACTACATCTCCCCGACCGGGGGCGGCTACTTCTTCGCTCTGCCCGGTGTGCAGGACTCCTCGGACTGGCTCGGCCGGGGACTCATGTCCGCCTGACGGCCCCCGTCGCCACCGGGTGGTCAGCCGGCCGGCCGCCAGCCCAGCGCGGGCCCCAGGCGCGTGGCGATGTCGGTGAGGATCTGCACGTAGTCATCGTGCTCGAAGGTGAACGGCAGCGCGAACGCCACTTCGTCCACCTCACGGAACGCGGCGTGAGCGTACAAGTGCTCCGCTATCTGCTCGGACGGTCCCACGAGGTCCGGCGCGAACATCATCCGCGCCGGACCCTGCGGCGTCGCCGTACGCGGCAGCCGCTTCGCCGCGTACGCCTCGTACTTGGCGCGCTGCTCAGCCGTGGCGCTGTCGGTGGGGATGACCACCAGCCCCTGTGAGACCCGGGCACGCTCACCGTCCGGGTGGTGGGCGCGGAAGGTGTGGATGTGGGAGAGCTGGACCTCGGCGAAGTCCTCGGACTCCTCCGCCTTGACGACGCTGGAGGTGAGCAGGTTCATCCCGTGCTCGCCCGCCCACCGGGCCGAGCGCAGGCTCCCGCCGCCGTACCACAGGCGCCTGCCCAGGCCGGGGGAGTGGGGCTGCACGCGGTCGGAGAACACCTCGAAGCCCGTGACGCCGCTGAAGTCGCTGGCGGGCTTGCCGCGCACGAAGTCCAGCAGCCGCTGCACCCGTTCGTAGCTGAAGTCCTCGCCGTCGGCGGTGTCCGGGTAGAGCGCCTGCTTCACCTGCTCGTAGTGCATCGGCGGGCCGACGCTCACACCGGGGTTCAGTCGGCCCCCGGAGAGGATGTCGACGGTCGCCAGGTCCTCGGCGAGGCGCAGCGGGTTCTCCCAGCCGAGCGGGATGACCGCGGTGCCCAGCTCGATCCGGCTCGTGCGCTGGGAGGCCGCCGCCAGCACGGCGACGGGCGAGGATATGCCGTACTGCAGATGCCGGTGCCGCACCCACGCGCTGTCGAACCCCAGCCGCTCACCCAGCTCGATGATCTCCAGCGTCGACTCGTGACCGCGGCCCGGATCCGCCTCGTCGAACAGGCCGATGGTCAGGAAGCCCAGCTTCCGCAGCGGTTGCGAGGTCGGCGGCACAGAGCTTCCTCCAGGGTCCGTGGCATGTCTGCCGTACGCCGGTGCTGTGTCCGATTCTCGCAGGTGATCGTTGCGCGCACGTGAACGAGCCGGTGGGGGCGCCCGGGTGCATCAGGCGTCGCGGCGCCGGAGCGTGACCGCCGCCCCGGCCAGCGTCGCCAGCGCGTACAGGCAGAACACCGCGAACCCGGCCCACGGCGCCAGGGTGTGCGGCTGCTGCTGGACGTGGAGGAGGCCCTGGCCCGCCGTGCTCGGCAGATACGGGTCGATCGCCTCGAGCCAGGACGACGGCAGCGCCTGGGCGAGCACGGGAAGCACCAGCAGGACGGCGAAGAGGGTGGCGATCCCGCCCGCCGTGTTGCGGATCAGCGCGCCGAGCGCCACCCCGATCAGACCCACGACCGTCAGATACAGCCCGGTGCCGAGGACCGCGCGCAGCACTCCCGGGGCGCTCAGCGAGATTCCCAGGTGACGTCCGGAGAGCGCGGCCTGACCCAGCAGGAACGCGGCCAGCGCGGCGCCCGTCATCAGCACCCACGCCACCACCGCGTACACCAGGGCCTTCGCCCACAGCACCGGAAGGCGGCGCGGCACCGCGGCCAGCGAGGCGCGGATCATGCCCGTCGCGTACTCCCCGCTCATCACCACGACCCCCAGCACGCCGACAGCCAGCTGGGCCAGGAAGAAGCCGCGCAGACTGACCAGCGTCGGATCGAAGGCGAGCCGCTCCTGCGGCGGCAGCTCGTCCCAGCGGTGAGCGGCGAAGTAGCTGAACACACAGCCGAGTCCGACCATCGCGACGACCGCCGCGAGGAGCGTGAACAGGGTGGAGCGCAGCGACCGCAACTTGATCCACTCCGAGCGGATCACCCGCAGCTGGGTGACCTTCCCCCGCTCCGCCGCGGGAATCACCGATGCCGTCGTCATGCCGCACGTCCTTCCGCGCCCACCAGGTGCGCCGCCGGTGTCCGGTACTCCGCGGCGTCCCGGGTCAGTTGCATGAACGCCTCCTCCAACGAGGCCTGCTGCGGCGTGAGTTCGGACAGCGCGATAGCGTGCTCGGCCGCGATCCGCCCGATCCGCTCACTGCCGAGCCCGGTCACCGTCAGCACGCCCGGTTCCCCGGCCGTGACGGAGACGTCCGGGCCGGCCAGCAGGCCGTGCAGCCGCTCCGCCTCCTCGGTGCGGACCCGCACCACCTCGCCGGCGGCCCGCGCGACGAACTCCGTGGCCGACGTGTCCGCGATCAGCCGTCCCCGCCCGATCACGATCAGATGCTCGGCCGTGAGCGCCATCTCCGACATCAGATGCGAGGAGACGAGGACCGTACGCCCCTCGGCGGCCAGCCGCTTGAGCAGATCGCGGATCCACCGGATTCCCTCCGGATCGAGGCCGTTGACCGGCTCGTCGAGGAGCACCGTCGCCGGGTCGCCGAGCAGCGCCCCTGCGATGCCCAGCCGCTGCCCCATGCCCAGGGAGAAGCTGCCGACCCTTTTCCGTGCCACCGCGCGCAGCCCGACCAGGTCGATGACTTCCTCGACCCGGCGCCGGGCGATCCCGTGGGTCGCGGCGAGCGCCAGCAAGTGGTGGTAGGCGCTGCGCCCGGTGTGCACCGAGCGCGCCTCCAGCATGGCCCCCACCTCGTGCAGGGGTGCCCGGTGCTCGGCGTAGTTCCTGCCGTTGACCACGGCCCGGCCGGAGGTGGGCGCGTCCAGCCCCAGCAGCATCCGCATGGTCGTGGACTTGCCGGCGCCGTTCGGCCCGAGGAACCCGGTCACGATGCCGGGCCGCACGGTGAAGCTCAGGTCGTCGACGGCGGTGCGCTCGCCGAAGCGCTTGGTGAGGGAATGGGCTTCGATCATGCCCTCCACCCTCGTACGAGCGCGCCCGGCTGTCGCGCGGGGCTGCTCCGGCCGGATGCCGGGCCGCTTCCACCGCCGGTGCGTCTACGCGCCGCTCTCGCGGAGCATGTCCTCCCGCTCGACGATCTTCACGCGTTCCCGGCCCTGGGGTTCACCGAGCGCCTTCTCCGCGGAGTCCAGGCGGTGCCAGCCCTCCCAGGTGGTGAAACGGACGTTCCGCTCGGCGAGGAACGCGTCCACGGCCTCGGGGGCGGGCGAAGCCGGTGTGTGGAGACGCCCGTTCGCGTGGTCGTCCAGCAGATTCGCCACCGTCTCGTTCGCGTCGCCCTTGGTGTGGCCGATGAGGCCCACGGGACCGCGGCGGATCCAGCCGGTCACGTACGTCGACTGCAGGTGTGCCCCGCTGTCCTCTACGACCCGCCCGCCCTCGTCCGGCACCGTGCCCGACTCGACGTCCCACGGCAGCTTGGGCAGGGGCTCGGACAGGTACCCCACGGCGCGGTAGACGGCGGTGACGTCCCAGTCCCGGAACGTGCCCGTGCCCTTGACGTTCCCCGTGCCGTCCAGTGCGGTGCGCTCGGTGCGCAGGCCGACCACCCGGCCGTCCTCGCCGAGGATCTCGGCCGGAGACTCGAAGAAGTGCAGGAACAGCTTGTGCGGCCGGTCGCCGACGTCGCGGATGGCCCAGTTCTCCAGCGTCTTGGCGACCATGTCGGCCTGCTTGTTGCCGCGCCGGGTCGCGATCGAGCCCTCGTCGTAGTCGATGTCCTCGGGGTCGACGACGACCTCGATGGAGGGGGAGTGGTCCAGCTCCCGCAGCTCCATCGGGCTGAACTTGGCCTGGGCCGGGCCGCGGCGGCCGAAGACGTGGATCTCCCGGGCCGGGTTGGCCTTCAGCCCGTCGTAGACGTTCGGTGGGATCTCCGTGGGCAGCAGCTCGTCCGCCGTCTTGGCCAGGACGCGGGCCACGTCCAGTGCGACGTTGCCGACGCCGAGCACGGCGACCTTCTGCGCCGTCAGCGGCCAGGTCCGTGGCACGTCCGGGTGCCCGTCGTACCAGGAGACGAAGTCCGCCGCTCCGTAGGAGCCGTCAAGGTCGATGCCGGGTATGTCGAGGGGCCGGTCGGCCATCGCGCCGGTGGAGAAGATCACGGCGTCGTAGAAGGCGCGCAAGTCGTCCAGGCTGATGTCGGACGGGTACGCGACGTTGCCGAACAGTCGGATCTGCGGCTTGTCGAGCACCTGGTGCAGGGCCGTGACGATGCCCTTGATGCGCGGGTGGTCGGGGGCGACGCCGTACCGGATGAGGCCGAACGGGGCGGGCATCCGCTCGAAGAGGTCGATGGACACACCGGGTTCGGCGGCCACCTCGGACTTCAGCAGGGCGTCGGCGGCGTAGATGCCGGCGGGACCGGCTCCGACGATGGCTACCCGCAGGGGGCGGGGCATGATCAGGTTCCCTTCGAGCGGGGATGGACGGCTCGTCGGGAACCCTAAACTAAGGCAATCCTAACTTGGTACGCGGGTCTGCTCTATGACCTCATAAGGCGGGCTTATGTCCTCGGCTCCGGGGTCAGCAGGAGCATCGTCACATCGTCACGGACGCTGCCGCAGTGTTCCACGAGATCGGTCCACACGCGCTCGGTCGTGACCACGGGGTCGTCGTCGACGAGGCGGGGAAGCCGGTCGATCAGCGGATAGAACGCGCCGGTGGAATCCCTGGCCTCCCAGATACCGTCCGAGGCCAGGAACAGCCGGTCCCCCCGCTGGAGCGAACAGGTGATCTCGTCGTACCCGCCCCCCTGGGGCAGGCCGAGCCCGAGCGGTGTTCCCGGTGTGACCTGCACCTCCGTGGCCTTGCCGTCCTGGAGCAGAACCGGCGCCGGGCTGCCGCAGACGATGATCCGTACCGTACGGGCGTCGGGGGCGAACTCGAGCAGCACCACGGTCGCGAACAACTCCCCGAGCCGGGCGTCCCCCGAGTCCACCAGCAGCCTGCGGTCGAGGCGCGCAGCGACCGACGGCAGGTCGGGCTGGTCGAGGACGGCCTCCCGGAACGCGCCGAGCAGTGACGCGACCGTCGCCACGGCCGACAGTCCGTGGCCCTGCACATCGCCCATCACCGCCCGTGTCCCGGCGCGCCCCGCGCGCACGTCGTAGAAGTCGCCGCCGACGAGCGTCCCGCGCTGCGCGGCCCGGTACAGCCCGGTGCACCGCACCGGTCCGACCCGCGGCGGCAGTGGGGGCGCGACGGCGCGTTGGGCGGCCTCCGCGACGGTGCGTTCGAGGTCGAGTTGGGCGTCACGGCGGCTGCGCACGAACGACACGAACACGCTCAGCAGCGCCACGAAGCTGATGGTGAGCAGGTCGGTGTTGCCGGGGTGGTCCAGATGGAAGACCCGGACGTGCTGCAGGGCGATGACCAGCACGCCGAGCACGGCGGTCGTCAACGGCCCGTAGGACAGCACGGCGAGCGGCGGAATGGCGCCCAGCATGAAGCCGATGTCCAGGGGCACGGGGGCGACGAGCGTGGCGACACACACGAAGACCAACAGCACCGGCGGCAGCACCCGCACCCACCGCGGGGGCGGCGCCCCACGCAGCCAGCTCCGGCCGTCCGCCTCCCGGCGTCCCGGCACGGCACGCACGCTTCGCACACCCTTAACGCTCCTACGCCGAGCGGCCCGCCGCACGTCGGCACCTCGGCATCCGCGTCCACGTGGACAACAGCAGGAGCGTGCGCGAACCGGGCCTCACCCACCGCCCGATCGAGGAGACGCTGCTGGACCACTACGAGACCTGGCGACGGCAACTCCGGGCACGCTGGGTCAGTACGCCCCGACCTCAGGCGGGCCGCACCGCCCCGTGGATCGCCGACTGTCCGGCGTGGTGGAGGGACTCCTCGCGGATGTAGGCTCCCGGGCCCGGTGCGTGGATCATCATGCCGTTGCCGGTGCAGATGCCGACATGGCCGGCGCCGTCATGGAAGAAGACCAGGTCCCCCGGCTGGAGCGCGGCGAGGGAGACGGGCGTGCCCATGGCCGCCTGATCGGGTGCGGAGCGGGGGAGCACCACCCCGGCGGCCTTCCAGGCGGCCTGGGTCAGGCCCGAGGCGTCGTAGGAGTCGGGCCCGGTGGCGCCCCACACACACGGTTTGCCGATCTGCGCCCGGGCGAAGGCGAGCGCCTTCGCGGCCTTGGTGCCGTACCCCGTGTCGGGCACGCCGACGAAGGCGTCGGCGACCGGAAGCGCGGGGGCGACGGGCGCGGTGACGGGGAGCGCTGACGTGGCGAAGGCGGTCGAGGAGTCCAGCGCGGGGGCGACGGGCGCCGGGACTGCGGCGGGGGCCGTGGCGGTGAGAGAGGCCGTGGCGGCGAGGGCGGCCGGACCGGTGAGCGGCACCGAGGCGGCCGGGAGGGGCGCGGTGGCCGGCGGTGCTGACATGGCGAAGGCGGTCGGGGCGGTCGGGCCGGGCGCGGTGGCCGGCGGCGCCGGCACGGCGAGCGCGGTCGACGTGTCAAGGGACGGCGCGATGGGCGAGGGGCCCATGGCGGAAGGAGCGGCGGTGAGGGCAAGGTCCGCCGCCGGGGACATGTCCGGCAGGACCGCGGCGGCACCGGCCGTCTGCCCCGGCTGCCACGCCTGCCCGCTGGCACCGAGCGCTTCCGGCGTGCCCCAGGTGCCGCCCGCCGGGCCCTGCTGCGCCGCATGCCGTTCCAGCATCTCCCGGGCCGCGGCGAGCTTGCGCCGGCTCCGCTCCTTCGCGGTGGTCGGCGTGGACCGTCCCGGTTCGCCGGGAGCCCCCGGCAGGGGCCGCGGCGTCTCCTGCCGCGACGCCGGCGCGGCAGGCACCATGGCGCTGGGACCGGCCGTCAGCTCCGCAACCGGCCCGGCGGTCAACTCCCGGACCGTCCGGTCCGACCCGGACGCCGGTCCGGCGGTCAGTTCCCGGACCGGCCGGTCCGCGTTCGCCCGCTCGAGGGCGGGCAGTTCGTTCCCCGGCCGCCTCGCCGGGATCACGGGCCGGTCCCCGGCCGCCCCGTCCGGCATCCTGTCCGTCGGCAGCACCGCCGGAACGGTCGGACCCAGCTTCGCGCGCGCCGCGTCGAACCACTCCCGGGCGACGTCGTCGAGCGCCGGATCGCTGCGCCTGCGCTGCCTGCCGCGGACGGGGTCGGTGCGCCTGCGGGTCCCCGTCGACATCGCCCGGGTCGCGTTGAAGTTCCCGGTGGCGGTCTCGGCCCGGTCGTAGAGGCTCTGGATCCGCCGCTGGACCTCCTCGCGGCTCGGCCCCTCGGAGTCGCGCTGCGCCATGGGGACGTACTCCTTCCGTGCTCCGCCTGCCGGGTCGGCCGTGCAGCGCCCCCAGGCCGTTCGGGGCGCTGGGGGAGGGTTCGGGCTGGAGGCTCCGGAAGGCGTGCTCTGTGGCCCGTGCCCTCGGCGGAGGCCGTGCGACCCGGCGACGTTCGCCGGAGGGAGTCGTGCGGCCTGCCGGACAACCTAGCCAACTTGTGTGCCTCGCGTGAAGATTGGGCCGCGAAATGTCCGAGACGTCGGTGTGATTTTCATCTTGTCGTTCAGGAAAGTGCTTTGACGTACCGGAAGGTGTCCTGTCGGCTACCGTCTACGCCCTGGCGACGGCCGGCAGCGGCAGCGGGAGCGCGGTCCGGATCCGGCCGATCAGCGGCGGCAGGAACAGCGAACTCACCGTCGCCGCCGCCGCGGTGGACAGCGCGATGCCCCAGGCGAGCGGGCCGAGCGGAGTGCAGCCGAAGAACTGGCTGAGCCCCGGTGTCTGCACCACGGCCGCCAGCGCCGCCAGCGAGCCGAGGGAGGAACCGACGATCGCCCCGCTCCGGCCGCCGGCCAGCAGCGTCTGCCCGAGCTGTGTGCCCACCAGCGCGACGAGGGCGACCGTACGGGCGCGCGCGGCACGGCCGGTGAACCGGGCGACGAGCCAGGCGGCGGTGGCGCCGAGGGCGGTGGCGACGGCCCGGCACACGGTCTCCTCGGTCAGGGCCGTGCCCAGGGAGACCTCCGGTCCCTCGTGCAGCATCCGCTCGGCGGCCTCGGGGCGCGGCGGGCGCAGGGCGACCGCCATGGCCGGAGCCAGGTCCGTGAACAGGTTCACCAGCAGGAGTTGACGGGCTGTCAAAGGTGACGTCCCGGTGGCGGCCGCGCCGAGGAGGGTGAAGGCGATCTCGCCCAGGTTGCCGCCGACCAGGATCGCCAGCGCCTGCCGCACGGACGCCCACATGGCGCGGCCCTCCACCAGCGCGGCGAGCACCGTCTCCAGCCGGTCGTCCGTGACCACGAGGTCGGCCGCCGCGCGCGCCGCGGGCGTGGCGCGCGTCCCGAACGCGATGCCGACGTCCGCGAGCCGGATCGCGGGCGCGTCGTTGGCGCCGTCCCCGGTCATCGCGACGGTGCGTCCCAGTCGCTGGAACGCCTGCACCACACGCACCTTGTGCACGGGGGTACCGCGCGCGACGACCCCGACATCGGGCAGCAGGGCGTCGAGCGCCCGGTCGTCCAGGTCGTCGAGTTCGGTGCCGGTCACCACCCGCCTGCCGTCCAGGACGCCCAGTTCGGCGGCCATGGCGCCGGCCGTGCCCGGGTGGTCGCCGGTGATCATCACGATGTGCACCCCGGCGTCCGCCAGGTGACGCACCGCCTCGGCGGCGGTGCCGCGCACGCGGTCGGCGAAGGCGAGGAACCCGACGAAGTCCAGCCCCCGCACCGTCTCGTCCGTGAGCTCCTCGCCGGCCGCGTCCCGCAGCTCCGCGACCGCGAGGATGCGATGGCCCTCGGCCGCCAGCTTCTCGCCGGCGGCGAGCACGTCCGCGCGCTCCCGCTGGTCCAGCGGACGGCCGCCACGGGTGGCGCAGCGCTCGACGACCTCCTCGGGCGCGCCCTTCACCGACAGGATGCGGCGTTCCCCGAACCGGCCCATCGTGGCGTGGAAGCCGCGGCTCGGCTCGAACGGCAGGCCGGAGACACGCCGCCAGCCGGGCACGTCCGTCGTCCGTCGCACGCGCGCCTCGTCCGCGCCGGCGGTGACGGCCCCGTCGGTGGCGTGCTCGAACCCGGCGCCGCCGTGCGGGTGAGGGGTGGCCCGCAACGCGGCGGCGAGGACGGCGCGTTGCTCGTCGCCGAGCGATTCCAGGGGCCGGCTCTCGCCGTCGGCCGAGACGGCGACGAGGGAGATCCGCCCGTGAGTGAGGGTTCCGGTCTTGTCGAAGCACAGGACGTCGGTACGGCCGGCCGCCTCGATCGTACGCGGATCCCTGACCAGGGCGCCCCGTGCGGAAAGCCTGCGGGCGGAGGCGAGTTGGGCCGCCGACACCAGGAACGGCAGTCCCTCCGGGACACTGGCCACGGCCAGCCCCACACCCGCGCCCACCGTCTCCCGCGTCGAGCGCCCGCGCAGCGTTCCGGCCACCATCACCGCGGCGGCCGAGCCGAGGGCCACGGGCAGTGTGCTGCGGGTGATCCGTGCCAGCCTGCGCTCCACCCCGACGGCGGGCGTGGCCGCACCCCGGCCCATCACCGCGGCCCGGCTCGCCTCCGTCGCCGTACCGGTCGCGACGACGACCGCGCGGCAGCGGCCGGCCGCGACGGTGGTGCCCTCGTACACCATGGACGTGCGCTCCGCCACGTCCGAGGCCAGCACGGGCGCGACGGCCTTGGCCACCGGCAACGACTCGCCGGTGAGCGCCGACTCGTCGGTCTCCAGGTGGTGCGCCTCCAACAGGCGCGCGTCCGCGGGTACGACCTCGCCGGCGCTCAGCACGACGACATCGCCCACGACAAGCTGCTGGGCGGGCACGGTGGTCTCCCGCTCGTCCCGCAGTACCCGGGCCATCACGCCCGACTCGCGGCGCAGCCGGGCCACCGCCCGGTCGGTCCGGTAGCGCTGGAACCCGCCGACGAGGCCGGACACGGCGGTGACCGCCACGATGACGACGGCGTCGAGGACGGCGCCCACCGACGCCGACATGGCCGCCCCGGCCCCGAGGACGGGTGTGAGCGGGTTGGCCATCTCGGTGAGGTACGCCCGCACGGGCGACGACGTGGGGGCCCGCTCGCCGGGTGCGGTGCCCCGCGCCTGCGCCTCCTCGTCCGTCAGCCCGGCCTCGGCGCTCCTGGTCCGCTCGAGCACGGTCCCCGGGTCCATCGCGTGCCAGGGGCCACGGGAGGCGGCGGTCACCGGGAAAGGACGCCGCAGCAGTCGTACGGCCGACCAGACTCCGGTGCAGGTGGCGAGGGCGCCCCCCACGTTGAACGCCGTCACGCCGCGCGCCGCGGGCCGCCCCGACCGCCCGGCCAGCGCCGCGGTCGCGCCGACGGCGGCGGCCGCCTCGGCGATCCGGACGCCGCGCCGCGCACTGTCGCGGGCACCGCGGCAGGCCCGCACGATGACGACGGCCGCTGCCGGATCGGCTTCCACGTACAGATGCGCGCCCCAGGGCGGCGACCCCTCCGGGCCGGCGACACCGACCCCGACATCGGCCGCGCTCAGGGCCACCCGGTCCCGGGAGATCAGCAGCACCCCGTCTCCGTCACGCTGGAGGTCCCGTACGCAGTCCACCAGTCGTTCGTCCGCCGCGCGCGCCGCGTCGGCCTCGCGTGCGGCCGGGTCGGCGGTGTGCGCCCCGGCGACCACGACCCGCAGCCTGGCGGCATGCGCCGCGGGGACGAAGGCGCCGGCGACGTCGTGCATCTGCGGCACCGCACTGATCACGGCGAGCAGCCGCCGCCCGTGTGCCAGCCCCAGCACGAGCCGTGCCCCGTCGCGGTGCATCCGCTCCCGCTCGCGCGCTCCGGTGCGCCCCTGCAGGGACAGCTGCTCGACCGGGCCCAGGGCCCATTCGCCGTCACGGGCCGGCTTCTCGGGCGCGGAGCCGTCGAAGAGACGGTGGGCCCGCGCGGCGAGGTCGCCCACGGGCGCGTCGTCGTCGAGGGGCACCAGATCGGCCAGCACATGGGACCCGGTGGCCAGAACGCCGGTGTCGAGGAGCACGGTGTCGATACGGTCCAGTCGGCGCAGCGCGCCGGAGTCCGCCACGAGAACGCCCTTGCGGGCCAGGCCCCGGCCGAGGGCACAGGCGAAGCCTTCGCGGGCCAGCAGCGGTGCCTTGGGGATCGCCGCGAGCGCACCGCCGGCGGCCCTGGCCGGGTGCCGGGTGACCAGCAGCGATCCGGCGAACGACGCCGCCGCCACCAGGGCGGCCTGGTCGGCGTAGCGCTCGACCGGCCCCGGCCGCAGCGGCGTCTCGCGGGGCGGTGGGTCGGGCATGGGGCCATGGGACCCGGTCGCGGGGGTGCCGACCAGGCGCGGCTCGGCCGCGGCCCAGGACGCGGCTTCCGCGTTCGCCTCCAGTACCCGCAGGGTGTGCCGGACGGTGTCCACGACGACCCCGACCACACCTCCGGAGCCCGCATGACCCACCGCCGCGAGCAGGGGCAGCAGCAGATTGGCGTTGTCGGTGCCGATCGCCCGGTCCACCACCCTCCGAAGCCTCGGGTGGACGTCGACGAGCGGGATGAGAGCCGTGACCGACGACGGGAGCGGCGCCCGGCGGGCCAGGCCTGTCGCGGCGGCCACGGGGGCGGCCGCCAGCTGCGCCGCCACGGCCAGGGCCGCTCGCCGGGTCGTGCGGCCGGAGGCCGGATGGTCGGGCAGCGGGTGCTCGAGTCCGTGGGCCTCCTCCACCTCCTCGACCGCGTCGATCAGGGCCGGCACCAGCTCCTCGGGGTCGAAGGAGTCGTCCGTGCCGACCACGCAATGCCCCAGCACGGTGTTCGCCACGGCCCACGTCACACCCGGCAGCCCGGTGAGCCGCCGCTCCACCTCCTCGGCCAGTTTCGCCGCCGAGGCGTGGGGCAGCTCACCGTGGCTCAGGCCGCGTACGGCGATGTGAAGACGCCCCTCGAAGCGGCGCACCCGTTTGCGTGTGCCGTCCCACAGCGAGGCGGTGGCGGAGGACGCGACGGACCGCAGCAGTCGCCGTCCCGGCAGTGGCACAGCGCATCACCCGCTCCCTGCGGCCCGACACCCGCTCCGAATACGCGAGTAGCCGCAAACCGCCAACTTCAACCGGATTACTGACAAACCTCCTATTTCCACCGGATCGCAGAGCGCACGCCGGGCGGAGCGCGCGAGAATTGAAGTGGCACACCACACCGACTCCGTGAGAGGAGGGCAGGGGGATGGCCAGAACAGCGGCGACGACACCGCATGAAGAGACCCGGAAGCAGCCGGCGGAAACCCATACGCACGAGGGTGGTGGCCTGCACCTGCACACACGTACGGTGCACCCCTCGCTGAGGATTCCGTACATCACGAGGGACGACCTGACCAGCACCGCCAGGGAGGCGACGTCGCGGATGCCCGGCGCAGCGTCCGGCAAGGACCTCGTGTTCTACGGGGGGCTGACCGCGATGGCGGTCGCGGGGGCTCTGGAATGGCCGGTGGCGCTGGCCGTCGGCGGAGCCACCTGGCTGCTGCGCGGCGGCGGCAGGGCGCGCGAACGGGGCGCCGAGACGGCGGCCGGGCACAACGGCGGGAGTCGTGCCTCGGTGAGGAGGACGGTCTGAGACGGCCCGGCCCACGGCGCCCGGCGGCGACACCGCTGCCGGGCGCCGGCGTGGGTCGGCGGCGGGCCGTGGCGGTCGTTGTGTGTCAGGCGGCGGCCGGCGCGGTGGCCGCGTGCTGGTGCCGTGTGTACGCGGCCCACAGCTGCCATGCGAGGCGCAGGATGAGCGCCTCGGCCAGCGCGGCGCCGATCTTCGTCGCCACGGCTACAAGAATCTGGCCCATGTCGGTCGACTTTCTGTGCTCGAATGCGGGTGTCCGATATCCGACAATGCAGGCCTTTCCGTGGCAACGGGTGCCATAGAGGCGCACTTCTGGTGTCGCTTGGGTGAACAAACGGAAAACGCCCCCGGGTGGGGCCGCGGGCACCGCGACCCCGCCCGGTCCCGGTCAGCGCGTCGGCAGCACGCGGGTGTGTTCGACCCGCACCGCGTCCAGGGCCTCGGGGTCCAGCCCGAGCAGCCGCAGGATCGTCGGCGCGATCTGCGTGGTCTCCACCGAGCCGCCGACCCGCAGACCCCGTGGGGCGCCGGCGCCTGAGACGACGAGCGGGACGTCCAGGTCGTCGGCGTGGGCGCCCCCGTGCTCGGCGATCTTGCCCTTGCCGCCGGTGTACACGACGCCGTACTGCGTGATGCCGAACAGGTCCGGCACACGCGCGTCGCCCGGCCGGACGTGGAAGTAGCGGGCGGCCGCCCTGCCGGCGTACAGCGTCTTCAGCCCGCTCGCGGTGAAGGGCTTGGCCGTGCCGTCGATCCCGTTGCCGGTGCCGGACCGGGCGAGCAGGTACGCCTTGGCGAAGTCGGTCGCGGCCGTGGACCGGTCGGTGAGCCACAGGAGCATCGCATCGTCGTCCACGGCGTGCGCGACCAGGTCGCCGGCGCCCGGATGCGCGGCCTTCCATGCGGTGTTCAGGCCGTCGAGGAGCGGGCCGTCGTCGATCCGGGTCAGCGCCTTCGGGTCGGTCGGCGACTGCCCGTGCTTGGCCGACAGGATGACCGCCGTACTGCCGTCCAGGTGCCGCTTGTGCAGTTCCGCGAGGAACGCCCCGACCTCGTTGTCGACGAACGCGAGGTTCTTCACCAGGAGCGGGCCGGGCACCCCCTTCGCCAGGTAACCACCCGTCAGGCCGTCGGAGCCGGGCAGCTTCTGGGCGGTCGACACGGACTGGAAGTTCATGCCGAAGACCGCCGGGGTGCCCACCTTGTGCGTGCGGCTGTGGTCGTAGCCGTCGATCTCGTTGAGGACGGCCCGCACCTTGTAGTCGTCGTACTGCTCGGTCGCCGCGTTGTCCTTCGTCCAGTCGTCGCCCGCCGGATAGCCGGTCGCCGCGCTGTTGATCTCGGGAGCGAACAGGTCCTGGACACCGGTGCCGGCGGGCCCGTCCAGAATCTCGTACGCCACGTGCTTGTCGGACCAGGCGGTGCGCAGCCCCGCCCTGCGGGCCACGTCGAAGACCGTGTTCACCTTCAGGTAGCTGTGCGGGTAGAGGGGCTTGCACGTCTTCGGGTCGACCGGCAGCTTCGAGGGGTCGATCAGCGAGCGGGCGTCACCGGTCATGTTCAGGATGCCGCCGGGCAGTCCCGCGAGCCCCTGTCCGGCGTCCAGGGAGTCCTTGTTCCGGTCGAGGTCCTCGGTGAGGTCCACCTCGGCGCCGGGCTTGGCACCCGTGCAGCCGGTGGTCCCGGCCGGAAGGAGGGCGTTG
This sequence comes from Streptomyces sp. NPDC107546, assembly GCF_055639175.1. Classification (NCBI taxonomy): domain Bacteria; kingdom Bacillati; phylum Actinomycetota; class Actinomycetes; order Kitasatosporales; family Streptomycetaceae; genus Streptomyces; species Streptomyces sp. NPDC107546. Next base: position 5,406 of record NZ_JBVKBA010000024.1, on the reverse strand, counting down.
CTGTAGGTGTCGTCGTAGTAGACGCCCGTGGTGCCCGGATTCCCGCCCGTGAACTGGCCGATCATGCCGGGGAACGAGTCGGAGGGGACGGTGGTCCTCGCGTGGGTGTACTCCACGCCGCCCGTGGTGAGCCGTGCGAGGGGCGAGTCGGGGTGATGGGCGACGTACCAAGCCAGGTCGGACTGGTGCAGGCCGTCGACCGACAGCAGCAGGACATGCCGGGCCGCGGCGCCCGCGCGGGCGACGGGGGCGTGAGCCGAGGCGGATGCGGTGGCCGCGGCGGTGAGCGCGCCGACGGCGGCGAGTGCGGCGGCGACCGCCGTGACGGGACGGGCAGGACGTCTGAACAAGGGTTCTCCTCGAGCTGTTCGGAGCACGGGAAGTCCGCGGACCGTGCACCGATATCGGAGGGGGAGAACGTGTACAGAAGGGGACTTCCGCACCGTGCCCAGCCCAAGAAACGCAACGGTGCGCGCAAAGTGGCGAAGGGCGACTGCCGGGCGGGCCCTGCCCACGCGCGGCCCCTTCACCCCTCCGTCCGCGGTCCCGGGCGGTGACGGAAGCCGTCGGCATGGACGATCCGCCCCTGCCGGCTGCCCCGGTGGGCGACCGGGGCGCGCTGCAGGGCGATGAGAGCGGCGTCGTCGTCGAGGCGTCCGCCGGCATGGGCGAGGAGGTCGCGCCGGACGTGGTGCAGCAGGGTCTCGGGGCCGGTCTGCGTCCACTGGGCGACGCGTTCCGCCAGCGGATAGAAGCGGTTGTGGGCGTCCCGCGCCTCGATCACGCCGTCGGTGTACAGCAGGAGGGTGTCACCGGGTTCGAAGGAGAACACGTCCAGCGTGTAGTCCGTCGGCCGCCCGCCGATGCCCATCGGGGGAGCGGGGTGCACGCTCGGCACGGTGACGACGTGCCCGGCACTGAGCAGCAGCGGCGGTGGGTGCCCGCAGCTGGTCATCCGCGTCATCGGGTCCGTGTCGGAGATCTCCATCAGTAGGGCGGTGGCGAACCGTTCCCCGACCTCCTCGGGGGGTTCGAAGTCGGCGAGGTACCGGGTCACGCTCTGTTCCAGGGAGGCGGCCAGCTCCAGCAGGGAGGCCTGCCGGTGGGCGGCCTCCCGGAACGCGCCGAGCAACAGGGCGGCCTCGCCGATCGCGGACAGGCCCTTGCCGCGCACATCGCCGATCAGGACGCGCACCGCGGCGTCGGTGCGGGTCGCCGCGTACAGGTCGCCGCCGATCTGTGCCTCGTCCTCGGCGGCCAGGTACAGGCAGGCGACCCTCAGGGGGCCGATCTGCTCCGGCAGCGGCCACAGCAGGACGTGCTGTGCCGCCTCGGCCACGGATCTGACCTGGGCCAGTTGCGCGTGTCGCCGCTCGCGGATCGCGCCGTACATCACGGTCAGCGTGGACAGCACCGCCAGGGTGACCAGCTGCACGATGTGGTTGGTGGTGGTCAGCCCGCCGTGCAGAACGGCGATGAGGAACTGTGCCGCCACCGCCAGCGCCCCGACGAGGCCGGTCAGCCGGGGGCCGGCGAACGACAGGGTGAGCGCCGGGGCGATCACCAGTGCCGGTCCCAGGTGGATGTCTGTGGGGGAGTGGATGTCCGCCACCGTGATCACCACGATGAGCGCGATCGGGAGCAACAGCAGCGCATGACTCGAGTGCCACTGCTGCCGCAGGCGGGCGAGGCCCAGGCGGGGACCCATGCCTTCCACCCTGCCTCGCCGCCGGTGGGGCGGCCACCGCGTGCCGCTCACCTCGCCCCGCGCACCGATGTCATCCCGCAGCTGTAAACGGACGGACCCTGGGTACCCGCCGCAATGTGCCGAGATCCATGCGGCGGGCCGACACCCCGCTGCGGTCGATCAGTGAGAAGGAGGCGCAGATGAGCAAGGTCAAGGAAACGGTGGAAGTCGAAGTTCCGGTTCGCACGGCCTACAACCAGTGGACGCAGTTCGAGGAGTTCCCGAACTTCATGGAAGGCGTCGAGGAGGTCACGCAGCTCGACGAACGCCACAACCACTGGACCACCAAGATCGGCGGAGTGCGGCGGGAGTTCGACACCGAGATCGTCGACCAGCTCCCCGACGAGCGAATCACCTGGCGTACCACCAGCGGCGACACCCAGCAAAAGGGTTCGGTCCGCTTCCAGCGCCTGGACGACACCCACACCCGCGTGGAGCTCGTGATGGACGTCGAACCCGGCGGAGCCGCGGAGAAGACCGCGGACATGCTGGGAGTGATCGACCGGCGCGTCAAGGGAGACATGCGCCGCTTCAAGGAGTTCATCGAGCAGCGTGGCGGCGAGTCCGGTGCCTGGCGCGGGCGCATCCAGCCCGGTGACGTCGGTGGCCCGTCCAGCTGACACCGTCCGACCCCAAAGCGCCTCGGCCGCCCGGGAGGCGGCCGAGGCGCTTTGCGTGCCGGTCAGCCGAATGTCGCCTCCGGCTCGCCGCGGGTCGTGTCCCGGCTCCGCTGCGCCGGGGGCGTGGTCGGCCGCCGCGGCCGGCCCCGGCCGCGGGAGCGCCGGTCGCCGCGGTCGCGTACCGGCCAGAACAGGACGTACGCGGTGGAGACGGCCACGAAGCCCAGACGGATCAGACCGCGGGCCGAGTCGTCGGGCACGACGAACACACTGCCGTACAGCGTGAGCAGCGCGATCCAGCTCCACCAGGGCACGAGGCGCCGCTGGCCGATCACGTCCCACAGCAGCGTGCCCAGCAGGACGGACGCGGTGTAGTACGTGTAGACGCTGGGGTCCAGCACGATCCGCGCGTTGGCGCCGAGCAGGACCACCGCGGCCCAGCGACCGCGCCAGACGGCGATACAGCCGAGCGTCAGACCCACCACGGCCTGCGCGGGGCGGTCCCAGGGTGGGGTCTGGGGATCGCCGACGCCGAGCCAGCGCAGCGCGGACGCCGGCTGGTTCGGGATGGTGAAGTGCGCCGCCGCCATTGTGTGCGGGGAGCCGATGAAGAACGGCAGCCAGACGACCGCGACCAGGCCCACGCACCACAGACCGGCCCGCAGCCACTGGTGTCTCGGCAGCGCGAGCAGCAGCGGCAGGAAGGCCAGCGCCGTCGGTTTGGAGTCCATCGCCAGAGCCATGAAGACGCCGGTCCCGGCCGCGTTGCCGAGGGTGACCGAGCGTACGGCCAGGGCGGTGAAGAACAGCGCCAGGACGTCGTCGAGGTGCCCGAAGCGGACCGACACCTCGATCCACATGGGGATGAAGGCCAGGCCCGCGATCAGCACGCGCTGCCGCAGCCGCTGGTGGTTGGTCCCGGTGCCCAGGAAGTACGAGGCGGCGCTGCGTCCGGCGAGTACCAGGATCACCAGGCCGAGCAAGGACATCAGGGCCGCGGCCAGGAACTGTCCGACGTCCTCGGGGAAGGGGTTGAACAGACCCGCCACCAGGAAGCTGAGCGGGCCCATCTGGAGTTCGGGGTGGTGCGCGTACAGGTTGAGACCGCCGTCGTGGCCGGCGCCCTGATACAGCAGTTTCCCGCCCTGCTGCAGATAGTGCCAGGAGAACCCGCCGTGCCGCTCCACCACGGCGAACCAGACGATTGTCCAGGCGGCGAGCAGCACCAGGTGCACCCGCTGACTGATGACCGGCACGGGCCTTCCTTTCGGCTCCTGTCTCCTGCGACCGACCGGGAACGCCATGGTCCCCCAAGGAAGATGATCGAACCGGTCCGGGGGTTCGCTCCCTTCCGAGATCCGTTCGCGGACATACGAAACGGCGGTCGGGCGACCGGTCTTTCCCGGCGGGCCGAGCCGTCCGTCAGTCCACGCGGCGCCGGTCCTCGTCGTCCCACGCGCGGGTGTCACGTGGCTCTGTGTACGGCTCCTGGTCGGGGGGAAGACCGCCGGCGATCGCCCGCTGCCGCGCGGTCTCCGCGTCGAACTCCATGCCCAGCAGGATCGCCAGATTGCCGATCCACAGCCACACCAGGAAGACGATGACGCCCGCCATGGTGCCGTAGGTCTTGTTGTACGAGGAGAAAGCGGCGACGTAGACCGCGAACCCACCGGACGCGCCCATCCAGAGCACCAGCGCCAGCACGCTGCCCGGTGTGATCCACCTGAAGCCGTGGACCTTGGCGTTCGGCGTGGCCCAGTACAGGATCGCCAGCATGATCGTCACCAGGGCGACGAGCACGGGCCACTTGGCGATCGACCACACCATCAGCGCCGTGTGCCCGATCCCCAGTGCCATGCCCACCTGGTGCGCCAGCCCACCGGTGAAGACCACGATCAGCGCGCTCGCCAGGGCCAGCACCATGAGCAGGACGGTGATCGCCAGCCGCGGGGGCAGGACCTTCCACAGGGGCCGGCCCTCGGGGATGTCGTAGACGGCGTTCGCGGTGCGGATGAACGCGCCGATGTAACCCGACGCCGACCACAGCGCCACTGCCAGGCCCACGAACGCCATCACGGACCCTGCGCCGCTGTGCCCCTGCAACTGCGCCACGGCCCGGGTGACGATGTCCCGGGCCGCGCCCGGGGCGAACTGTTTGAGATTGGCCAGCACCTTGTCGGTCGCCGACCGCCCGGCGATGTCCAGCAGGGACACCAGCACCAGCAGGGCCGGGAAGAGGGACAGCACCCCGTAGTAGGTCAGGGCCGCGGCCCGGTCGGTCAGTTCGTCGTTCCCGAACTCGCGCAGAGTCCCCCTGAACACCGCCCACCACGAGCGCCGGGGCAACTCGGTCGGCGCGTCCGGGGCCCTGCGCTCCACCTCCGGGTCCGGTCCGGGCTCCGCGGCGGGCTCGGTGCGGCGGTCCGCCGTCCCCCGCCGGTGGCCATGACGCGCCCGGTGTTCCCTGTCTTCCCATCCGTTGATCTTGCGTGGGTATCCTCGGCTTCAGCCGGGGAGGGAAACGCATCCTCGGCCCGGAGGCGCGCAGCGCCGGAGTGCGCTCCGCCTTGGTGGTGAGGGTCAGACGGGCCGCTTCTGGCTCTCGATGTACTGCCGGATGACGGTCAGCGGTGCACCACCGCAGGAACCCGCGAAGTAGGAGCGGGACCAGAACACCGGCCCCATCCCGATGCGGTTGATCCGGCCGGTGTACTCGGCCCGGAGGGACCGGGAGCTGACGCCCTTGAGGCTGTTGATCGGCTTCGACAGGGCGACTTTCGGCGGGTAGTGCACGAGCAGGTGTAGGTGATCGGCTTCGCCGTTGAACTCCCGTAGCTCCGCCTCGAACTTGCCGCACACCTCCCGCATGATCTCTTCGCACCGCTTCAGCGTGGCGTCATCGAAGACGCCTCGCCGCGACGTGCCGTCCCATGCGTATATGGGGGTTTGGGATCCAGCGTGGTGACATACACCAAGCGCAGTATGATCGCCGAGGCTGACCGCAAAAGGGGGTGGGCCGGATGATCCGTGCGTACAAGT
>NZ_JBVKBA010000023.1:0-116873 GCF_055639175.1 Streptomyces sp. NPDC107546 | reverse complement strand
TCCCACTCTGCGTTCGTCAGGTCTCCGCGTCCCATGCAGTCAGCCTGCCCCCAACACCTCACTCGCGGAGGGAGATCCGAGAAACAGCGCCTAGTAGCCCTGGTTGTACGGGTACTGCTGCTGCGGCTGCTGGTATTCCTGCGGCGCCTGCTGCCCGTACTGCTGGGGGTACTGCTCCTGGGCGTACTGCTGCTGCGGGTACTGCTGCTGCGGGTACTGCTGGTAGTCGTAGCCCGAGCCCTGGTTCTGGTTCTGGTTCTGGCTGCCGTACTGCTGCGGGTACTGGCGGTCCGGGGAGATGCGGCGCAGCTGGGTCGTCGCGTCGTCCATGACCGGGGGCTGGGGCTGGCTCTGTGCCTGGGGCTGGGGCGCGTTCTTCTTCGACTGGGAACGGGCCCGCAGGAACTCGATGACGATCGGGATCACCGAGACGAGGACGATCAGGATCAGGATCAGCTCGATGTTCTTGTGGACGAACGCCACATTGCCCAGCCAGGAGCCCAGCAGCGTGACGCCCGCGCCCCACAGGACGCCGCCGATGACGTTGAACACCAGGAACGAGCGGTACTTCATGCCGCTGACGCCGGCGATGATCGGCGTGAACGTGCGAACGATGGGCACGAAGCGGGCCAGCACCAGGGACTTCGGACCGTGCTTCTCGAAGAACTCGTGCGCCTTGGTGACGTTCTCCTGCTTGAAGAGGCGGGAGTCCGGGCGCCTGAAGAGCGACGGGCCGACCTTCTTGCCGAACATGTAGCCCGCCTGATCGCCCAGGATCGCGGCGAGGCAGATCAGGCCGATCGCCCCCCACAGCGGGAACTTCATCGTCCCCGCGGTGATCAGCAGGCCGCAGGTGAACAGCAGCGAGTCACCCGGCAGGAAGAAGCCGATGAGCAGACCCGACTCGGCGAAGACCACCAGGAGCAGACCCCAGATGCCGAAGGTGTCGAGCAGGTGGTTCGGATCCAGCCAGCTCGGTCCGAGGGCAAGCGTCGTCACGGTTCCGGGCTCCTGAGGGGTGAGGGGAGGTACGTACGGCGTCCTGGGGCGGCCGACACGCAGGCACTGGCCGGACAAAGCTATCAACGCACAGTGTCCCCGGCAGGTTCCCCCGGTGTCCCCGCGATGCACTGTGCGGGAACTTGGTCACAGCTGTGCTGCCGCTCCCCCCGGTGGCCCTCACCCCTCGTGGCACTCACCCCTCGTGGCGTGCCGCGTTGGCCACGATCGCCTCCCTGAGATGTTCCGCGAGGCCCGGGCGCATGGAGTCGTAGTACGCCTTGAAGCGTTCGTCGGAGACGTACATCTCGGCGAAGCATCGGTGCATCTCGTACGGGACCTCGAAGTACCACCTGCTGATGTGCAGCCGGTGCTCCTCGGCCAGGTCCATGGCGCGCTCGCCGGCCGGCGGTTCGCCGGCGGTCATCAGGGCGACGTAGCGCTTCTCCCAGTCGTCGACCTCGGCCTTGACGCGCTGCCAGTCCTCCTTGGTGTAGCGGGCGGCGCGGCGCTGCGACTCGGCCCACGCCTCGGTGCCGCCCCAGCGCGCCTCCGCCTCCTCCGCGTACTGCTCCGGGTCCTTGTCCCCGAAGACCTCGAACCTCTCCTCGGGCGTGAGGTTGATCCCCATCTTGCGTGCCTCCATGGCGTGCTCCACGGCCGCCGCCATCTTCCGCAGCTTCTCGATCCGGTCCGTCAGCAGCGCGTGCTGGCGCCGCAGGTGCTCCTGCGGGTCCGTGTCCGGGTCGTCGAGCAGGGCGGCGACCTCGTCGAGCGGGAAGCCGAGTTCTCGGTAGAACATGATCCGCTGCAGCCGGTCGAGGTCGGCGTCGCTGTAGCGCCGATGACCGGCGTACGTGCGCTCACTGGGTGTGAGCAGGCCGATCTCGTCGTAGTGGTGCAGCGTGCGCACGGTCACACCGGCGAAGCCGGCCACCTGGCCCACCGAGTAGCTCACTTCCGCTCCCTTCTGGGTACGTGCCTCAGCCTCGGCCCTCACGTCGCGTGAGGTGCAAGGGGATACACCCGCACACGGACGGAACCATGATTCGTTGAACCGACGAGACCGGCGACAGGGAAACCGACGCATCACCGGCTCCGCCTACGCGATGGGAGACGCAACGCCATGCCGCTCCACACTGGACCGGGAAAGCCCGACGAGCGCCCGAGGTCGATGAACCCCTTCTACGGGGAGGCCAATCCGGTCGTCGAGATGACCGAGGCGCCGCCCAGGCACCGGCTGCCCGCGGGGCCGATGCTGCCCACGACCGCCTACCAACTGGTCCACGACGAACTGATGCTGGACGGCAGCTCACGGCTGAACCTCGCCACCTTCGTCACCACCTGGATGGAGCCTCAGGCCGGCGTGCTGATGAACGAGTGCCGGGACAAGAACATGATCGACAAGGACGAGTACCCGCGCACCGCCGAGCTGGAGCGCCGCTGCGTGGCGATGCTCGCCCACCTGTGGAACGCGCCGGACCCGGAGGCGGCCGTCGGCTGTTCGACGACCGGGTCGAGCGAGGCGTGCATGCTCGCCGGGATGGCGCTGAAGCGGCGCTGGGCGCGGCGGAACGCGGACCGCTACCCGTCCAGCACGGCCCGTCCGAACCTGGTGATGGGTGTGAACGTGCAGGTCTGCTGGGAGAAGTTCTGCAACTTCTGGGAGGTCGAGGCGCGCCAGGTGCCCATGGAGGGCGACCGGTTCCACATCGATCCGCAGGCCGCCGCCGACCTGTGCGACGAGAACACGATCGGGGTCGTCGGCATCCTCGGCTCCACCTTCGACGGATCCTACGAGCCGATCGCGGAGCTGTGCGCGGCCCTGGACGCCCTCCAGGAGCGCACCGGTCTGGACGTCCCCGTGCACGTGGACGGCGCCTCCGGGGCCATGATCGCGCCGTTCCTCGACGAGGACCTGGTGTGGGACTTCCGGCTGCCGAGGGTCGCGTCGATCAACACCTCCGGGCACAAGTACGGGCTGGTCTACCCGGGCGTGGGCTGGGCGCTGTGGCGGGACGAGGAGGCACTGCCCGAGGAACTCGTCTTCCGCGTCAACTACCTGGGCGGCGACATGCCGACCTTCGCGCTGAACTTCTCCCGGCCCGGGGCCCAGGTGGTCGCGCAGTACTACACCTTCCTGCGGCTCGGCCGGGAAGGGTACCGGGCGGTCCAGCAGACCACGCGGAACGTGGCGCGGGGCCTCGCCGAGCGGGTGGAGTCGCTCGGCGACTTCCGGCTCCTCACCCGCGGCGACGAGCTGCCGGTGTTCGCCTTCACGACGGCACCGGACGTGGAGGCCTACGACGTCTTCGACGTCTCGCGGCGGCTGCGCGAGTACGGCTGGCTGGTGCCCGCGTACACCTTCCCCGCCAACCGGCAGGACCTGTCCGTCCTGCGCGTCGTGTGCCGCAACGGCTTCTCGACGGACCTGGCGGACCTGTTCCTCGAGGACCTGACCCGCCTGCTGCCCGAACTCGGGCGCCAGCCTTACCCGCTGACCCGTGACAAGGAGGCGGCCACGAGCTTCCACCACTGAGCCGCCGCTCGCCGGCCTGGCTCACCCCGCCTGCGCCAGGGCCACCAGTTCGAACGCCGTCTTCCCGTCGAGGGACTCCCGGAGGATGTCCGCGTGCCCCGCGTGCCGGGCCGTCTCACGGATCAGGTGGAGCATGAGCCAGCGCATCGAGACCCGCTCGTCCGGCGGGAACCAGGGGTCGTTCGGCAGCGGGAAGGTCTCGTCGAGGCTCGGCACGGCGCGGATGAACGCCTCGGTTCCGGCCGCGACCTCCTCCCAGTACGCGAGTTGCGAGGCGACCGTCTCGCCGTCGACGAGCTGGAAACACTCGTGCCAGTTCGACTCGTCCCGCTTGACCGCGGGGGGCTCCCCCTTGGCCCGGGCGATCCAGGTCTGTTCGACCTCGGCGACATGCTTCAGCAGGCCGCCGAGGGACAGCTCACTGACGCTCGGGCGGGTCCTGGCCTGCTCCTCGGTCAGCCCCAGCACCGCCCGGCGGATGCCGCCGCGCTGCTCCTCCACGAACGACAGCAGCGCCCCTCGCTCGTCTCCCTGCGCCTCGGCTCGTACGTGCGTGACCATGGCTGCCGCCCTTCGTCGGTCCGGTTCTCCCTGACACCCACGACGCTACGGGCCCTTGCGGTCAGGTTCTGTCCGCAAGGGCCCGCCACTTACGCGTCGCGGAGACTAGTGCTGTGTCCGGAAAGGTTCACCGGCTCGCGACGCCCGGCACGGCACCTCGCCGCGTTGTCGCATCGCCCGAGTACATCCAGTACGCGGGCGACGCTCCGCCTTGCGATGCACCGCACCGGACGCCGCGAACTGTCCGGCAAACCTTTCCGGCCACAGCACTAGAAGGGGAAGGCGCTCCGCCCGTGCTGGATCGAGATCCACTTCAGCGTGGTGAAGGCGTCCAGCGTCGTCTCGCCGTTCAGGCGGCCGATGCCCGAGTTCTTCTCGCCGCCGAACGGGACCAGTGGCTCGTCGTGGACCGTGCCGTCGTTCACGTGGAACATGCCGGTGTCGATCTGCTGGGCGAAGGCGACACCGCGCTCGACGTCGCAGGTGTGGACAGCGCCGCTGAGGCCGTAGGGGGTGTCGTTGACGAGGCGGACGGCCTCCTCCTCGCCGTCGAAGGGGATGAGCAGCGCGACCGGGCCGAAGATCTCCTGCCGCAGGATGGGGGAGTCGGCGGGGACGTCCGTGAGGACGGTCGGCTCGACCAGGTTGTCGGTGGTCGCGCCGTGCACCAGCGCCGTGGCGCCCTCGGCGATCGCCTGCTGCACCACACCGGTGATCGCGTCCGCCTGCGAGGAGTTGATGACCGGACCGATGACGGTCTCCGCGTCGCGCGGGTCGCCCGCCTTCAGCGACTTCACCTTGGCGACGAACTTCTCGGTGAACTCCCCCAGCAGCGAGCGGTCCACCAGGACGCGGTTGGCGGCCATGCAGACCTGGCCCTGGTGCACGTACCGGCTGAAGACGGCCGCGTCGACCGCGTAGTCGACGTCCGCGTCGTCCAGGACCACCAGCGCGCTGTTGCCGCCCAGTTCCAGGACCGAGCGCTTGAAGTGGGCGGCGCAGACGGTGGCGACATGGCGGCCGACCTTGTCGGAGCCGGTGAAGGAGATGACCTTCGGGATCGGGTGCTCGAGGAAAGCGTCGCCTATCTCCGCTATGTCGGTGATCACCACGTTGAGCAGTCCGCCCGGGAGCCCCGCGTCCTCGAAGATCCTGGCGACCAGGGAGCCGCCGACGACCGGAGTGTCCTGGTGCGGCTTGAGGACGACGCCGTTGCCGAGCGCGAGCGCCGGGGCGACCGACTTGATCGCCAGCAGGAACGGGAAGTTGAAGGGGCTGATCACACCGACGACGCCGACGGGCACGCGGTAGAGGCGGTTCTCCTTGCTGTCGACGGGCGAGGGGAGGATCTTGCCCTCGGAGCGCATCACCAGCTGGATGGACTCGCGCAGGAACTCCTTGGCGAGGTGCAGCTCGAAGGCGGCCTTCAGCCGAGTGCCGCCCAGCTCGGCGATGATCGCCTCGGTGATCTCGGCCTCGCGGTCCTGAAGGAGCCCGAGCGCCTTCTCGAACACCGCGCGGCGGACGTAGGGGTTGGTGGCGGCCCACTCCTTCTGCGCGGCCGCGGCGGCCCGGTAGGCCTCGTCGACCTCGTCGACCGTGGCTATCGTGATCGACGCCAGCTTCTCGCCGTCGTACGGGTTGAAGTCGATGATGTCCCAGGAGCCGGTGCCCGGGCGCCACTCACCGCCGATGTACTGCCGAGCCAGATCGGTGAAGTAGGACGACGACATGTGATCCCTCAATCCCTTGGCAGCCGAAGCAGACACCCGTTTCCGCACCCGCGCTCACGTCACGGCCTGATTGCGCGTCATCGTACTTGCGGCAGCCGGGCGTTGGAGGGCTCCCTGGGGATACTCCCGGTGAGACTCTCAGGAAAGCTGGAGCAGCCCTCGCAGCAGATCACGGCTTTCGTCCGGGCCGGGGCTGTCCTGCTGCAGCTCCTTCATCGCGGCCTCGTACTGGGTCACGTCCTCGCGTTTGTCCAGGTAGAGCGCGCTGGTGAGCTGTTCCATGTACACCACGTCGGACAGGTCGGACTCGGAGAAGCTGAGAATCGTGAAGGAACCGCTCTCGCCGGAGTGGCCGCCGAAGCTGAACGGCATGACCTGCAGCCGTACGTTGGGGCGCTCGGAGATGTCGATCAGATGCTGCAGCTGACCGCGCATCACCTGCCGGTCGCCGTAGGGGCGGCGCAGGGCCGCCTCGTCCAGGACGACGTGGAACTGCGGGGCGTTCTCCGAGACGAGGTACTTCTGCCGCTCCAGGCGCAGCGCCACCCGGCGGTCGATGTCCTCGGCGCTCGCGCCCTTCATGCCCCGGGAGACCACCGCGTGCGCGTACGCCTCCGTCTGCAGCAGGCCGTGCACGAACTGGACCTCGTAGGACCGGATCAGGTGCGCTGCGCCCTCCAGGCCGACGTACGTCGGAAACCAGTTGGGCAGGACGTCCGAGTAACTGTGCCACCACCCCGCGACGTTGGCCTCCTTCGCGAGGGAGAGCAGGGACGTGCGTTCGGCTTCGTCGGTGATCCCGTACAACGTCAACAGGTCCTCGACATCCCGCGTCTTGAAGCTCACGCGTCCCAACTCCATGCGGCTGATCTTCGACTCGGAGGCGCGGATCGAGTAGCCGGCCTGCTCCCTGGTGATGCCGCGCGCCTCCCGCAGCCGCCTGAGGTGGGATCCCAGCAGAATGCGCCGCACCACCGAACCGCTCGAGTCCCCAGCGCTCACTTCGTCAGCCTCCCCAACGTCCTTCAGATCGCGCAGTCTGCCACTAAAACACTCCGAGCTGTACTCGTGCGGTTACAGAAATGGAAAGGAGACAAAGATGAGGCGCAGGGAGAGATGGGAGAGGGCAAGCACAAGGGAAGAAAGTGGCTGAAGAAATAAGGGGAAAGCGGTACGGGAACGGCCAATTCCGGCGCGTGCACGTGCATCTGCCCTTGCATCTGCTTGGCTCATCCGAAACCATGGTTCCGCGCCACCGCTGCATCGCCTCGACCGCGAACACCCGGGAGTGCCTCGCATGGGGACGAATGGATCGACCATGCTCGAGCCCTTACGGCAGGGACTTCCGCCGCTCGATCCCGCGGCCGTGTCCAGCGCCGCCTCCTGTGCCCTGCCCGCCCGCCTCGAAGCGGTGCGCGAGGCACGGCGGTTCACCCGGGCCACGCTCGGGCAGTGGGATGTGGGCGAGCGTTTCGACGACGTGTGCCTGGTGGTCTCCGAACTCGTGACCAACGCCCTGCGCCACGCCCTTCCGGCCTCCGCCGTGCGCTCGGGCGAGCAGGACGCACCGGTACGACTGCACCTGATGCGCTGGACCACGCGTCTGGTGTGCGCCGTGCGCGACCCCAGTCATGACAGTCCGGTCGCGGGCGACTCGGAGGACTGCTCGGCCGAGTCGGGCCGCGGGCTGTTCCTCGTCGAATCGTTCGCGGACAGCTGGGGCTGGCACCCGCTGGCGGGCACGCTGAGCGGCAAGGTGGTCTGGGCGCTGTTCCGGCTGCCGCCGGCGCAGGTGTGTCCTGAGTGATGTCCCGCGGCATTTTCGGGTGCCGGAGTTCTACGCGTGTTACATGCCTGCGACGCCCCATGTGGCCGCAGGCTTCAGCCTGTTGCGGACGCGCGCGCTTCCACGCGCCACCGAACCGGCCCTGTTGCGGCGGGAGACGTCCGCCGCTCCCGTGATCCACCGGATGCAACGCCGGTGCGGCGTCTCACGCGATCAGATGGTCGAACTCGCCGTCCTTGATGCCCAGCAGCATCGCCTGGATCTCCGCGCGGGTGTAGACCAGCGCGGGCCCGTCGGGGAAGCGCGAGTTGCGCACCGCCACCTCTCCCCCGGGCAGCCGGGCGAACTCCACACATGACCCCTGGGAGTTGCTGTGCCGGCTCTTCTGCCAGGCCACTCCCTCCAGCTCTGTCGCAGCCATGCCGTTGTACACGTCGTCCACGTCGCACACGTCGTGGTCCACAGGTCGCTCCCCGGGTGGTGCTGTGGCTGGTATGGCCATTGATGCAGCGGTCAACTTCCCCGGATCATAACCCCGTTCACGTGCAGATGCAGGAGCAGATGCACGTGCACGCGGGGTGGCCCTGTGGTTACAGCTTTTACAGTTCCTTGACTACGCTCCGGCTGCGGTCTGGCTACAGTCGGTCAAGCGTCTGCCCCAGAGCTCGCATCACATGTGAGCTCCAGCCCCCGTGCATGATCTTCCGCGCCATCATCTGTGCCGGGTCGTCCGGGTCGAACCCTTCGTGCACTAGGAAGAGACGCGTTCCACGGCCTTCCTGTTCCAATGTCCACGTGATGGTCCAGTCCGCGGGGTTGCCGGGGTCGGCGTCGGCCCAGCGGACGCGCAGCATCCGTTCCGGCTCGTAGGCGAGAACCCGCACCTCGACGGTGCCGGAGAAGCGCGCATTGGGTCGCGGCACCGAGGTCATCGTGTAGCGGTGGCCGACCTCGAGCCGGAAGTTCTCGCTGCCGGGCATCTGCCACTGGGCGAGCAGTACGGGCTCGGTGAGGGCGCGCCAGACCTTGGCGGGCGGGTGCGGCAGGAACTGCTCGACACGGACGGTGGTGAGATCGTCGTCGTCTGCGGTGCTCATGGCTGGTCATCGTCGGGCATACGGTCGAGCAGATCGCCGAGACCCTTCAGCGCCTCGCGCCAGAACCGCTCGTACGGATGGAGCCAGTCCTGCACCTCGGCGAGCGGCGCGGCCTGAAGACGGTAGATGCGCTGCCGGCCGGAGCGCTGCTCGGAGACGAGACCGGCCTCGCGCAGCACCTTCAGATGTTCCGACAGACTCGGTCGGCGCATGGCGAAGTGGTCGGCCAGGGCCTGGACGGGCTGCGGCCCCTTCTCCCGCAGCAGGTGCAGTACCTCGCGGCGCGTGGCGTTGGCGAGCGCGGCGAAGACGCGGTCCTCCGCGGCGGTGTCCGCCCCGGCCCCGGTCGTGGTCATGGCGGTCTTCCTATCCGTGAGCCTCCGTCAGCAGCATCAGACCGTTGCCGTCCGGGTCCCGGAAGGACGCCATCCGGCCCCAGGGGAGGTCGTCCGGGCCCTGTACGGAGACCCCCGCCTCGGCCAGGCGGGCGCAGTCGGCGTCGACATCGGTCGTGACCAACATGATCCCCCGGGCGCTGCCGGGCTCGAAATCACCCATTCCCGGCCCGGACAGCGTGAAGACGGTCCGGGCGCCCTCGGGGGCGACCTGGAGCCAGCGCCCCTGGGGCACGTCCAGGTCCGCGGTGACCTGGAACCCGAGGACGTCGGTGTAGAAGCGCAGGGCTCGCTCCTGATCGGCGACGGGGAGGGTGACGAAAGAAGCGTGCGTGATGGTCATGGCCGCACAATAGGTAGGGGATCTCCTACCCGTCAAACGTAGGAGATCCCCTACCTATGGTGGTCGCCGATGTCCTGGTAGCTTGCCAGCGGCCGTCCCCACGACGTCATCGGCACCCCTGGGAGACTTCAGTGACCACGGCGACCCATGTCACGCGTCGACAGGCCCGCGTCGCGCTCGCGGCCGCGGGCTGTGCGGCGGCGCTCATGCTGACCGGCTGCAGCAGCGGCTCCGGCGCCTCGGGCGGCGGCGCGTCGGCCACGCCCGGCGCGTCCTCGTCCTCGGCTTCCGCGGACAACGGCGGGAGCTCCGCCTCCTCGGCGGGGAAGGCCGGGAAGCTCGAGGGGAGCTGGCTGGCCACGACCGGCGGGAAGGCCGTGGCCCTGGTGATCAACGGCAGGCAGGCCGGGCTCTTCGCGATGGGCGGGACCGTGTGCAGCGGGACCGCGGGCGAGGAGGCGGGCATGCAGATGATCCACCTCAAGTGCACCGGCGGCGGCAAGAGCCGCAGCACCGGCATGGTCGACTCGGTCACCTCCAGCAGCATGAAGGTGACGTGGGAGGGCGGCGGGGGCACGGAGACGTACACCAAGGCGGAGGGCGGCAAGCTCCCGAGCGGGTTCCCGGCGGCGAGCCCGGGGCCGTGACGACCCGCCCTTTCACCGCGGCCCCGACCCGGACCGGCGGCGGGCAGCATACGGGGCGAATCGCGACAACCGTGGCCGACGGCGCCCGCGTAAGGGGAGGGCGCGCAACGAGGGACCGCACGCCTGCGTGATGATCCATGAGCACCATCACGAACCAGAGGAGCCCGATGCGCGCCCTTCCCGTCCGTCTCGCCGTCACCGCCCTCGTGGCGGCCCTGGCGCTGACCGCCTGTGACAGCAGCAGCAACAGCGGCAGCGCCGACAAGAGCGGCGACAGCGGCAAGAGCAAGAACACCGCCGAGTGCACCCTCGGCATCAAGGTCGGCCCCGCCAACGCCGCCACCACCGCCGGCGACACCGGCAACGTCCCGGTCACCCTCACCAACGACGGCAGCCGTCCGTGCGCCTTCGACGGCTTCCCGGCCATCGAGCTGACCGGCGGTGACACCGGCTGGAAGGTGGCCTACCAGGAGGGTGCGAACCCGGAGAAGGTGACGCTGCAGAAGGGCGACACCGCGACCTTCACGATCACCTACGTGCGCGGGAAGGCGGGCGGCACCGACAGCGCCGCGGCGAAGAACGTGAAGATCACCGTCCCGGGCGCCGGTGACGCGCACAGCTACCCGTGGTCGTACGGCGAGGTCGCACTGAAGGGCGGCAAGACCCCGGACGCCTCGGTGAGCCCGATCCAGGTCGCGGGCGACTGACGCGACGTTCAGGGGAGCCGGGGCCGCCCCGTGACCTGGGCACGGTCGGCGGCCGCGGCCCCCTGCTCCCATCCGGCCGCGTCGCTGACGCCGCGCAGCCGGGTGGTGACCGTGTCGGGGAACATCTCTTCCATGCGGTCCGCGACGGCGACGTCCCGGGCCGCGAGCACCGGCAGCAACTCGCTCCCGCCGCCGGTCACCTGCCCCTCGGCCCCCTCGGCGGCGGCGCGGAGCCGGTCGCCGATGCGGTGCGCGTACGCGGCCAGGAACGACTGCCGGAACGTCTTCGTACGCTTCCGGCCGCCCTTGCGCTGTGCCGTCTCCGCCCTCGTCATCGCGGTGGTGGCCTGCACCAGCAGCGAGGTGTAGAGGAGTTCGACGGCTTCCAGGTCGGGTTCGAAGCCGACGACCGTGGAGAAGCCGAGCGCGTCGTGCCACACAGCCCGGCAGCGGTTCGCGGCGGCCACGGCGTCCAGGAGCACCGCCTTGGCCGTCTCGTACGGCGGATCGACGCCTATGCGGCAGGCGCCGGGCGCGTCCCCGGGGTGCGTACGGGCCGCGAGCAACGCCTCGTCGATGCTGTGCCGCGCCATCAGCTCCTGCGCCTTGGCGCTGAGCGCCTCGGCCTCCTCCGGGTATCCGGTCGCCTCCGCCTTGGCGAGCAGGGCGCGGATGCGGGTGAGCATGCGGGACTCCGGCTGCCTGGGGGCGGCGGAGGGCCGGGCCTCGTCGAGACGTTCGAGGGCGGGCAGGCGCAACAGCAGGCGGTACAGCTCCAGGACTGCGGTGGCGTGGGAGAAACGGTCCGGGCCGCGCTGCGGTTCGCCGTCGAGTTCCCTGAGCTCCTTCAGCTGGGCGGCCCAGCGCGGCGTGGGGGCGGGCCGCCGGCCCGCCTCGCCGATGATCAGCTGCGCAACGAGCCGTACGTGCACGTCGTCCATTTCGCGGCGCACGAAGCGGACGACGTCGGCGGGCTGCCAGCCGCGCCGCCAGGCCGCCGCGACGAACTCCTGCCCACGGCGCGCGAGTTCCGCGTCGGCCGCGGGATCGGCGGCGAGCAGTGAGGCGCCGGTGTCGAGGGCGGAGTCGGTGTCGTCGTAGAGGGCTGCCCGCAAGGCGCGGTCCACGGTGGTCGTCGTACTCACACGGTCGATCGTGACACGGGCGGGCACCCGGCAATTGTCAACCTCAGGTTGACACTCCCCCGGCCGTCAACTTACGGTTGACACATGACGGTGAATCCCTACATCTCAGCGAACCTGCGTCTCGACGACCTCATCGACGCCATCAAGAAGGTCCACAGCGACGCCCTGGAGCAGCTCCAGGACGCCGTGATCGCCGGCGAGCACCTCGGCGACGTGGCCGACCACCTGATCGGCCACTTCGTGGACCAGGCCCGGCGTTCGGGCGCCTCCTGGACCGAGATCGGCAAGAGCATGGGCGTCACCCGGCAGGCGGCCCAGAAGCGCTTCGTGCCCAAGGAGTCCGCAGACCTCGACCCCAGCCAGGGCTTCAGCCGCTACACCCCCCGCGCGCGGGGGGTGGTCATGGCCGCGCACAACGCCGCGAAGGAGGCAGGCAACGCCGAGACCGCCCCCGCCCACCTGGTGCTGGGGCTCCTCAGCGAGCCGGAGGCGCTCGCCGCCAAGGCGATCACCGCGCAGGGCGTCTCCCTGGAGGCGGTGCGCGAGGCGGCCGCCGCGGCACTCCCGGCCCCCGCCGAGGACGTCCCGGAACTCGTCCCCTACGCCCCCGCCGCCAAGAAGGCCCTGGAGCTGACGTTCCGCGAGGCTCTTCGCCTCGGCCACAACCACATCGGGACCGAGCACATCCTCCTCGCGCTCCTCGAGCAGGAGAACGGCGAGGGCCCGCTCAGCGGTCTCGGCATCGACAAGGCGACGGCCGAGGAGAACGTCAAGAAGGAGCTGACCGAGATCACCGATGCCCTAAAGACCCGTGACAAGAAGGACCACTAAGGCGTTTTTGCAGGTCAGTGCCCATTGTCAGACCCCCCTGTCACACTCGCAGCATGACCGGGCGCTGGGCTCTCGCTCCGGCCGGGGACGGTGGCGTGGAGGTCGCCGCACTCGGCCCGGACGGGCTGCTCGCCGGGCCGGTGGTCAGGGAGGAGGACCTCGCAGAGGCCGTGCGCACACGGCCCGAGGTCACCCGGTGGGTGTGGCGGTCCACCGCCGACGTCCAGCCACGTCTGCTCGCCACGGGGGTGCGAGTCGACCGGTGCTACGACGTCGAGGCCGCCGAGGCCCTCCTCCTCGGCCACGAGGGACGCCTCGGCGAGCCCCGGTCGGCCGCCGCCGCGCTGGCCCGGCTGCGCGGCGGCCCCGTACCGCCCGATCCGCCTCCGCGCTCCGCCGAGCCCGGCGCGCAGTCCTCGCTGTTCGAGCCGAGCCCCGTCCACGTCCCCCTGAAGGACCTCGTCGAGGTCTACGCCGACCAGCAGCGGCGGCACTACACCGCCACGCACCCGGACCGCATGCGGCTGCTCACCGCCGCCGAGTCGGCCGGCATGCTGGTGGCCGCCGAGATGCACCACGCCGGTCTGCCATGGCGCGCGGACGTCCACCGGGAGGTGCTGCACGAACTGCTCGGCGAGCGGTACGCGGGCGGGGGCGAGCCCCGGCGCCTGGCGGAGCTGGCCGACGAGGTGTCCGCCGCCTTCGGCCGCCGTGTCCGCCCCGACTTGCCCGCGGACGTCGTCAAGGCGTTCGCCCAGGTCGGGATCAAGGTGCGCTCCACCCGCCGCTGGGAGATCGAGTCCGTCGACCACCCCGCGGTGAAGCCGCTCCTCGAGTACAAGAAGCTCTACCGCATCTGGGTCGCCCACGGCTGGTCCTGGCTCCAGGACTGGGTGCGCGACGGCCGCTTCCGCCCCGAGTACCTGCCGGGCGGCACGGTCACCGGCCGCTGGGTCACCAACGGCGGCGGCGCCCTGCAGATCCCCAAGGTCATCCGGCGTGCCGTGGTCGCCGACCCCGGCCGGCGGCTGGTCGTGGCCGACGCCGCCCAGATGGAGCCGCGCGTCCTGGCCGCGATCTCCCGCGACCCTGCGCTCATGGAGGTCGCCGGCCGCGACGCCGACCTGTACCAGTCGGTGTCCGACCGGGCGTTCTCCGGCGACCGCGCCCAGGCAAAGCTCGCCGTTCTCGGCGCGATCTACGGCCAGACGTCCGGCGACGGTCTGAAGAACCTCGCCGCGCTGCGCCGCCGCTTCCCGAAGGCCGTCGCCTACGTCGACGACGCGGCCCGCGCCGGCGAGGAGGGCCGCCTGGTGCGCACCTGGCTGGGGCGTACTTCGCCGCCGGCGGCCGGGGCGTCGGACGACGCTGCGGAGGAAGCGGGCATTCCGCAAGAGGACACGGCACCGGCGCCGACCGACGAACCCCAGCAGTGGATGCCGGGGTACGCCTCCACCGTCCCCCAAGCTCTCGACTCTACTCGAGCAGGGAGGTCCCCCAACCGGGCCCGGGGCCGCTTCGCGCGCAATTTCGTGGTGCAGGGCAGCGCCGCCGACTGGGCGCTGCTGATGCTCGCCGCGCTCCGCCGCGCCTGCGCGGACCTCGCCGCCGAGCTGGTCTTCTTCCAGCACGACGAGGTGATCGTGCACTGCCCGGCGAAGGAGGCGGAGACGGTGGCCGCGGCCGTCCAGGAGGCGTCGGACCTGGCGATGCGGCTGACGTTCGGCGAGACACCGGTGCGGATTCCGTTCACGACGGCGGTGGTGGAGTGCTACGCGGACGCCAAGTGAGGCGGCGCGGAACCGAGGGTGCCGAGTGCCGGCGCCCGTCCGGTCTCACCCCTCCGCCAGCAGTTCCCTCAGCTCCCCCGCCACCGGACTGTCCGTGCACTCCAGGGCCGAAAGGGCCGCCTCCCACTGCCGGCGGGCCTCCTCGGCGTCGCCCTCGGCCCGGCACAGCAGGCCCCGTTGGTGGCGGGCGAGCCCTTCGGTGTAGCGGTCGCCGCGCCGGGCGGCGAGACACAGCAGCACATCGCACTCGCGCGCGGCCCGCCCGGGGTCCCCCCGTTCCCGCAGCGCCCGCACCAGGCCCAGCCGGGTCTGGGACTCGCCCTGCCAGTGGCCGTGTCCGCCGAGGATGCGCAGGCTCTCCTCGAAGTGGGGTACCGCGGCGTCCGGTTCACCGAGCGCGAGATGGGCGAAGCCCATGTTGCAGTGTGCGGAGTGACGGACGATCACATGACCGATCCGCTCGCCGATCTCCAGGCTGCGGCGGTGGTGGCCGATGGCGCCCCGCGGGTCCGTGTGCTCGTACAGGTTGCCGAGGTTGCTGTAGGTGATGGCCTCCTGCATCGGGTCGTCGAGCACACGCGTGTACTCCAGGCACTGCCTGAGCGCCTCACCGGACTCCTGGTAGCGCCCGAGGACCCCCAGCAGCAGCCCCCGGTTGTTCAGGCCACGGCACAGGCAGGAGAGATCGCCGAGCCGCCGCCAGATCTCCAGCGCCTCGTCCAGCAGGGAGAGCGCGTCGTTGCCCCGGCCCTTCAGGAACTGCACCCCGGCCATGTCCAGCAGCGCGTAGGCCTCCGCCGGTGCGTCCGCGAGGGCCCGCGCCCCGCGCAGGGCGGCGCGTACGAGCGCCTCCGACTCGGCGACGCGGCCACGGCGCTGCAAGGGGGAGGCGATCATGCGGACGAGCAGGGGCACATGGGCGAAGGTGTCCGCGTGACGCTCCACGAGGGCGACGATGTTCTCCAGTTCGAGGACGATCCAGTCGGCGGCGGCCTCGGCGGAGCCGAAGGCGGGCACGGACGCCACGTCCGCCGTGTGCGTCCGGGGCTGTGAGGGGGTCGCCCGGAGCCGGTCCGTGCGCTCGGTGCCCGGCTCGACCAGCGCCTCGAGGGCGCGCGTGGCCATCGCGGCGTACCAGCGCAGGGCGACCTCGGCGCCGCAGCGCTCCGGCTCGACGCCCTGTTCGCTCGCCACGGTCTCCTGGGCGAAGTCCCGGACGAGGTCGTGCGGCGCGTACCGGCCGTAGGCGGTCTCCTCCAGCAGGGCGACGTCGACCAGGCGGTCGAGGGCGGCCTCGGCGCGGCGTTCGTCCGTGCCGAGGAGGCGGGCGAGGAGGGACGCGCCGTAGCCGGGCAGGTCCAGGGCGCCGATCCGGGCGAGGGCGCGTGCCGCGTCCCGGTCGGCCTCGCGGTCGGAGGCGCGCAGCGCGTCGTGTGCGACGGCGAGCGACCGGCGCACGCTCAGGTCGTCGTACTCCAGATGGTGCAGCCGCCCCTCGGTGGCGGCGAGTTGACCGGCCAGCACGTCCGGGGTGAGGGCGCGGCGGGCGGCGAGTCGCGCCGCCACGATGCGCAGGGCGAGCGGGAGCCGCCCGGCGAGTTCGACGAGCGGGTGCCCGGCGTGCAGGCCGTCCCGGCCGGAGAGCGCGCGCAGCAGGGCCGCGCTGTCCTCGTCGCTGAGCGGGGCGAGCGGGACCCGGTGCGCGCCGTCGAGCGCGGTGAGCGGGGAACGGCTGGTCACGATCACCGCGCAGCCCGGGCCGCCGGGCAGCAGCGGACGCACCTGGGCGGCGTGCGCCGCGTCGTCCAGCACCATCAGGGTGCGGGTCGGGGCGAGCAGCGAGCGGAGCAACGAGGCGGCGGCGTCCGGGTGTTCCGGGATGCGGTGCGACTCGGCGCCGAGGTCGCGCAGCAGCGCGGCGAGTGCCTGCGCGGGGACGAGCGGGGTCATGCCGGGGGTGGCGCCGTGCAGATTGACGTAGAGCTGACCGTCGGGGAAGCGTTCTCGCAGTCCATGCGCCACATGCAGGGCCAGCGCGCTCTTGCCGACCCCGGCCATACCGCTGACCACGGCGATGCCAGGCGTGTCGCGTTCGGCGGCGAGGAACCGCAGCAGATCCTCGCGGACGGCTTCGCGACCGGTGAAGTGCGCGGGAGCGGGTGGGAGTTGGGCGGGCCTGGGCGCCTTCGTACGGTCGCGGCCCGGGTGGTCGGTGCACGGGTCGTCCGCCTGCTGAGCGTCCGCTCCCGTCCCGTCGCCGCTCGCGGCCTGCCCCTCCCGGAGGATCTCCAGATGCGCCTCGCGCACCGCGGCGCCGGGCTCGACGCCGAGCTCCTCGATGAGACGGGCCCGCAGGTCGCGGTGGACGGCCAGGGCCTCCGCCGGGCGCCCAGCGCGGTGCAGGACCAGCATCAGCAGCCGGTGGAACCCCTCCCGCAGCGGATGCTCGGCGACCAGCGCGGCCAACTCCGGTGCCAGGTTCCCGAGCCGCGCCCCACCGAGCTGCAGTTCCGCGTCGTACCGCCACTCCAGGACGAGCAGCCGCGCCTCCTGAAGCCGCTGCACCAGCGCATGCGCTCCGGTCTCGTGAGGAAGCCCGGCGAGCGGGGTGCCGCGCCACAGTGCGAGCGCGGCGGACGCCTCGCGCAGGGCGCCCTCCCAGTCCCGGGCGGCGTGTGCGGCGCGGGCCGCGATCAGGTGCTCCTCGAAGACGCGCACGTCCAGTTCGCCCTCGTCGACGCGCAGCAGATAGCCGGGCGGCACCGCGCGCAGCCGCTCACTGCCGTCGTCGCCGAGCAGGCGGCGCAGCCGGGTGACGTGGTTCTGCAGGGACGCCTGTGCGGAGGCCGGCGGCGCGCCGGCCCACAGCGCGTCCTTCAGGGCCTCGACCGAGACGACCCGGCCGGGCTCCAGCAGCAGCGCGACCAGCAGGGCGCGCACCTTGCCACTGCCGATCGTGCGCACCTCGGCGTCGGCGCCGTACACGACGGGCGGACCCAGCAGTCCGAACCGCAGCCCGTCCCGCATCGCCGCCCCGTCGCCCTTCCTCCCCCGACCTCTCGGCTTCGCTCGAGCAGGGGGGACCCCGATGGCACGCTCGCCGTGCCTCGCCTCACCGTGCGGCACGACCGCCGCGTAACGCCTGATCGCGCGGCCCGACCCCCGCGTCCCGCCGTCGGATCGCGTCGACGAACGGCGCGTTTCCATCGAACCGGGCCACAACTCCTAGTAAAACAGGCCAGCTCACGGCTTCCTCGCCAGCCGTTGGCCCCATGTTAGCGATCTGTTGGCGTGGCCTGATGTGATCCTTTCATCGGATCTGGCCCGACGGTGCGCGCGTTCACGCGTAGCTCGGGGGAGTGTCGCCGCCGTGGCCGGATCCGGGATCGCACGAGGACCCGGTCGGTAGAGGTGAACGACCGGGTCCTTCGTCGTCTCCGCGCGCGGGCCGCCTCCATGGGGTGCGCCTGCCCACCACCGCGCGGGCTACTCCTCGGGCGTCCCGCAACCGGGGCCTCCGGCAACCGGCGGTCCGGACCATCCGGGGTTCCGGACCATCCGGGGTCCCGGACCATCCGGGGTTCCGGACCATCCGGGGTCCCGGACCATCCGGGGTCCCGGACCATCCGGGGTTCCGGACCATCCGATCCGGGGGTTCCGGATCACCCCGGAACCCTCAGATGATCGGCGGCCGGCCGAGCCTGGTGAGCCGCCACACCGTGCGCCAGCGCATGGGCCGCCGTGCGCCGCCGGAGGTCCGCAGTCCCTCCAGGAACCCGCCGAACCAGGCCTTCAGCCCGCCGACCGACCGGGTGCGCAGGAGGGTTACGGCGATCCACACCCCGAGGTGGACCGGGATGAGGGGAAGCGGCAGTCGCCGCCGTACGAGCCAGACGCGGTTGCGGGCCGTGACGCGGTAGTAGACGGCGTGCCGGGCGGGTGAGGTCTTCGGGTGCTGGAGCAGCAACTCCGGCGCGTACAGGATGGTCCACCCGGCGTCGGCGGCCCGCCAGGCCAGGTCGGTCTCCTCGTGTGCGAAGAAGAACTCCGCGGGCCAGTCGCCGGTCTCGGCGAGCATGGCCATGGACAGCGCGTGCCCGCCGCCGAGGAAGCCGGTCACCTCCCCGCCGCGCATCGGGTCGGCGGCCCCGACCCTGGGCACGTGCCGCTGCTGGGTCTCGCCGTGCTCGTCGGCGATGCGGAAACCGACGATGCCGAGCCGGGGGTCGGCGGCGTACAGGTCCCGTACGCGGCGCAGCACGTCGGCGTCCACGAGCAACCCGTCGTCGTCGAGTTCCACCACGACGTCGACGTCCCCGAACTCCCGCAACCGGGCGAGGCCCACGTTGCGGCCGCCGGGGCAGCCGAGGTTCTCGTCGGTCTCGATGCAGGTGACCTCGCCCGGGAGGTCAAGGCGCTCGGCGAACTCGGGCAGCGGGCAGCCGTTGCCGATGATCACGATGCGGGAGGGGGCGAGGTCCTGCTTGGCGACGGACCTGAGGAGCGCGTCGACCTCGGCGGGCCGGTTACCCATGGTCACGACGGCGACGGCGATCCTGGGCCCCTGCTCCTGCTGCGGCTGCGCCTGCGCCTGCGCCTGCGCCTGCGCCTGCGCTTGCGACACGACACCCACCCCATCCCACCGACGACTGACCACGCGATGCTAGCCGTTCACCAAGAGGACGCCCGGTGTCCGCCGGTTCCCCCCGTACCGGACGACTTTCCGGGGCGTAGGGGACGGGACGGGGCGCGCGGGCACGCGGCGCCCCGTCCCCGGGCCCGCATGTACGCTGGCCGCAACCGCGCGGCAGCGCAGCGCACCACAGCAGCACGAGCGAGAACACGAGAAAGGGGGCGGAGGATCGGAGCCCGCCGCGGACCGTGACTCCCACCGCCCATGCCGTCCAACCCCCGGGCCGGGTCGCCCAAGGAGATCTCCAGCCCGAGCAACCCCCACGTCAAGGAACTCGCCGCCCTCCGCCGCCGACGCAGCAGGCAGGCAGCCGGAGTGACCCTCGTGGAGGGGTACGAGGAACTGGACCTCGCGCTGCGGGCCGGTGTGCGCCCCCGTGAGCTGTACTTCTGCCCCGCGCTGACCGGCGGGTCCGACCCGCGGGACGTGGTGGCCCGTGCGGCCGAGCGCGGCGCCGCCCTGTACAGCCTCAGCAGGCAGGCGTTCGACAAGGCGGCGTACCGCGAGGGCCCGGACGGCTGGCTCGCCGTCGTCCCGGACATCGAGACCGACCTCTCCCGCATCCAGGTCGACGACCGGTCCCTCTTCCTGATCTGCGAGAGCGTCG
Organism: Streptomyces sp. NPDC107546; assembly: GCF_055639175.1. NCBI lineage: Bacteria > Bacillati > Actinomycetota > Actinomycetes > Kitasatosporales > Streptomycetaceae > Streptomyces > Streptomyces sp. NPDC107546. The sequence continues at coordinate 97,000 of NZ_JBVKBA010000023.1, read as the reverse complement.
AGAAGCCCGGCAACCTGGGCTCGATGCTGCGCACCGCGGACGCGGCCGGAGTGACCGCGGTCATCTCCGCCAACCCGGTGACCGACTGGGGCAACCCCAACGTGATCCGGGCCAGCAAGGGCACGGTGTTCGCCGTCCCGATCGCCTCGGCCGACTCCGAACAGGTCATGCGCTGGCTGGCCGACCACGAGGTGAACGTCGTCGCCACCACCCCCGACACCGACGTCCTGATGGCGGACGTCGACATGACCGGGCCCACGGCGATCCTCGTCGGCAGCGAGAAGTACGGCCTGTCGGACCGGTGGCTGGGGGGCAGCCACACGAAGGCCAAGATCCCGATGTTCGGCCAGGTGGACTCGCTCAACGTCGGAGTGTCGGCGGCGCTGTTCACCTACGAGGCCGTACGGCAGCGGATGGCGTCGGGCCGACGCTGAGGCGGGGCGGCGAACGTCCCGTCCGTGAAGGGGAGTTCCGGCCGAGCCCCGCGCGTGGTCGCCGCCCTGCGGTGCAGCCGTGCCCCCGCACGCGGGACACGGCGATGCGCTGACAGCGCTGACAGCGCTGACAGCGACAACTCGACTTCGCCGCACGAGCGTTCGCGATCCGCTTCCGCACAGGAGGGGCAACCGGTGTCCTAGGCGAAAACTTTAAGCATCTGTGGCCTGTGCGACTGGTGAAGATCAGCGAGTCGACAGTACTATCAGCCGCTTGTCTTCAAGCACTTCTCCAGCATCTTCACTCATCAGGAGACCTGAGTGTCCTCTGCCCACAGAGGCGGGAATCACCGCCGCCGGGGCCGGATAGCCGTACGCGCCGCTGCCGCCACGCTGTTCCTCGGCGGCGCCGGCGCGTTCCTCATGGCGCCCGCCAACGCGGCGCCCCTGCCGACGGACATCGGCGTCCAGGGCCACGACAGCGTCGGCAAGTCGCAGCTCAAGGCCCGCGTGCAGGGCGCGATCACCGCGCCGGCCGCCAACACCCCCGCCAGCCTGCGCCCCGCCGCGAGCGCGGGCACGGCGTCCGGCACCACCACCAGCCCGAAGCCGCAGCCGTCGGCTTCCGGCACCGCCAGCCCGCAGATCATCGGCGGCACGACCACCAGCATCTCCACGGCCCCGTGGATGGTGCAGCTGTGGTACTACGACGACAAGGGCACCAGCGACACCAGTGACGACGTCGGCTTCTTCTGCGGTGGCACCGTCGTGTCGCCCACGAAGATCCTCACCGCCGCGCACTGCGTCTCGGGCTACGACTGGCACAACAACGGCGCCATCATCTACGGCACCGCCCAGCTGCCGACCACCGACTCGTCGACCAACACCACCGACTTCCACGGCGGAACGGTGGCGGGCGTCTGGCGGCAGTGGAACGATTCTTCGTTCCGGATCACCTCGACCGGCACCGCCGTCAACGACGTCGCCGTGCTGACGCTGCCCGACCCGATCAGCGCCCAACCGCTGCCCATCACCACCTCCGACGACACCACGTCGTACAAGGCGGGCACCCCGGCGCAGATCTACGGCTGGGGGCGCACCAGCTCCACCAGCCAGGACATCTCGCAGACCCTGCGCAAGGCCACCGTGCCGGTGAACGGCGACTCGACCTGCTCGAGTTTCTACGGCAGCGACTTCGTCACGGGCGCCATGACGTGCGTGGGCAATCCGGCCAGCGGCACGGACACCGACACCGTCGCCACCTGCAACGGCGACTCCGGCGGTCCGCTGGTCGTGAACGGACGCGTCGTCGGCGTCGTGTCGTGGGGCGTGCAGGACTGCGTGGCCAAGGGCTCGTACAGCGTCTTCACCAAGCTGAGCACGTACGTCGGGGCGACCGAACCGCGGATCGACGACACCGACCTGAGCGGTGACGGTCGCGCGGACATGTTCGCGATCGCCTCCAACGGCCAGGGCTACGAGTACGACTCGCGCGGCAAGTCCTTCGCGCCGCGGATCTCGCTCGGCGACTGGAGCGGGGTCAACCTGGTGCGCCAGGCCGACCTCGACCGCGACGGCTACGCCGACCTGCTGGTGCGCACCACCGACGGCACCCTGTACTGGCAGCACCTCAACCTGTCCACCGGCAACACCGACGTCACCAAGCTCGGGGCCGGCTGGAACAGCATGAAGGTCCTGCTCGTGCCCGGCGACCTCACCGGCGACGGCCAGCAGGACATGCTGGCCATCGACTCCAGCGGCAACTTCTGGCGCTACCCGGGCACCGGCCACGGCAACTTCGGCTCGCGTGTCGAGATCGGCACCGGCTGGGGCGCGTACGGCAGCAACGTCTTCGGCAAGGGCGACTTCACCGGCGACGGCAAGCTCGACCTGCTCGCTCAGGACTCCTCCGGGAACCTGTGGCTGTACAAGGGCACCGGCAACCCGTCGACCCCGCTGGCGCCCCGCGTGAAGATCGGCTGGGGCTTCCACTACAACGCGTACGTGATGAACGGGGACATGACCGGCAACGGTCACTCCGACCTGATCGCCCGCGACAGCAGCAACAACCTGTGGCTGTACGAAGGCACCGGCGACGTCTCGCACCCGCTGGCCTCCCGCGTCAAGGTCGGATTCGGCTACGGCGGCTACCGGCTGAGCTGACCGGTACCGGCGGGAGATCGATCCCGCACTCGGACACCGGGTGAGAACGGGCCCGCGTGCGTCCTGACCAGGGCGCACGCGGGCCCCTTCGCGTTGATGGGAAACCGTGGCGGTGGATGGGCAACCGTTGCGGTGGAAACGAGCCTTCAGGACGGGACGTCCGGCCGGACCGGCCCGCCTCCCCGTGGTCGGCCGGACGGCAGGGTCAGGCCGCCGCTGAGCAGGGGTGGAAGCGGGCCAGGTAGGCGAAGGTGGACCCGTGGCGGCCGGCCAGGTGGAGGCCGGACCCGTCGGCGAGGCGGTGCAACGTGCCGAACGGGATCCAGTGGCGGTCGAAGAACTCGCCGACCACGATTCGGCCGCCGGGGGCCAGCACCCGGACCGCCTCGGCCAGCACCCGCTCCGGCTCCGGTATCTCGCCCAGTGCGGTCACCAGGTACAGGGCGTCGAACGTCCCGTCGGCAAAGGGGAGTTCGCGGGCGTCGGCCCGGGTCGGCGTGATGTTGGCGATACCCCGCCGCTGCGCGCCGCGCATCACGTGGTCGAGCATCTCCGGCTGGATGTCCAGAACGTCCAACCGTCCGTCCGGCCCGAGTTGCGGCGCGACATGCAATGACTGCAGGCCGCTGCCGGGGCCGACCTCCAGCATCCGCTCCCCCGGCCGGGGCCTGAGTACGGAGTCCAGGTTGCGCGATGTCAGGCAGGGCAACTGCAGGTCGAGCAGCCTTCGCTGGCTGTAGGGGTAAGGGGCCTGGTCGCCGAACCACCAGGCGCCCGCGGCGACGGCACCCGCGGCGAGTGCCCAGCGGACGCCGGGCTTGGTCAGGACAGGGTGGGGCATGGGTCTTCTCCGATGCGGTGGTGGGCGGCAGCGGGAAACGAGGCCTAGGGCCAGGAGGTGGTCAGGCCGTCGCGCGGACACGCCCTCTTACAGCCAGCACGGCGCACACCACCGCCAGCGGCAGCTCCGCGCCGAACGCCATCGCCACCGCCGAGAACCGGTCCGCGCCGGGTGCCGCCGTCATCGTGTCGAACCAGGCGTCGACCACCAGCAGCGTCGCCGTGGCGGCGGCCGTGAGCGCGTGCAGATGATGGCCGCGTACGGCCAGCACTCCCGTGGTGATCAGGCCCAGTGCCTCCAAGGCATCCAGGCCGATCCAGGCACTGCACCAGTGCGCGGCGGTGGTGGTTCCCGGCAGGCCGTTGGCCAACACGACCAGCCAGGGCAGCAGAGCCACCCCGCAGACGACCAGGACGTGTTCCGCACGGCACCGGCGGCGAATCCGCATCCCGGCGGAGCTCGACCTACGGCCCTGACCGCGACGGACACACAGCACGCTCATCGGCTCGGTCTCCTCGTGTTCCCCGCTTTCCTTCACGTCCTCAAGCCTTCAGCGCGTGGTGCTCACGGTCAGTAACGCAGGTGTCCGTTCCGGGGTGGCACCGGTTGCACCCCCAAGGCGGCCATTTACGCCATGGACCGCCCCTGACCTCGACACCTACCGTTGGCCCATGCCCATTACCGCCCGTCTGCGGGGTGTTGTCCTGCGGCCGTTCCAAGGAGCCGGACGACCGGTCGCGTTCATCGCCACGGGGGTCCTGATCCAACTCGGCGTACTGCTGGTCATGGCCCTGCCCTGGATGCTCTTCGTCCCGGTGTCGATGGCTGCCGTCCTCCTCGCGGTGCTCGTCCCGCTCGCCGCCGTCGTGCTCTCCGGCCCGCTGCTGACCGTGGCACAGCACGACCGCTTCCATGCCCGGCTGGGCGTGGACATCCCCTCCCCCTACAGCGGGAGGCGACCCCCGCTGCGCAAGTGGCTACGGTCCCCGCAGGGCCGGCGGCAGCTCATGTACCACCTGCTGGACGGGCCGCTGCTGGCCCTCGCCTCGGCTTTCGTCCTTCTGACATGGGCCGCGGCCATCGCCGCCGCCTCCGTCTACGTGTGGCTCTGGCTGGTGCCACTGGACTGGCGCGTCGACCACCCCGGCTACACCACCTGGGCGGCCTACGTCACCGCTGCCGGAATCGCCCTCCTCTACGCGGCTTCCTGGCTTTCCGGAGCCCTCGTCCGGCTCGACACCCGGGCCGCCACCGTGCTGCTCGGCCCGAGCCGCGAGGAGCAACTGGCACGCCGGGTCGAGGCCCTGGCCGAGAGCCGGGCGGGCCTGGTGGACGCGGCCGACGCCGAACGGCGGCGCATCGAACGGGACCTGCACGACGGAGCCCAGCAGGGGCTGGTCTCACTGGCGGTCAACCTCGGGCTGGCCAAGGCCCCGCTCGGGGACCTGCCCGAGGACGCCCGCCGGGTGATCGACGAGGCGCACCGGGAGGCGAAGGAGGCGATAGAGGAGCTGAGCAGTCTGGTGCGCGGGCTGCACCCGGCCGTTCTGGAGGACCGCGGCCTGGACGCCGCGCAAAGATATCCGCCCCGGGGTCCGTTGGAGCCGCCTTCGGGATTCGAGTGCGTCACTCGGTGGCGCGGCCGGACAGGGCCCTGCACGGCGGTGCCGGCTGGCCCGGCCGACGGGACTCGCGCGGTGTCGCACTCGCCCCGCTCGCCGGCTCTCTGGCGCGCGTCAGCAGGGGGGCCGCGGCAAGCGGGGTGAGGTCCTGTCCACCTGTGCGGGCCGCGACGGTCCGTGCTGGGCCTCGGTCACTGATGACCGGGGGCCGTCGGATACCGGGAGCAGCCGGACAGCATCGGGAGGCCCTGCCGACACCCGCGCGGCCCGCTCCCGGCGTCGCCGTCGCGTCCGCCTAACGATAAAACCCCAGGTCGGAAGCATTTCCGACCTGGGGTTCAGGTGAGCCGCCTTCGGGATTCGAACCCGAGACCTACGCATTACGAGTGCGTTGCTCTGGCCATCTGAGCTAAGGCGGCGCGCTGCCCGCACTATGGTGCGATCAGCAACATCGGTAAGTCTACACAGATTCCGGGGGTGCTCTGACCATCCCCCGGAGGGGGAACCCCCAGGGAGTGGCGCGGCGCCTACGAGCAGCGCTTTCCCTTCGCCGGTGGCGTACCGCGGAGCAGATACGCGTCGATCGTCGAGTCCACGCACCTGCTGCCGCGGCCGTATGCGGTGTGGCCGTCACCGTCGTAAGTGAGGAGCCTGCCGGAGGAGAGCTGGGAGGCGAGGGAGCGCGCCCAGCGGTAGGGGGTGGCCGGGTCGCGGGTCGTGCCCACCACCACGATCGGCGCCGCCCCCTTCGCGTGGATGGGGTGCGGCCGTCCGGTCGCGCGCACCGGCCAGTACGCGCAGCCCAGCGACGCCCAGGCCAGTCCCCGCCCGAACACCGGGGATGCCTTCTCGAACGCCGGGAGCGCCTTTTCCACGTCCTCCGGGCCCGCGAACGCGGGCGGCAGGTCGAGGCAGTTCACGGCCGCGTTCGCGGACATCAGATTCGCGTACCTGCCGCCCGCGTCCCGCTCGTAGTAGCCGTCCGACAGCATGAGCAGCCCGGCGCCGTCGCGGTGCTTCATCGCCGAGGTCAGCGCCTGGCGCAGCCGCGGCCAGGCCGCCTCGTCGTACATCGCGGCGATCACTCCCGTCGTCGCCAGGGCCTCGCCGAGCCTGCGGCCGTCCGCGTCGCCCGTCGGGATGGGTGACGCGTCGAGCTTCTTGAAGAACGCCTTCAGCTTGTCGCCGACCTCCGCCGGCGACGTGCCCTGGCCGCCCAGCGGACAGTCCGGTCTCCGGACGCAGTCCTTGGCGAAGGACTGGAACGCCGTCTCGAACCCCGCCGTCTGCTCCTCGTTGAGCCTGCGCGCGGACAGGGCCGGGTCCATCGCGCCGTCCAGCACCATCCGGCCCACCCGCTCCGGGAACAGTCCCGCGTACGTCGCCCCGAGGAACGTTCCGTACGACGCTCCCACGTAGTTCAGCCTCCGGTCGCCGAGCACCCCGCGCAGGATGTCCATGTCCCGGGCCACCTCGACCGTGGAGACATGGCGCAACAGGGCCGCCGAGTGCCGCCCGCAGCCCTCCGCGAACCGCTTGTAGGCATCCACCAGGCGGCGGGTCTCCGCAGGGCCGTCGGGGGTGATGTCGGTCTGCGCGTACGCGTCCATCCGGGGTCCGTCGAGGCATTCGATCGGCTCGCTGTGGGCCACGCCGCGCGGGTCGACTGCGACCATGTCGTAGCGGGCGCGGATCTCGGCCGGGTAGCCGACGCCCGCGTACTGCTCCAGATAGCCGACGGCCGAGCCGCCCGGCCCGCCCGGGTTCACGAGCAGCGACCCGAGGGGCTTGCCCTGGCCGGTGGCCCTCTTGCGGGCCACGGCCAGCCGTACGTCGCCCGCGTCCGGTTTGGCGTAGTCGCGCGGGACCTTCATGGTGGCGCATCGAAAGCCGGGGACGCCGCAGGTGCGCCAGGTCAGCTTCTGTGTGTAGTACCGGGCCAGCGCCGAGGGAGGCGACTGGGGCAGCGCGGCCAGGGCCGTCTGTGCGGTCGTCGAACCGCCGGTGGAGCAGGCGGAGACAAGCAGCGCGGCGGCGGCGAGCAGCGTGCCGCCCGTCCGCATCGCCGTGAGGGAACGACGGGAGCTTCGGGGACGGCGGAGGGGGTGCAGTAGGCGGGACGGTCCGGGAATGCGCCTGGTGTGCATTTCGTGAGCGTAACCGTGGGCGACGGATTGATGCCGTTCAGTGACGCAGGTACCTCGTACGAGTGACACGGTCAAGTACGCGGTCGATCGACCGCCCGCCTGCCCACGAAAGAGCGAAGGCTTTCGCTCCTCATCCCGCTCTGAGCGTCATCGTCATCGCCTCCACCGCCAGCAGCGGCGCCACATTGCGGTCCAGGGCGTCCCGGCACGCGGCGATCGCCTCGATACGGCGGAGGGTGGCCTCGGGTGTGCTGCCGCGGGCCAGCCGCTCCAGGACGTCCTCCGCGTCCGTGTTGGCGAGGGCGACGCGGGAGCCGAGCTGGAGGGCGAGGACGTCGCGGTAAAAGCCCGTGAGGTCGGTGAGGGCCTGGTCCAGGCTGTCGCGCTGGGTGCGCGTCCTGCGGCGCTTCTGCTTGTCCTCCAGCTCCTTGATGACGCCCGCGGTGCCGCGCGGCATCCGGCCGCCCTGCGCCGCGCCGAGCGCCGCCTTGAGCTCCTCGGTCTCCTTGGCGTCGATCTCCTCGGCGAGCTGCTTGGAGTCGTCCGTGGCCGCGTCGACCAGCTCCTGGGCGGCTCTGAGGCAGCCGCCGATGTCGTCGAGCCGCAGGGGGAGCTTCAGGACGGCGGCCCGGCGGGCGCGGGCCCGCTCGTCCGTGGCCAGCCTGCGGGCACGGTCGACGTGTCCCTGGGTGGCGCGGGCGGCGGCGGCGGCGATCTCCGGCTCGATGCCGTCACGCCGTACGAGCATGTCCGCGACCGCCTCCACGGAGGGCGTGCGCAGGTTCAGGTGGCGGCAGCGGGAGCGGATCGTCGGCAGGACGTCCTCCAGGGACGGCGCGCACAACAGCCAGACCGTGCGGGGGGCGGGCTCCTCCACCGCCTTCAGGACCGCGTTGGCCGACTTCTCGTTCAGCCGCTCGGCGTCCTCGACGAGGATCACCTGCCAGCGGCCGGTCGCCGGCGACGTGAACGACTTGCGGACCGTGTCGCGCATGTCGTCGGCGAGGATCTGGGTGCCGACGGCGGCGACCGTGGTGACGTCCGCGTGGGTGCCGATCAGGGCGGTGTGGCAACCGTCGCAGAAGCCGCAGCCGGGGGCTCCGCCGAGCGCGCGGTCAGGGCTCACGCACTGCAGCGCCGCGGCGAAGGCCCGCGCCGTCTGCGTACGTCCCGCGCCGGGCGGACCCGTGAACAGCCAGGCGTGCGTCATCTTGGACGCCTTGGGCGGCGGGGTGTCGGCGGCGGCCGCGGTGACCAGGGCGTCGGCGTCCCGGGCAGCCGCATCGAGCTGCTCGCACACCTTCTCCTGGCCCACCAGGTCGTCCCACACGCTCACGGGGACACCGCCCTTCCGTCGTACTGCGCGTACTGCGCCCTACCGCGATCCATTGTGCGGGTCACCACTGACAACGGCGGCGGCCACCGGCAGCCGGGGCAGGCCCCGCTCAGCGGCGCCTGCCGCGCCCCCGCCCGTCCCGGCCGTCGTCCCAGTCCTCGTCGTGACGGGGGCCGAGCAGTTCGTCCGCCAGAGTCGGGAGGTCGTCCAGGGGCGTCTCCTCCGCCCAGTCCGGGCGCGGGCGGCGAGGGCGGCCGTCGGCATCCAGCTGCGGCAGCTCGCGCGTGCGGTCCTCGGCGCCGTCCGGTCGAGGAGCCGAGCGCCCGTCGCGGAAGAAGCCGGGCGGCACCCTGTCCGCCGGATCACCGGCGCCCGTGTCCCGGACGGGCGGCAGGACGGCCGTCTCGTCGGCGGATCCCGGCACTACGGGAGGCAGCACCGCCGTCTCGTCGGCCGCTCCGTGCGGCTCGGGCGGCGCCGGCAGCTCCGCCGTGGTCTCGGCGTCGGTGTCGCGCGCCCGCACCGGCGGCAGGACCGCGGTCTCGTCCACCGGACCGCCGGACGCGTTCGTCGGCGTCACCAGCGGCGTGGGGACCGTCGTCTCGTTGTCCGGCGACGCGCCCCGTGCGGGCGCGTCGGGTCCGGCGGCTCCCGTGGTGGGCGGGGCCGATGCCGCCGCGGCCGACGCCGCCGCCTCCGCCGCGGCCCTGCGCGCCTCCTCGGCCCGCAGCAGCGCCTCCTCGGCCTTCCGCTGCTTCTCCAGCCGCAGCTCCTCGGCCTCCGCCCGCAGCCGGGCCTCCTCCTCGGCCTGCCTGCGCCGCCGCTCCTCCTCGGCCCTGCGCCGCGCTTCCTCCTCGGCCCGGGCCTTCTCCTCGGCCAGCAGCCGCGCCTTCTCCTCCTCGGCGCGCCGCCGGGCTTCCTCGGCCCGTCGGCGGGCCTCCTCCGCCTGCCGCTCGGCCTCGCGACGCTGCGCCTCCTCCAGCTCGCGCCGCTTGCGCTCCTCCTCCTCGGCTCGCAGCTTGGCGAGCTGCTCCTGGCGCTCGCGCTCCAGCCGCTCCTCCTCGACCTTGCGTGCTGCCTCCTCCTCGGCCTTGCGCCGGGCCTCCTCCTCGGCCTTGCGGCGCGCCTCCTCCTGCGCCTTCAGCTCGGCCTCGGACAGCGGGAGCATCAGGTCGAGCCGGGCCCGGATCACGGTCGTGACCGCCTCGGGCTCCTGTCCGGCGTCGACGACCAGGTAGCGCGCGGGGTCGGCGGCGGCCAGCGTGAGGAAACCGGACCGCACACGTGCGTGGAACTCGGCCGGCTCCGACTCCAGCCGGTCCGGCGCCTCGGTGAACCGCTCCCGCGCGGTCTCCGGCGCGACGTCCAGCAGGACCGTGAGGTGCGGCACGAGGCCGTCGGTCGCCCAGCGGTTGATGCGGGCGATCTCGGTCGGGGACAGATCACGGCCCGCGCCCTGGTAGGCCACGGACGAGTCGATGTAGCGGTCCGAGATCACGACGGCGCCCCGCTCCAGGGCCGGTCGTACGACCGTGTCCACGTGTTCCGCGCGGTCCGCCGCGTACAGCAGCGCCTCCGCGCGGTGCGACAGGCCGGCGCTGGAGACGTCCAGCAGGATCGACCGCAGCCGCTTGCCGACCGGAGTGGCGCCCGGCTCGCGGGTCAGCACCACCTCGTGGCCCTTGCCGCGGATCCACTCGGCGAGCGCCTCGGCCTGGGTGGACTTCCCGGCGCCGTCGCCGCCCTCCAGGGCGATGAAGAATCCGTTCGCCGCGGGGGCGTGCTGCGGATCGTCGCCGCCACGCACGGCGTCGAGCAGGTCCTGCCGCAGCGGCACACCGGAGCGGTCGTCGACCTTGGCGAGCACCAGTGCGGCCACGGGCAACAACAGCGCGCCGACCAGCATCAGCGTGAAGGCGGCGCCGCCGTGCGCGAACACGAACCTGCCGTTCTCCATCCGGTGCGGTCCGATGGCCCCGGCCACCAGCGGCGCCGCGAGCGCGCAGAGCGCGACGCACACCCGGACGACCGCGTGCAGATGCTCGGTCGTCCGCGCCCGGCGGTGCTCCTCGGCCTCCTGGTCGAGCAGCGTGTGCCCGGTGTTCGCGGCCACACCCGCGCCGATGCCCGCGAGCAGCGCGATCAGCAGCACGCTGGTGACGTCCGGGTCGAGCCCGGCGGCGAGCAGCGCTATCCCGGTGAAGGCGATCGCCAGTGCGAGCAGCCGGCGCCGCGACAGCGCGGGCAGCACGCGGGGCGCCGTACGGATGCCGACGACCGTGCCGCCGGTCAGCGCGAGGGCCAGCAGGCCGTACAGCACCGGGCCGCCGCCCAGGTCCTTGGCCTGCAGCACACAGACGGCGACGGCGGCCGCGACCGCTCCGGCGACGGCGGCGCAGGCGAGCACCAGAAGCGGGAGTGCGCCCGTGCGGCCCTTCGCGACGCCCGCGTCCGTCCGGGGACGGCGCAGGCCCTCCAGCGGCGACCGCGCCCGGGGGGTGCGGGTGTCGGGCACCTCCAGCGAGGTGGCCACCGACAGGGAGGCGGCGAACAGCCCGGCCGCCACGTACGACGCGAGGGCCGCCTGGTGCTGGCCGAACCAGGCGATGCCCGTGCCCAGCAGGTTGTTCACCAGCGCCACCACGACCAGTCCGGCAGCGGCGAGCGGCACCGCCACGAATCCCGTCCGCAGCGACAGACGGCGCAGGGCGTCCATGTGGTCCGGCAGCGGACGTACCGTCGCGCCCTCGAGTGGCGGCGCGGGCAGCAGGGCGGGCGCCGCACTCTCATGGCACACCGTCCACAAGCGCTCGGCCACACCGGTGACGAAGGCGGTGACCAGCAGGAGCGCGAGCGCGTTGCCAGGGGTCCAGTCGATCCACAGGGGGGCGACGATCAGCAGGGCGGCCCTCAAACCGTCCGCGCCGACCATGGTCCAGCGGCGGTCGAGCGGCCCCTCCTGGGACGTCAGCGCGCTGAGCGGACCGAGGAGCACGGCCCCGAAGAGCAGAGTGGAAAGAATCCGCGCGCCGAAGACGGTCGCGATCGCGAACGCCACGCCCCGGTAGCCGCCGCCGAAAGAGCCCTCGGCGATGGCCGCCTGGAGGACGAGCAGGACCAGGACGAGCACGGCGAGCGCGTCACCGATGCCGCTTACGAGTTGGGCGCTCCACAGCCGCTTCAGCTGCGGCTGGCGCAGCAGGGCGCGCACGGCGCGTTCGCGGGAATCTGCGACCAGGGCGTCGTCGGGGGCCGCTTGGGGGGCCGTTGGCTGCTCGGCTCGCGTCATGCATTCAGACTATCGGGAGCCACCGACAGCTCGATGCGGCCACTCGCCATGTACACACGGCCCGACACCGAACCGATGCCGGACCGTGTGTTTGACGAAGGGATTGTGAGGAACCGGTGGCTCTGCGGGCCCGGTCCCTCGTCCGCGTCAGTCCTCCGCGGTGCCCTTCGACGCCGCCGTCTTGGCGGCAGCGGTCTTCTTCGCCGTCGTCGTCTTCGCCGTTGTCTTCTTCGCGGCGGTCTTCTTGGCGGCCGTCTTCTTCGCCGCGGTCGACGTCGCCTTCTTGGCCGGTGCCTTCTTGGCCGCGGCCTTCTTCGCCGTCTTCTTCGCGGGCGTCTTGGCGCGCTTCTCCGCGAGCAGCTCGAAGCCCCGCTCCGGCGTGATCGCCTCGACGCTGTCGCCGGAGCGCAGGGTCGCGTTGGTCTCGCCGTCGGTGACGTACGGCCCGAAGCGGCCGTCCTTGACGACGACCGGCTTCCCGCTCACCGGGTCCTCGCCCAGCTCCTTCAGCGGCGGCTTGGCGGCCGCCCGGCCACGCTGCTTGGGCTGGGCGTAGATCGCCTGGGCCTCCTGAAGCGTGATCGTGAAGATCTGGTCCTCGGACTGCAGCGAGCGCGAGTCCGTGCCCTTCTTCAGGTACGGGCCGTAGCGACCGTTCTGCGCGGTGATCTCCTGCCCGTCGGCGTCGGTGCCCACGACACGCGGCAGCGACATCAGCCTCAGCGCGTCGTCGAGGGTCACCGTGTCCAGCGACATCGACTTGAACAGCGACGCCGTGCGCGGCTTGACCGCGTTCTTGCCGGTCTTCGGGGTGCCCTCGGGGAGGATCTCGGTGACGTACGGGCCGTAGCGGCCGTCCTTGGCGACGATCGGGCGGCCCGTCTCCGGGTCCGTGCCCAGCGGGCGCTCGCCGCTCGGCTTGGCCAGCAGCTCCTCCGCCAGCTCGACGGTGAGCTCGTCGGGCGCGAGGTCGGCCGGGATGTCGGCGCGTTGGTGCTGCTCGGTGTCCTTCTCGCCGCGCTCGATGTACGGGCCGTAACGGCCGACCCGCAGCACGATGTCGTCCCCGACGGGGAACGACGACACCTCGCGCGCGTCGATCGCGCCCAGGTCGGTCACCAGCTCCTTGAGGCCGCCGAGGTGATCCCCGTCACCGTTCCCGGCGTCGGCCGCGGTGCCGTTGGCGCCCGCGGGGAAGCCGCTGCCGGATGCCGTCTCGCCGAAGTAGAACCGCTTCAGCCACGGCACGGCCTGCGCCTCGCCCCGGGCGATGCGGTCGAGGTCGTCCTCCATCTTGGCGGTGAAGTCGTAGTCGACGAGCCGCCCGAAGTGCTTCTCCAGGAGATTGACCACGGCGAAGGAAAGGAAGGACGGCACGAGGGCCGTGCCCTTCTTGAACACGTAGCCGCGATCCAGGATCGTGCCGATGATCGACGCGTACGTCGACGGACGGCCGATCTCCCGCTCTTCGAGCTCCTTGACCAGGCTGGCCTCGGTGTAGCGGGCCGGGGCCTTGGTCGCGTGGCCGTCGGCGGTGATCTCCTCGGCGCTCAGCGCGTCGCCCTCGGCGACCTGCGGCAGCCGGCGCTCGCGGTCGTCGAGCTCGGCGTTCGGGTCGTCGGCGCCCTCGACGTAGGCCTTCAGGAAGCCGTGGAAGGTGATCGTCTTGCCGGAGGCGCTGAACTCGGCCTCCCGGCCGTCGGCGGCGGTGCCGCCGATCCTGACGGTGACCGAGTTGCCGGTCGCGTCCTTCATCTGGGAGGCGACGGTCCGCTTCCAGATCAGCTCGTAGAGCCTGAACTGGTCGCCGGTCAGTCCCGTCTCCGCCGGGGTGCGGAAACGATCACCCGAGGGCCGGATCGCCTCGTGCGCCTCCTGCGCGTTCTTGACCTTGGCGGCGTAGGTGCGCGGCGCGTCGGGCAGGTATTCGCCGCCGTACAGGTGCGTTACCTGGGCGCGGGCGGCGGCGATCGCCGTGTCCGACAGCGTCGTGGAGTCCGTACGCATGTACGTGATGTAGCCGTTCTCGTACAGCTTCTGCGCGATCTGCATGGTGGCCTTCGCGCCGAAGCCGAGCTTGCGGCTCGCCTCCTGCTGCAGCGTCGTCGTACGGAACGGGGCGTACGGCGAGCGGCGGTACGGCTTGGACTCGACGGACCTGACCGAGAAGCGGGTGTCCGCCAGGGCGGCGGCGAGGGCGCGGGCGTCCGCCTCGTCGAGGTGCAGGACCTGGCCGCTCTTGAGCTGTCCCAGGGAGTCGAAGTCGCGCCCCTGCGCGACCCTCCTGCCGTCGACGCTCTGCAGACGCGCGACCAGCGACGACGGGTCCGAGGGGTCACCCGCGCGGCCGGTGGCGAAGGTGCCCGTCAGGTCCCAGTACTCGGCGGAACGGAACGCGATGCGCTCGCGTTCCCGCTCCACCACGAGACGGGTGGCGACCGACTGGACACGGCCGGCCGACAGGCGCGGCATGACCTTCTTCCACAGGACCGGCGAGACCTCGTAGCCGTAGAGCCGGTCGAGGATGCGGCGGGTCTCCTGGGCGTCGACGAGCTTCTGGTTCAGCTCGCGCGGGTTGCGCACGGCCTGCTGGATCGCGTCCTTGGTGATCTCGTGGAAGACCATCCGCTTGACCGGGACCTTGGGCTTCAGCACCTCCTGGAGGTGCCAGGCGATGGCCTCGCCCTCGCGGTCCTCATCGGTGGCGAGGAAGAGCTCGTCGGATTCGCGCAGCAGATCCTTGAGCTTCTTGACCTGCGCCTTCTTGTCGGCGTTGACGACGTAGATCGGCTGGAAGTCGTGTTCGACGTCCACGCCGAGGCGGCGGACCTCGCCGGTGTACTTCTCGGGCACCTCCGCGGCGCCGTTCGGAAGGTCGCGGATGTGCCCGACGCTCGCCTCGACGGTGTAGCCCGGGCCGAGATAGCCCTTGATCGTCTTCGCCTTGGCAGGCGACTCGACGATGACGAGTCGGCGGCCGCCCTGTGCGGTCTCGCTGGTCGGGGACAACTTCGCTCTTCTCTCCGGTCGACGCTGGGGCCTCCCCAGGCCTTGGTCCCGGGGTGAGGTCGCTTTCTGGCTCGCTGGTGACGCTGCGGAGTGTGACGGTACATCCCGCCCCCGTGTCAAACGGGAAAAGCCCACAACGGCCACTCGAACGGTAACCCGACTACCGGCATTCCTGCCGCCCGGACTGTCCAGCGGCCTTTTCCTGCCGGTCCGGAGCGTGATCTCCCCATTACTCCCGCTCCGGTCGCCCGGGAACCGGGAACGGTGATGTCAGAGGCGGAGGAAGCACCACGTACCGGCCGCGAGCGCGGCCACGGCGGCGAGGCCCGCGAGCGTGGCGGATGCGATACGGCTCACACCGTCCGCCACCGGCTCACCACGGTACAGCCTGGTCGCGGTCCAGGTCAGCAGACCGCCGCCGAACAGGGCGAACACCGTCCCCGTGATGATCGCCGGCCCGCTCTCCATGTCGTTTCCCTCCCGCCCGGCCGACCCGGCTTCCTTCCCGCCCGACCCGCCCCGGCGACGGGAGGCTGGCACGCCGGGAAAGCCTGCACGCGAACGTGAGGTGAACGCGTGGCGGGCGGCGGACAATTCACCCCGCACGCCCTGTGCGCTCCGGCGCGACAGCGTTCAGGGCCGGGGGGTCGGGGGGCCGGGGGGCCGGGGGTCGGCGGCCGGCGGCCGGCGGCCGGCCACCGGAACGAACTCGGCTCGAACTCGTTGGTGCGGCGGTTCGCGCCGAAGAGTGGCCCAATCGCAGCCCCAGCGCCGCCATCGGGCTCCACGGCCCGGGCCCCACTCGGCCGCGCCACCTCCGTCAACGCGCGGGCTCCAGGAAACCCTGTTCGACCAGCAGCCGGATCTGTGCGGGCGTTCGGTCGCGCAGCAGCACGGGGTCCTCGCCGACCAGCTGGGCGATGGCGTCCAGGATCCGTCCCGCACTCAGCGTGCCGTCGCAGACGCCCGCGAAGCCCGCGCCGACCGTGTCCACCTTGGTGGCGCGACGCATCCCCCGGTTCTGGCGCAGCACCACGTGCTCCGGGTCCTCGGCGCCTGGCAGCCCGACCTGCTCCTGGACGACTTCGGCG
Source organism: Streptomyces sp. NPDC107546 (assembly GCF_055639175.1). Lineage (NCBI taxonomy): Bacteria > Bacillati > Actinomycetota > Actinomycetes > Kitasatosporales > Streptomycetaceae > Streptomyces > Streptomyces sp. NPDC107546. The sequence goes on along the minus strand of NZ_JBVKBA010000023.1, from coordinate 81,068 downwards.
ACGAGCTTGAAGTGCCCGGCGAGCAGGGCCGCGTCGTCGTGCGCCCGCAGGTAGTCGACGCGGTCGAAGTGGGCACGCACCGTGTCTCCGAGCGGCTGTTCGACCGGATGCGGCCACTCCTCGATCGTGATCGAGGGCTCGGCCGCGTCGGTCCTGCGCAGGGCGATCCAGCCGAATCCGACGGCGCGCACCTTGCGCGCCTCGAACTCGTCCAGCCACGCGTCGTACCGCGCCTGGTAGTCGGCCGCATCGCCGCGGTGGTCCCCGGCGTCCCTGAGCCACAGCTCGGCGTACTGCGTGATGTCCTGCACCTCGCGCTGCACGACCCACGCGTCGCAGCCGCGCGGCACCCATGACCTGAGCCTGTCCTGCCAGTCCTCCCCTTCCACGTGCTGCCAGTTGGCGAGGAACTGCGCGAACCCGCCCGCGTTCAACCGCTCCCCCGATCCCTGAACGAGCGTGCGGCACAGATCGTCCCCGCTCATTCCGCCGTCGCGGTAGGTGAGCCGGGCGCCGGGGGAGATCACGAAGGGCGGGTTGGAGACGATCAGGTCGAACGTCTCGTCTTCCCGGACCGGCTCGAAGAGCGAACCCTCGCGCAGATCGGCGGCCGACGCGCCGGACAGTGCCAGGGTGAGTGCGGCGATGTGCAGGGCGCGCGCGTTGACGTCGGTCGCGATCACGCGCGTGGCGTGCTGGGCGGCGTGCAGCGCCTGGATCCCGGAGCCGGTGCCGAGGTCGAGGGCGGAGCCGACGGGGGTCCGTACGGTGATGCCGGCGAGTGTGGTGGAGGCGCCGCCGACCCCGAGGACGACGCTTTCGTCCCGGCTGCCGATGCCCCCCGCACCACCGACGGCACACCCGAGGTCGGAGACGATGAACCAGTCCTCGCCGTCCGGTCCGCCGTACGGCCGCACGTCCACGGTCGCGGCGACCTCGTCCCCGCCGGTGCGCACCAGCCAGTCGGCCTCCAGGCAGGCGTCGAGGGGCAGGACGTCGGCCACGCGCGCGTGGAGCACGGGTTGTTGCAGCAGGAACAGCCGTACGAGTGTCTCCAGCGGCGTGTCCCCGCGCGTCGCCCGGAGTGCGGGGACGGTCTCGCTCCGCGCGAGCGCCGCGTACGCGGGCGCTCCGAGCAGGTCGAGCAGCCCGTCGGCGGTGAAGGAGGCGCAGAGCAGGGCGTCCCGCAGCCGTGCGGCGACATCGGTGCGGTCCAGGGAGGGCAGGGTTCGACTGGGGGTACTCACGACCCCATTGTGGCGTGCGGACGGACTCAGCCCGCGGTCGCCGAGGCCGTAGCGGCCGCCTTCTTGCAGCTCGCCTGCTCGGCGATCGCCTTCTTCACGTCGCCCTGCTCGAGGTTCTTCAGCGCCGTGGTCCCGCTCTGGTTCTGCTTCTCCAGCTCGGTCATCTGCGCCGCGATGTCGTGCAGCCCGGACGCGAACTTGCCCTGGTCCTTCGTGTTGAGCGCGTCCACCTTCTTCTTCAGGTCGGCGTAGGACGCGGAGAGGTTGTTCAGGGTCTTGACGGCGTCCTGCTGCCGCTGCGCGCCGCCGTCGACACCGGGGGGCGCTCCGGCGTTGTTCAGGGCGGTCGCGAGCGCCTTGTAGCCGTCGGACATGTCCTGGAAGGCCTGCGAGTCGGTCTTCTGGATGGCCTGAGGCGGGTTCGTGGCGTCCGAGGCCGCCTTCGTGATCGCGTCGTTGGCGGCCTTGATCTTCGTGTTCTGCGCCGGCACCGCGTCGCAGACCTGCTTGGCCCAGGAAGCCAGCTTGTCGTCGGTCTGGCTCTTGCCACCGCTGGTGCAGGCCGACAGCGCCAGTACCAGCACCGCACCGCCGGACACTGTGGCCGCGAGCTTCTTGTTCACCGGATTGGTCCCTTCCATGGCTCTCTCGGCCCGGAAGATACACGCCAATCGGGCGACGCCCGATGGCCGAATATCACCTTTGACTGTTATTGCAGCCTTTTGTACCAAGCGAGAGAAGGCTCACGAGAAGGCTCCGCACACGGACAAGGGCGGGCGCACGGCCTCTTGAGGAGCGCCGTACGCCCGCCCGTGTGCCCGTATCTGACCAGGCGTAAGTGCGGGGTGCCGTGCCGCCGGGCTACGACACCACCGCCGGATCAGCGGGCTTGGACACCTTCTCGGCGTTGTCTTCGTCACCCACGGCGATCCCGCGCCGCTTGGAGATGTACACCGCGAGCACGATCACGACGAGCGCGACGACCGCGATGGCGATCCGCACGCCGATGTTCCTGTCGCTGCCGTAGGAGAACTTGACGACCGCGGGCGCGATCAGCAGCGACACCAGGTTCATCACCTTGAGCAGCGGGTTGATCGCGGGGCCCGCGGTGTCCTTGAACGGGTCGCCGACCGTGTCGCCGATCACCGTCGCGGCGTGCGCCTCGCTTCCCTTGCCGCCGTGGTGGCCGTCCTCGACGAGTTTCTTGGCGTTGTCCCAGGCGCCTCCGGAGTTGGCGAGGAAGACCGCCATCAGCGTGCCGGTGCCGATCGCGCCCGCGAGGTACGCGCCGAGCGCTCCGACGCCGAGCGTGAACCCGAGGGCGATGGGCGCCATGACGGCGAGCAGGCCGGGCGTGGCCAGCTCCCTGAGGGCGTCCTTGGTGCAGATGTCGACGACCTTGCCGTACTCCGGTTTCTCCGTGTAGTTCATGATCCCGGGCCGGTCGCGGAACTGCCGCCGCACCTCGAAGACCACCGCACCGGCCGCCCGGGACACCGCGTTGATCGCCAGCCCCGAGAAGAGGAAGACGACCGCCGCGCCGGCGATGAGGCCGACCAGGTTGTTGGGCTGGGAGATGTCCATGACCAGGCTCATCGGCCCGCCGTCGCCGACCTTCTCGCCCACGTCCTGGGCGGCCGTGGTGATCGCGTCGCGGTACGAGCCGAACAGCGCCGAGGCCGCGAGGACGGCGGTGGCGATGGCGATGCCCTTGGTGATCGCCTTGGTGGTGTTGCCCACGGCGTCCAGGTCGGTGAGCACCTGCGCGCCCGCGCCCTGGACGTCGCCGGACATCTCGGCGATGCCCTGTGCGTTGTCGGAGACCGGACCGAAGGTGTCCATGGCGACGATCACGCCGACCGTGGTGAGCAGGCCCGTGCCGGCCAGCGCCACCGCGAACAGCGCGAGCATGATCGACGTACCGCCGAGCAGGAACGCCCCGTAGACGCCGAGACCGATCAGCAGCGCCGTGTAGACCGCCGATTCCAGACCGACGGAGATGCCGGCGAGGACCACGGTGGCGGGACCGGTCAGCGAGGTCTTGCCGATGTCCCGCACGGGACGGCGGCTGGTCTCGGTGAAGTAGCCGGTCAGCTGCTGGATCAGGGCGGCGAGCAGGATGCCGATGGCGACCGCGACGAGCGCGAGGATCCGCGGATCGCCGCTCTTGGCGCGGATCGCCGCGTCGGTGACGCCCTTCAGGGCGGCGTACGACGACGGCAGATAGGCGAAGACGGCCGCCGCGACGAGCCCCAGCGAGATCACCGCGGAGATGAAGAAGCCCCGGTTGATCGCGGACATGCCGCTGCGGTCGGCCCGGCGCGGGGCCACCGCGAAGATGCCGATCATCGCGGTCACGACCCCGATCGCGGGCACGATCAGCGGGAACGCCAGCCCCGAGTCGCCGAACGCGGCCTTGCCCAGGATCAGCGCGGCGACGAGCGTGACGGCGTACGACTCGAAGAGGTCGGCAGCCATCCCCGCGCAGTCGCCGACGTTGTCGCCCACATTGTCGGCGATGGTCGCGGCATTGCGCGGATCGTCCTCCGGAATGCCCTGCTCGACCTTGCCGACCAGGTCGGCGCCGACGTCGGCGGCCTTGGTGAAGATGCCGCCGCCGACACGCATGAACATGGCGATCAGCGCGGCGCCCAGACCGAAGCCCTCGAGGACTTTCGGGGCGTTCGCCGCGTAGACGAGCACCACACAGGAGGCGCCCAGCAGACCGAGCCCCACCGTGAACATGCCGACGACACCGCCTGTGCGGAAAGCGATCTTCATCGCCCGGTGCGAGACGGCGGTGAGGTCCTTTTCCGGCTCGCCCTCCGCCGGGGTCGCCTCGCGCGCCGCCGCGGCGACGCGCACATTGCTGCGCACGGCGAGCCACATACCGATATAGCCGGTGGCCGCCGAGAACGCCGCACCGATCAGGAAGAACACCGACCGTCCGGCGCGCTGATTCCAGTCGTCCGCGGGCAGCAGCATGAGCAGGAAGAACACGACCACGGCGAATACGCCGAGCGTGCGCAGCTGCCGGGCCAGATAGGCGTTCGCGCCTTCCTGGACCGCGGCCGCGATCTTCTTCATGCTGTCGGTGCCCTCGCCGGCCGCGAGCACCTCGCGCACCAGAATCCCGGCCACCACGAGGGCCGCCAGCGCGACGGCCCCGATGACCACCACGATCATGCGGTTGTCGTGTGTCAGGACCGCGGCCGCGAGGGCTGAGGGGTAGTCAAACTGTTGAGGGGTAGAAAGCCCCGCCATTCGTCCTCCTTGACGCTTGGGCTGAGCTCAAGATGTGGACGGATTGTAGGTACCGGAACCTGATCAAAACAGTGCGCGGTAAACCGATTGAGACGTCACTTGCTCTTCAGGAAAAGATCGCACGTCAGCCACAGAACCCGAAAGTGGTAACGCCTCAAAACCATTGACGAGATAGACCCTTGATCAAATTATCGCGCTATTGATCGTGAACGTATTCACGTGAAGCGGTTCACGAATTAGGATACGACTTTACAAAAAGAAGGGCCCTGCACAGGCAGGGCCCTTCCGGAGAAGTCTTCGGGGCTTGGGGGAGAAACGTGCCGTCAGGCCGGGAACGGGGCGGTGCCGGGCGGCGTGGTGGGCCAGCTCATTCTGATCAGTCCGCCGTTCTCCCCGGTGGTGACCTCCACATCGTCGACGAGGCCACTGATGACCGCGAGACCCATCTCGTCCTCCTCGGCCTCCGCCTCGACCGCGTCGGCGCCCGCCGGCTCGTCCCCGGGCACGATGTGCGGTGCCTCGTCGCCGACCTCGATGGAGAACTGTTTCTCCTCCTCGGTCAACAGCACACGCACCGGCGCCGAGATGCCGTTGCTCTGGTGCAGTCCGACGGCCCGGGAGCAGGCCTCCCCGACGGCGAGCCTGACCTCGTCGAGTGCGGCCTCCTCCACTCCGGCCCGGCGCGCCACCGCCGCCGCCACGAGCCGGGCGGTCCTGACGTGTTCGGGCAGCGCGCTGAAGCGGAGTTCAACGGTGGCCATGCATCCCCCTCAGAACTTCGGGCGTGCGGTCGGGGGGCCCGGGCCGCACTGGCCCGCACCCCCCGCTCTTGCTTCTGCCGTCCGGGCGCCACGGCCCGGAAGCGGGGTCAGTCGGTGGCCGACACCGCTTCCTCGACCGAGGTGTGGATCGGGAACACCTTGGTGAGGCCGGTGATGCGGAAGATCTTGAGAATGCGCTCCTGGTTGCACACCAGGCGCAGGGAGCCCTCATGGGCTCGAACACGCTTCAAGCCGCCCACCAGCACGCCGAGCCCGGTGGAGTCGAGGAAGTCCACGCCCTCCATGTCGACGACGAGGTGGAAATTCCCGTCGTTCACCAGCTCGACCAGCTGCTCGCGCAGCTTGGGCGCGGTATATACGTCGATTTCGCCACCGACCTCGACGACCGTACGATCGCCGACGGTACGGGTCGACAGGGACAGGTCCACGGATCCTCCAGCACCTTGCTATCGAGCGGTCGCCCCAAGGGCACCTCGGCTTCAGCCCCCGGAACGGTTCGCCAGCCGCGATGGCATTCAATCACTTACCGGCAGGCGTGTACGACGCCTTGGACCCATTGTCCGTCACGCCAGTGACACACTCGGTGCCGATGGCCAAGAATCACCGATCCGATCGACCCACGACGGGCCCCGTGTCCCGCCCCTCGCCGGGCAGGGTGCTGGACCGACTCGCCTCGGGTCCGAGCCGGGCTGCGCGCATCACTCATACGGAGCACTTGCCCCCGCGAGAGGGCCGCCATGCCCTCTGGCCGGACCGGATCCGTGCCGAGGTCGTCGCCGCCGTGCGCCGCGCGGGCATCGAGCACCCCTGGGCCCACCAGGCGCTCGCCGCCGAGCACGCCCTGGACGGCGATTCGGTGGTCGTCGCCACGGGCACGGCGTCGGGCAAGTCGCTCGCCTACCTGGCCCCGGTGCTGTCGCGGTTGCTGGACGGCGCCGAGGCTCCGAACGGCCGGGGCGCGACCGCGCTGTACCTCGCCCCCACCAAGGCCCTCGCGGCGGATCAGTGCCGATCGGTGAAGGAACTTTCACACCCTCTCGGCACGGCGATCCGCGCCGCGGTCTACGACGGCGACACACCGCCCGAGGAACGGGAATGGGTACGCCAGTACGCCAACTACGTCCTCACCAACCCCGACATGCTGCATCGCGGCATATTGCCCTCCCATCCGCGCTGGTCCTCCTTCCTGCGCGCCCTGAAGTACGTCGTCATCGACGAGTGCCACACCTACCGCGGCGTCTTCGGCTCCCATGTCGCCCAGGTCCTGCGCCGACTGCGCCGCCTGTGCGCCCGCTACGGCGCCTCACCCGTCTTCCTGCTGGCCTCCGCGACCGCCGCCGAGCCCTCGGTGGCCGCCCGCCGCCTCACCGGCCTGCCGGTCGTCGAGGTCGCGGACGACGCCTCCCCGCGCGGTGAGCTGGTCTTCGCCCTCTGGGAGCCGCCACTCACCGAGCTGCACGGAGAGCGGGGCGCGCCCGTCCGGCGCACGGCCACCGCCGAGACCGCCGACCTGCTGACCGACCTGACCGTGCAGGGCGTGCGCTCGGTCGCCTTCGTCCGCTCCCGCCGCGGCGCCGAGCTGATCTCGGTGATCGCCCAGGAACGCCTGGCGGAGGTCGACCGCTCCCTGGCCCGCCGCGTGGCCGCCTACCGCGGCGGCTACCTTCCCGAGGAGCGCCGCGCCCTGGAGCGGGCCCTCCACTCCGGCGAACTCCTCGGCCTCGCCGCGACGACCGCCCTGGAGCTGGGCGTGGACGTGTCCGGGCTGGACGCCGTGGTGATCGCCGGATACCCGGGGACACGCGCGTCGCTGTGGCAGCAGGCAGGGCGCGCGGGCCGTGCCGGGCAGGGCGCCCTCGCGGTGCTGGTCGCCCGTGACGACCCTCTGGACACGTTCCTCGTCCACCACCCCGAGGCCCTGTTCGACCAGCCGGTGGAGTCCACGGTCCTCGACCCGGACAACCCCTACGTCCTCGCGCCGCACCTGTGCGCGGCAGCGGCCGAGCTGCCGCTGACGGAGGACGACCTGGAGCTGTTCGGTCCCGCGTGCGTGGACGTGCTGCCACAGCTGGAGGCCGCGAAGCTGCTGCGCCGCCGCACGAAGACCTGGCACTGGACGCGCCGGGAGCGTGCCGCCGACCTCACGGACATCCGCGGTGCGGGCGGGCGCCCGGTCCAGGTCGTCGAGGCCGGCACCGGTCGGCTGCTCGGCACGGTCGACGCGGGCGCCGCCCACACCACGGTCCACGAGGGCGCGGTCCATCTGCACCAGGGCCGTACGTACCTGGTGCGGTCGCTCGACCTGGAGGACTCCGTCGCCCTGGTCGAGGAGGCCAACCCGCCGTACACGACGGTCGCCCGCGACACGACCTCCATCTCCGTCCTGGAGACGGACGTGGCAATCCCCTGGGGCGAGGGCCGGTTGTGCTACGGCTCCGTGGAGGTCACCAACCAGGTCGTCTCCTTTCTGCGCCGGCGTCTGATCACCGGTGAGGTGCTGGGCGAGACGAAACTCGACCTCCCTCCTCGCACGCTGCGCACCCGCGCCGTGTGGTGGACGGTCACCGAGGACCAGCTGGACCAGGCCCGGATCGGCCCGGAGATCCTCGGCGGCGCGCTGCACGCGGCCGAACACGCCTCGATCGGCATGCTTCCGCTCTTCGCCACCTGCGACCGCTGGGACATCGGCGGCGTCTCCGTGCCGCTGCACCCGGACACGCTCCTGCCCACGGTCTTCGTGTACGACGGCCACCCGGGCGGCGCGGGCTTCGCGGAGCGCGCCTTCCACACGGCCCGCGCCTGGCTGTCCGCCACCCGTCAGGCCATCGCATCCTGCGAGTGCGAGGCGGGCTGCCCGTCCTGCATCCAGTCCCCCAAGTGCGGCAACGGCAACGATCCGCTGCACAAGAGGGGTGCCGTACGCCTCCTCACGGTGCTGCTGCGCGGGGCGCCCGAGGAGGCGGCGAGCGGTCCGGCGGCTCCGGCGCCCTCGGCTCCGCCGGCCCGGCCCTCGCCCTGACCTCGGTGGTGAACGGCCCCGCGGCCGACGCCGCCGTGACGTCGGATACCGCCCCCACGAGCGCGCACCGCACGAGCCTGCTCCCCTGGACCCGGGCCACCCGGGCCGCCGTGGCGCACGCCTTGCCGCCCCCGTCGACCCAGTGGTCCGCAGCCGCGAGCGCGGCGAGGTCGGCCGCACCGGCCGCACGGTGCCGGGCCAGCACGACCTCGCCCTGGGCCAGCAGGACGCCGAACACGGCACACATCGCGCCGAGCAGGCACAGGACCCAGACGGTGGCGGAGCCGCGATCCGAACGGGCCGCCACCAACCGGACGTCGAGGGCTGCCACGCGCTTCCGGACGGCGGCCGGTCCACATCCCCTCACTGCTTCACCCCCACCGTCTCCTCCGCCAATGCCACCGCTTCGTGGCGCAGTTCGAGAGGGAACACGTCCGGGCCCGGAGGATGCGCCACCACCAGGACGCGTACCAGGTCGCCCTGCCGGCTCACCGTGATCCTCGCGCCGTCCGGAGCCGCCTGCCGGGCCATGTCCCGCACCACGCCCGGCGGCTCCTGCCGAGCCGCCGCCCGGGCCCCCGCGCGGGCCGCGTCCACGCACCGGATCTGCGCGGACGCGGCCGACAAGGCCCAGACGAGGGCCATCGCGAAGAGCACCAGGGCGGGCAGCACGACCGCGGTCTCCGCCGTCACGAAGCCCTGGTCCCGGCCACGGCCCGCTCCCGTGCGCGCCCTCACGCCGTCACATCCGGACACTGAGCGCCCGTTTCACGATCGCCTGCAGTTCCGCGCTGACCTGCCCGCTCGTCAGCACCTTGTAGAGGACCGCCGCGAAGGCCACCGCGGCGATGATCCCCACCGCGTACTCGGACGTGACCATGCCCGCGTCCCTGCGCACCACCGCCCGCAGCCGGCGCGCCAGCGCGCGCGCCCGGGCTCGTACTCGTACCGCCTTGCTCATTTCAACCCCCGTGGGTTCTCGTCGTCGTCTGCTCGTTTGCGTGGCCGTTTGTCCGGTCGTTCTCTGTCCGGCCGCGGCCGTTCTCCGGTCCGTCCGTCCGGTCCGTCGGTCGTCACCGGATGCGGTGCACCCTCATCTCCCACCCCCTCCCAGCAGCCCTCCCGCCAGCCCGATCACCACGGGCAGCACCCCGACCGCGATGAACGCGGGCAGGAAGCACAAGCCCACCGGGGCGGTGACCAGGACGCCCGCGTGGCGTGCCCGCGCCGTCGCCCCTCGGGCCCACTCGGCCCGCGCCCGAGCTGCGAGGCGCCCGACCGGTGCGGCCGCCGGGGCCCCGGAATCGCCCGCCCGTTCAAGGAGCCGCGCCAGTGCTCCCGCGCCGGGGAGCGTGGCCAGCCGCTGCCACGCATCGGCCGGTTCGGCGCCGAGCCGCACCTCGGCCGCGCCCCGCGCCAGCCGCTCCCCGACCGGCCCCGCCAACGCCTCGCCCACCGCCTGGGCCGCAGACACCGGGCTCGCGCCCGCCGCGATGCACGCCGCCAGCAGGTCGGCGGCCAGCGGGAGCTGACGGGCGGCCACGACAGGGTCGTACTCCTCGGTGCGGCGGTCGCGCTCCTGCCGGGCCCTCCAACGCGCCACGCCGAACCCGGTGACCAGTCCGACCCCCAGCCCGACGAACCCTCCGATCACCACCCAGCCGGCACACAGCGCCCCGGTGACCGGCAGCCACCGCCGCACGGCGTCCCGCACCTCGGCCCGCCGCAGGACTCCACGCGGCACCCGCTCGCGCGACCGCTCCTGCGCCGCACCGGCACTCGCAGCCGCACCCGCCAGGACCGCATCCACCCGCCTCCGCACCCTCCGCTTCCGCCGCGCGACGACGAGTGTCCGCGCCGACCACCACAGCGCCAGTACCGCGCACAACATCCCCAGCCTGTGGACAACGCCCGCGCTCACGCCGCCTCCGCCCCGCGCACGATCCGCAGCGCCCACCAAAGCCCCGCCGCCTCCAGCACGCCACCGGCCACCAGACACGCCAGTCCCGCCCCGGTGTGCAACAGCACGTGCAGCGGGCGGGCGCCGAGCGCGGTGCCCAGCAGCAGTCCGAGGACCGGCAGCCCGGCGAGCAGGACCGCCGTCGACCGGACGCCCGCCAAGTGCGCCCGCAGATCGGCGCGTTGGTCGCGCTCCGCACGCAGTGCCGCCTCCAGCCGGTCCAGCCCGGCCGCCAGGCCGGCACCCCGGTCCACGGCCACCCGCCAGCACGCGGCGAGCCCGGACAACCCGTCGGCCCCCGGCTGCCGTGCCGCGTCCACGAGCGCGCCCGCGACGTCCCCGCCGAACCGCGCAGCCGCCAGCACCGCCGCCTGGGCCTCACCGAGCCCGCCGGAGTCACGAGCCGCCCGCAGCAGTGCCTCGCCCGGCTGACGCCCGGCCCGCACCTCCCCGGCGAGCGCTCCGCACAGCGCGATCACCCCCTCGCCACGCGCCTCCCGTGCCTGCCCCGCCTCCCGCGTGCGTCGCACCCGGCGCAACACCGGCACGCCGACGGCTCCGGCCACCAGGGGCAGAAGAGAGGTGCCGAGCACCGCGACCACCGCACCCACGGCCACCGACCACCACTCCACGGGCAACCGCCGCACCCGCAGCACGAACCGCTCCCAGGGCGACGGACCACCCCGCGCCGCGGCGCCACCGCCCGCGAACAGCAACCGGGCACGGCGGGCCGCCGTGTTCGAGCCGCTCACCATCCAGGCCGCCGTCCCGGCGCACATCAGGCCGACGCCGACCGCCAGATGACCGATCCCCGTCACACCCCCAGCCGTCATCTGCCTGAGCCCCGTCCCATCGACTGCCACCCGACCGACCCCACTCACAGCACCTCCACCTCACTCCCCTCGCTTCCGTCCCGGAGCAGCTCCCACAGCCGCTCCCACCCCCGCTCGCGCGTGAAGGCCTCCGGCCCCCACCGCAGGGCGGGCACCGTCACCACGAGCCCCGACGCGTCCCGCTCCAGCACATGCACCTCCGCGATCCGGCGCCGCCCGGTCCGGTCGCGCACGAGGTGGAGGACCACCGACAGCGCGGCCGCCAGCTGGCTGTGCAGCGCGGCCCGGTCCAGGCCCGCCGCCGTGCCGAGCGCTTCCAGCCGGGCGGGTACCTGGGCCGCCGCGTTCGCGTGGAGCGTGCCGCAGCCGCCTTCGTGGCCCGTGTTCAGCGCGGCCAGCAGGGACACCACCTCGGGGCCGCGCACCTCACCGACGACGAGCCGGTCGGGTCTCATGCGCAGTGCCTGCCGCACCAGGTCCTGGAGCTCGACGAGCCCCACGCCCTCCTGGTTCGCGGGCCGCCCCTCCAGACGCACCACATGCGGGTGGTCGGGGCGCAGCTCAGCCGAGTCCTCGGCGAGCACGATCCGCTCGGCCGGCCCCACAACGCCCAGGAGCGCGCTCAGAAGCGTGGTCTTGCCCGAACCGGTTCCGCCACTGATCACATAGGAGAGCCGGGAGGCGATCAGCGCCCGCAGCACCCGGTCCCCGCCCGGCGGCACCGTGCCCGCCGCCACGAGTTCGTCGAGGGTGAACGCCCGGGGCCGTACGACCCGCAGGGACAGGCATGTCGAGCCGACCGCGACAGGCGGCAGCACCGCGTGCAGACGGGTGCCGTCCGGCAGGCGGGCGTCGACCCACGGTCGGGCGTCGTCGAGCCGCCGCCCGGCCACGGCCGCCAGCCGCTGCGCGAGGCGCCGTACGGCCGCCGCGTCCGGGAAGGACACCTCCGTCAGCTCCAGTCCGGCTCCCCGGTCCACCCACACCCGGTCCGGCGCGGACACCAGCACGTCGGTCACGCACGGGTCGGCGAGCAACGGTTCCAGAGGGCCGCTGCCGACCAGTTCGGACCGCAACTGCCGGGCCGCGCCCAGTACCTCCGCATCCCCGAGCACCCGCCCCTGCTCCCGCAGCGCCTGCGCGACGCGCGCGGGGGTCGGCTCGGCCCCGCTCTCGGCCAGCCACTGCCGCACTCCGTCCAGCAGCCGCGACCGCTCGCCGGGCCCCACCGCGCCGCCGGGCCCCACGTCCGCCCCGACACCGGGCCCCGCTGAACCTGCCGTCATGCCCCAGCCCGTGCTCATACGGGGTCACCCGCCTCGGCGAGCGCCCGCTCCCAGAAGGCCGAACAGAACCGGGCGAGCGCCCCCCGCGCCGCTCCCCCGGGCGGTACCGAACCGTCCGCCGGTGACGTCTCGTACGGCACCTCGCCGACCAGCGGCAGCCCCAGCAGTCGCGCCACCTCCCGGTCGTCCAGCCCGGGCGTGTACGGCCCCCGTACCGCGATCCGCAGGTCACCGAGGACCATGCCGACCGCGGACGCCACCCGCCGCGCGGCCGCGACCCCCCGCAGTTCTCCGGGGACCACCAGGATCCCGACGTCCAGTTGCGCGAGGACCTCGGCGACCCCCTCGTCGACGCGGCGCGGGAGATCGACGACGACGGCGCCGCCGCGTCGCCGGGCCGCGGCGAGGACCGCGCGGACCGCCTGGGGCGGGACGGCCACGGTGTCGCCGCGGTCCCAGCTCAGCACCCGGAGCGCGTGCACCTGGGGCAGGGACTCCTCCAGGGCGCCGCTTCCCACCCGTCCCCGGGAGGCGGCGAACGCCGGCCAGCGCAGCCCCTTCGTGGTCTCGCCGCCGAGGAGTACGTCGAGTCCGCCGCCCAGCGGATCCGCGTCCACGAGCAGGGTGCGCCTGCCCTCACGCGCGGAGGTGACGGCGAGGGCGCAGGCGAGCGTGGAGGCGCCGGCCCCACCTCGCCCGCCGATCACGCCGACGGTGAGAGCGGGCCGGCCGACCCCCTCGGCCACATCGGCGATGCGGTCCACCAGCCACTGCTCGCCGTCCGGCAGCAGCAGGACGTGGTCGGCGCCGATTTCGACGGCGCGCCGCCAGACTCCGGGATCGTCCTGATCCCGGCCGACCAGCACCACTCCCCGTCTGCGCACGGCCCCGCGCACGCGGCGCGCCGCGTCGTCGCCGACCAGGACCAGGGGTGCCGCCTCCCAGCCGCCCCGCTGCACGGGCACCCCCGGGTGCACCTCCGCTCTGGCGCCCGCGGCCGCGCACAGGCGCAGCAGGTCGTCGAGGAGCTCGGCGTCCTCGGTGACGATCAGCGGTCCGCTCCGCCGCCCCTCGGCGGCGGCCGGTCCGTCGTGTGTGATGGCTCCCGCCACGGTTTCCAGCCCCCTTCGCTGCTTCCTTCCGGCGCGTCCGCGGGCCTGTTCGGCCCGCGCTTCCCGCCCGGGTGGAGAACCGGCAACCGGCCTCCCTATGACCGGCCGATACGAACCGGCCATACGCGCCCGACAAACGGAACCGGCCGTACACGGGCCATGAACTGGCTGCCGTGAACCGGCGTGAACTCGCCGTCGGCCGGACGCGCTGGAATCAAGGTGCAGCGAACCCGGAAATCGTGTGGATCTTGGTCGATAACTGTGGACAACTCGGCGGTTGTGAATATCGCCTTCACCCATACCGGTGAGGGCTCGGAGGCATCCGCAGAGCAGCGCCATGACTACGGTGCGTCACCGTGCCTGGGCGTGATCAATCGCGCGTCACAGCGCCGCCACAGGGCTGGGGTACCGCGTCGAAAAACAGAAAAACCCACCCGGACATGCGACGACCCCCGCCGGGGGGGAGAGCGGGGGTCGTCCCCACGGCCGACTCGGGGGGGGAGGAGTCGGACCGGGTTAGCACGGTCGCGAACGATCCGTGACTTCCATGGTGTACCCGAGAGCCCTCTCAGGCAAACCCACACGCCCCACCTTACGCCGAATGGTGGGCCCCTATGCTCAGGCCCGTGGAAAACCACTCCCTGCCCCGCACAGCGGCCTTCTTTGACCTGGACAAGACGGTCATTGCGAAGTCGAGCACTCTCACCTTCGGCAAGTCCTTCTACCAAGGCGGACTGATCAACCGCAGGGCGGCGTTGCGTACCGCATATGCCCAGTTCGTGTTCCTGGTCGGCGGCGCCGACCACGACCAGATGGAACGGATGCGGGAGTACCTGTCCGCGCTGTGCCGCGGCTGGAACGTCCGACAGGTGAAGGAGATCGTCGCCGAGACGCTCCACGACCTGATCGACCCGATCATCTACGACGAGGCCGCCTCCCTCATCGAGGAGCACCACGGCACCGGGCGCGACGTGGTGATCGTGTCCACGTCGGGCGCCGAGGTCGTCGAGCCGATCGGCGAACTGCTCGGCGCGGACCGGGTGGTGGCGACCCGGATGGTCGTGGGCGACGACGGCTGCTTCACGGGCGAGGTGGAGTACTACGCCTACGGGCCGACGAAGGCGGAGGCCGTCAGGGAACTCGCGGAGTCGGAGGGATACGACCTGGCGCGCTGCTACGCGTACAGCGACTCGATCACCGACCTGCCGATGCTGGAGGCCGTCGGCCATCCGCACGCCGTGAATCCCGACCGGGCGCTGCGCCGCGAGGCACTCGCGCGAGGATGGCCGGTTCTCGATTTTCACCGCCCGGTGCGGCTGAAGCAGCGACTGTCGGTACCGCCGCGCCCCGCACTCCTCGCGGTGGCGGCGCTAGGCGCGGCGGCGGCCACCGCAGGACTCGTCTGGTATGCGAGCCGGCGCCGCGCACCCCTCGTGTGAACCTCCGGACGCATCGGAGAAGCACACTCCCGCCCGATTCACACCTCTTTGAACCTAAAAGTAAAGAACTGCATCAAAGGCTTCCGCTTGTCCGTGCCCTGGAGTACAAAGGGGTTAACGGCCCGCGAGACCAAAGGACATCCGAAAGGATCACCTTTTAAACGCAATTGGCCCCACGGACCGAGCATGAACACCGGGCACCCACGCGACGTCGACCCGTCGATTACGGGCCAGCCGCACCAGGTGACGGGCAAAGTTCCCGACCTGATGGGCGACCATCGAGGACGCTTGGTAACTCGGTGAACATGCCAGCGGCGGTACGAGACTTCGTACCGCCGCAACCATTGCGAAAGGCCCCCGAAGGGGCCTTCCCCCATCCCTAGGCGGCCCCGCGCTGCAGCGCCTCGCAGACGGCCGTCGACTCGCGGACGCCGAGTTCGACGGCCTTCGCGCAGTGGGCGATCCAGGCCGCCATGCCCTCAGGGGTACCCGACACATAGCCGTCCAGGGCGGCGACGTAGGCGGCCCGGCCCAGTTCCGCGTGGCCCACCTCCGCCGGACAGATCGCCTTGGGGTCGAGTCCGCTCCCCACCAGGACGATGCGCTGCGCCGCGCGGGCGACGAGGCCGTTGTGGGACACGAAGGGACGCAGGGCGAGCAGTTCGCCGTGCACCACGGCGGCGGTCACCAGGGCGGGCGCGGAGCTGCCCGCGATGATCAGCTCGGACAGCCCCTCGAGGCGGCCGGAGACCTCGGCCGCGTCCGGCAGCGGCAGCTCGACCAGCGGCTCGTCGACGCCCTCACCGTCCTGCCGGGGTCGCCCCACGCGTGGGTCGGGATCCGCCGCCGCCACCAGGTGCAGCCGCGCCAGCACCCGCAGGGGTGACTGCCGCCAGATGGACAGCAACTGCCCCGCCTCGGCGGTCAGCCGCAGCGCGGCCCCCACCGTACGGGCCCCGTCGTCACCACTGAAGTCGGTGCGCCGCCGCACCTCCTCCAGTGCCCAGTCGGCGCCGGACAGCGCGGCCGAGCCGCGCGCGCCACGCAGCGCCGCCTCGGAGGTGATCTCATTGCTGCGGCGCCGCATGACCCGGTGCCCGTAGACCCGGTCCACCGCCTTGCGCACGGATTCCACGGACTCGGCGACCCCGGGCAGCTCCCCCAGGGCCGCCAGCGGGTCGGCGGACGCACCTGTCGTACTCATGGGTACGACCCTACGCACCCCGGGCCCCTCCTTCGAAGGGGTGGTCTTCTTTCCACAGCCCTGCCACGGACAGCAACGACAACGCTACGCTTCGTGAATATGAAAATTGCTTTCGTCGGGAAGGGCGGCAGCGGCAAGACGACCCTGTCCTCCCTGTTCGTCCGCCATCTCGCCGCCGTCGGTGCGCCCGTCATCGCCATCGACGCGGACATCAACCAGCATCTCGGGGCCGCCCTCGGGCTCGACGAGGACGAGGCCGCGGCGCTGCCGGCCATGGGCGAGCGGCTGCCGCTGATCAAGGACTATCTGCGCGGCACCAATCCGCGGATCGCCTCCGCCGAGACGATGATCAAGACCACCCCGCCCGGGGAGGGGTCGCGGCTGCTGCGGGTGCGGGAGGACAACCCGGTCTACGACGCCTGCGCGCGCCCGGTGGAACTCGACGGCGGCACCGTCCGTCTGATGGTCACCGGCCCCTTCACGGACGCCGACCTGGGGGTCGCCTGCTACCACTCCAAGACCGGAGCGGTGGAGCTGTGCCTGAACCACCTGGTGGACGGCCGCGACGAGTACGTGGTGGTCGACATGACGGCGGGCTCGGACTCCTTCGCCTCCGGCATGTTCACCCGCTTCGACATGACGTTCCTGGTCGCCGAGCCGACCCGGAAGGGGGTCTCCGTCTACCGCCAGTACAAGGAGTACGCGCGGGACTACGGGGTCATCCTGAGGGTCGTCGGCAACAAGGTGCAGGGCCGGGACGACATCGACTTCCTCCGCGCCCACGTGGGTGACGACCTGCTCGTGACGGTGGGGCACTCGGACTGGGTGCGGTCCATGGAGAAGGGCCGCCCGCCCCGGTTCGAGTCCCTGGAGGACGCGAGCCGCCGCTCCCTTCGCGTGCTCCGGGCGGCCGCCGACGCGACGTACGAACTGCGCGACTGGGAGCGGTACACACGCCAGATGGTGCACTTCCACCGGAAGAACGCGACCAGTTGGGGAAACGAGCGCACGGGTGCGGACCTCGCGGCCCAGATCGACCCGGGCTTCGTGCTCAGCGAGGCCCTGACGGCCGCGGTGTGAACGACGGCCGCCCCGCCTACCGCTTGGCCGGCGGTGCCCCGGGCACCCCCCTCGGTGCCGGGGCCGGTGACGAGGCCAGGAAGCTCTTCCAGCCCTCGGCCGGGGCCTGGGCCACCTTCAGAGTGCGCAGTTTCTCCAGGACCTGCGGGTCCTGTGCGTCCAGCCAGTCGACGAGTTGGCGGAACGAGACGCAGCGCACCTCGGGCTCGTTGCAGACGCGCTCGACGACCTCCTGGACGGCACGCATGTAGGTGCCGCCGTTCCAGGACTCGAAGTGGTTGCCGATGATCAGGGGCGCGCGGTTTCCGTCGTACGCCCGCCGGAAGCCCTGGTAGAGGCCGTCCCGCATCTGGTCGCCCCACTCCTCGAACTTGTCGGGGTCGCCCTGGGTCTGGGTCCCCGACTGGTTGACCATGAAGTTGTAGTCCATGGTCAGCTGCTCGTAGGTGTGTTCCGGGAACGGCACGAGCTGCATCGACAGGTCCCACAGCCCTTCCTTCTTCTTCGGCCAGACCTGCGCGTCGACGCCGGAGGTGTCGTACCGGAAACCCAGCTCCCGGGCCGCCTTCATGAAGTTCTGCTGCCCTTCCAGACACGGGGTGCGACCACCGATGAGCTCCTTGTCGTAGTCGAAGGGCAGCGAAGGCTCCTGTTTCAGCCCGGAGTTGGTCTTCCAGGACTTCACGAACGCCTTGGCCTGGGCGATCTCGTCCTTCCACTCCTCCACCGACCACTGACCGACCCCGCCCTCGGGGCCACAGAAGTGCCCGTTGAAGTGGGTGCCGATCTCGTTGCCCTCGAGCCACGCCAGCCGCAGTTGCTCGACGGTGTCCTTGATCCCCTTCTCGTCGTTGAAGCCGATGTCCGAGCGGCCCGGCGAGTGCTGCGGCGGCCGGTACAGGTCACGTTTCTCCTCGGGCAGCATGTAGACACCGCTCAGGAAGAACGTCATCGTCGCGTTGTTGGCCCTGGCGACCTCGCGGAAGTGCGAGAAGAGCTTCTGGCTGTCCTCACCGGCCCCGTCCCACGAGAAGACCACGAACTGCGGGGGCTTCCGGCCGGGCTTCAGCCGCTCGGGGCTCGGCAGATGCGGCTGGGCGCCCGTGTAGGCGGTGGAGCCGTCGCCGATCAGGCGGACCGCGCTGCCCGGAGCCCCGGCACCGGAACCGGAACCGGCCTCCTTCCGCGTGCCCTGCTCGGAACGGGCCGGTCCGAGGGAACAGCCTGCCAGCGCGGTGGCACAGACGGCGGCCAGGGCGACGCCCGTGGCGGTCCTGCGGGAGGGTGTTCCGGTTCTCGGGATGGCGGTTCGCGGGGTGGCGGTCATCTTCCAACCACCTTCTTCCTTCGGTCGGGCCACGCTGAGCAGGTGTGGTGCTGAGCAGGTGTGGTGCGACGCGGCAGACACAAACGGAAGCCCGTGCCCACGCGGCCAAATCAAGGTCGCACGGAACACTGAAGGAATTTGTATGACAAGCCGATGAAATAACCGCTTCACCCTTTTGAGTGGTTCGATGCACCATTTGCCCCTATATTGGATACTTTTCCTTTACCGACCATTACGATCCATTTACCGAAGCAGTGAGACATCCCGCCGCTTACGCCGTGACCCACGGCCGCGCCCGACCCCTGGCCCCGCCGGGGCCACCAGTTCCGCGACCGCGCCGCACCGGAGGAGACGGGACCATGCCCGCCTGCATCCCCGCCCGCGCCGCCGACTCGACTCGGACGAAGCGCGTGCACCCGCCCCACAGCCCCCCACCCGCCCCGCCCCGCCGCTTCCGCTTCGCGGGCGCCGATCTGTCCGCTTCCCTCGCCGTCTTCCTGATCGCCCTCCCCCTGTCCCTGGGCATCGCCCTCGCCACCGGCGCCCCGCTTCAGGCCGGCCTCGTCGCAGCGGCCGTCGGCGGAATCGTCGCCGGCCGGTTCGGAGGCTGCCCGCTCCAGGTCAGCGGCCCCGCCGCCGGCCTCACCGTGGTCACCGCCGACCTCATCCACCGCTACGGATGGCGTACGACATGCGCCGTCACCGTCCTCGCCGGCCTCGCCCAACTGGCCCTGGGCTGCCTGCGTGTGGCGCGCACCGCGCTCGCGGTGAGCCCCGCGATCGTGCACGGCATGCTCGCCGGCATCGGCGCCACCATCGCCGTCGCCCAGGTGCACATCGTGCTCGGCGGCACTCCGCAGAGCGCCGTCCTCGACAACCTCCGGGCACTGCCCGCCCAGTTGGCGCACCTGCACCCGGCGGCCGTGTCGGCGAGCGTGCTGACCCTGGCCCTGCTCCTGGCCTGGCCACGGCTTCCCGGACGGACCGGGCACCTGCTGCGCCGCGTCCCTGCCCCGCTCGTCGCCGTGGCGGGCGCCACCGCGACCGCCTCGCTCGCCGGGCTGACCCTGCCCAGGGTCGATCTGCCGTCCTGGAGCAGCCACGCCCTGGCCGGGCTGCCCGAGGGCCCGGCGCTCGGCATCGCCGCCGCCGTCCTCACCATCACGCTGGTGTGCAGCGTGCAGTCCCTGCTCGGTGCCGTCGCCGTGGACAAGCTGGCGGCCCGGCGCCATCCGCACCTCGGCCGCTCCGACCTGGACCGCGAACTGCTCGGACAGGGCGCCGCGAACATCGTCTCCGGAGCCCTCGGCGGACTGCCGATCGCGGGCGTCGCCGTGAGAAGTACGGCGAACGTCAACTCCGGAGCCGTCAGCCGGAACTCCACGATGCTGCACGGCGTTTGGGTGGTGGTGGCCGCGCTGCTGATGGTCCCGGTGCTCGAGCTGATCCCCCTCGCCTCGCTTGCCGCGCTGGTGATGGCCGTCGGCATCCAGATGGTGTCCCTGCACCACATCCGCACGGTCACCCGCCACCGAGAGGTGCTGGTCTACGCCGTCACCACACTCGGCGTCGTCCTCCTGGGCGTCCTCCAGGGCGTGGCGCTGGGCGTGGCAGCTGCCGTCGGCGTCGCCCTGCACCGCCTCACCCGCACCCGTATCACCCATGAGCAGCGGAAGGGAGTCCATCACGTACGCGTACGAGGCCAGTTGACGTTCCTCGCGGTTCCCCGGCTCAGCCGGGCACTGCACCTGGTGCCCGCCGGAGCGCAGGCCGTCGTGGAGCTGGACGGGTCGTTCATGGACCACGCTGCGCACGAGTCGCTGCAGGACTGGCAGCGCACCCACCGCGCGCGGGGCGGCACCGTCGCCCTGACCGGCCGGGACGGCTCCCCGGTCGCGGTGCCCTCGCTGAGCTCGGCCCGGGCCGGCTCGGGCGCGGAGTCCGCCGGGCCGTCGGCATGCCGGTGCCGGCCCTGGACGCCGTGGCGCAACCACCGGTGCGACCGCCCACCGACCGCGCCCGCAGGCGACGGCCCGGAGGCACCGGACGAGGCCCCCGGACCGAGCGGGCGGCAACTCGCGTACGGCATCAGCGCCTTCCAGCAGAACACCGCCCCGCTGGTCCGCGAGGAGCTGGCCCGTCTCGCGCGTGAGGGGCAGCGGCCATCGCACCTGTTCCTGACCTGCGCCGATTCCCGGCTCGTCACCTCGATGATCACCTCCAGCGGGCCCGGCGACCTCTTCGTCGTCCGCAATGTCGGCAACCTGGTGCCGCTGCCCGGCGCGGAGAGCGGGGACGACTCGGTGGCGGCCGCCATCGAGTACGCGGTGGACGTGCTCCAGGTGCGCTCCATCACGGTGTGCGGACACTCCGGGTGCGGCGCGATGCAGGCCCTGCTCACCTCGGACGCGGACGGCGCCCGGACCCCGCTGAGGCGGTGGCTGCGGCACGGGCTGCCCAGCCTGGAGCGGATGGCCGACGACGAGCGGCCGTGGGCCCGGATCGCCGGGCGTGAGCCGGCCGACACGGTCGAACAGCTGTGCTTGACCAATGTGGTGCAGCAGTTGGAGCATCTGCGTGCGCACGAGTCCGTGGCCCGGGCGCTCGGCGAGGGCGCGCTGGAACTGCACGGGATGTACTTCCACGTCGGCGAGGCCCAGGCGTATCTATTGGCCCCGCCCGAGGGCGGCTGCGACGTCTTCAGCCGAGTGGGGGCGACCGGAGACCTCCGCCACCCGGTGTGACACGGCGGTGGTGCGCGGGCCGGTCCGGGCCGCGCACCACCGCGCCGCGCCGCGCACCACCGTGACGACACCTCCTCCCGACCTCCCGATCCCCTCCGGACCTCCCGGCCACCGGACCCTCCCGGATCCCCTTCCGGACCGTCTCGGGCCCCCCTCCGGGCGAGTGTGAGATGTGTCGCCGAACGAGCCCCCCATGTGAACCGGGCGGGCGGCCCGCACGTGACCTGGGGCAGAACGTCCGGCCGCGGAACGCGAAAGGTCTAAACCATTTTCCGGGTCGGCCCTTGTCACCGGGCCCTCCGGTCTGGTGAGCTGTGGCCTGGGACACAACGGACACCCTGGGAAAGGGAGATGTCGTGAGCAACGAAAGCCTGGCCAACCTGCTCAAGGAAGAGCGCAGGTTCGCGCCCCCCGCCGAGCTGGCCGCGAACGCCAACGTCACGGCGGAGGCGTACGAACAGGCCAAGGCTGACAGGCTCGGCTTCTGGGCCGAGCAGGCCCGCCGGCTGACCTGGGCCAAGGAGCCTTCCGAGACGCTGGACTGGTCCAACCCGCCGTTCGCCAAGTGGTTCAAGGACGGCACACTCAACGTCGCGTACAACTGCGTCGACCGGCACGTCGAGGCGGGTCTGGGCGACCGCGTCGCCATCCACTTCGAGGGCGAGCCCGGCGACAGCCGCTCGATCACCTACGCCGAGCTCAAGGACGAGGTCTCCAAGGCCGCGAACGCCCTCCTCGAGCTGGGCGTCCGCAAGGGCGACCGGGTCGCCGTCTACATGCCGATGATCCCCGAGACCGCGATCGCGATGCTGGCCTGCGCCCGCATCGGCGCCGCCCACTCCGTCGTCTTCGGCGGTTTCTCGGCGGACGCGCTCGCCACCCGCATCCAGGACGCCGACGCACGTGTCGTCATCACCACCGACGGCGGCTACCGGCGCGGCAAGCCGTCCGCGCTCAAGCCTGCCGTCGACGACGCCGTCAGCAAGGTCGACAACGTCGAGCACGTGCTCGTGGTACGCCGTACGGGCCAGGAGGTCGCCTGGAGCGAGGGCCGGGACATCTGGTGGCACGAGCTCGTGGACCGGCAGTCCGCCGAACACACGCCCGAGGCGTTCGAGGCGGAGCACCCGCTGTTCATCCTGTACACGTCCGGTACGACGGGTAAGCCGAAGGGCATCCTGCACACCTCCGGCGGTTACCTCACCCAGGTGGCGTACACCCACCACGCCGTCTTCGACCTCAAGCCCGAGACCGATGTGTACTGGTGCACGGCGGACGTCGGCTGGGTCACCGGGCACTCGTACATCGTCTACGGCCCGCTGGCCAACGGCGCGACCCAGGTCATGTACGAGGGCACGCCCGACACCCCGCACCAGGGCCGCTTCTGGGAGATCGTGCAGAAGTACGGGGTCACCATCCTGTACACGGCGCCCACCGCGATCCGTACGTTCATGAAGTGGGGCGACGACATCCCCGCGAAGTTCGACCTGTCCTCGCTCCGGGTGCTGGGTTCCGTCGGCGAGCCGATCAACCCCGAGGCGTGGGTCTGGTACCGCAAGCACATCGGCGGGGACCGCACGCCGGTCGTGGACACGTGGTGGCAGACCGAGACGGGCGGCATCATGATCTCCCCGCTGCCCGGTGTGACCGAGGCAAAGCCGGGCTCCGCGCAGCGGCCGCTGCCCGGCATCTCGGCGACCGTCGTCGACGACGAGGCGAACGAGGTGCCGAACTCAGGCGGCGGCTACCTGGTGCTCACCGAGCCGTGGCCGTCGATGCTGCGCACCATCTGGGGCGACGACCAGCGCTTCATCGACACGTACTGGTCGCGGTTCGAGGGCAAGTACTTCGCCGGTGACGGCGCCAAGAAGGACGACGACGGCGACATCTGGCTGCTCGGCCGCGTGGACGACGTGATGCTGGTGTCCGGGCACAACATCTCCACCACCGAGGTGGAGTCGGCCCTCGTCTCGCACCCGTCGGTCGCCGAGGCGGCCGTCGTCGGCGCGGCGGACGAGACGACGGGCCAGGCGATCGTCGCCTTCGTGATCCTGCGCGGTACGGCCGCGGAGACCGAGGACCTGGTGGCGGAGCTGCGCAACCACGTCGGCAACACGCTCGGCCCGATCGCCAAGCCCAAGCGGATCCTGCCGGTGGCGGAGCTGCCGAAGACCCGCTCCGGGAAGATCATGCGCCGTCTGCTGCGGGACGTGGCCGAGAACCGTCAGCTCGGCGACGTCACGACGCTGACCGACTCGACGGTGATGGACCTGATCCAGGCCAAGCTCCCGGCGGCACCGAGCGAGGACTGAGGTCCCCGCCTCGACAGGGCGCCCGGCCGTACGCCGGGCGCCCTGTTGTCACGCCACCTCCGCCCCCCGGGAGCGCCCGAGTGCAATGATCAGGTAAAGTGGTTCATTCAGGTGTGCCGGGAAGTCTGGTCGGCAAGCGGTCCTCACGTTCCGTGACGGCCGTCCGTCTGCCGTACCGACCCGGAGGTCCCCACCGTGGCCGCGTCCCGCACCCGCACCTTTCTCGGACGTCTGTCCCTGCCCGAGCGCACCTTCGTCGCGGACGCGCTGCGCACCGAGACCGTCGGCGGCGTGCTGCTCCTGCTCGCCGCGGTGGCCTCCCTGGTGTGGGCGAACATACCCGGCCTCCACAGCAGCTACGAGAGCGTCAGCCACTTCCACCTCGGGCCCGCCGCCCTCGGCCTGAACCTGTCGGTCGAGCACTGGGCCGCGGACGGTCTCCTCGCGATCTTCTTCTTCGTCGCCGGGATCGAGCTGAAGCGGGAGCTGGTCGCGGGCGATCTGCGCGACCCCAGCGCCGCCGTCCTCCCGGTGGTCGCCGCACTGTGCGGCATGGCCGCACCCGCGCTCGTCTACGCCCTGACCAACGCGGCCGGCGGCGGATCCCTCGCCGGCTGGGCCGTCCCCACCGCCACCGACATCGCCTTCGCGCTGGCGGTCCTCGCGGTCATCGGAACCTCCCTGCCCTCCGCCCTGCGCGCCTTCCTGCTCACTCTGGCCGTCGTCGACGACCTGTTCGCCATCCTGGTCATCGCGGTCTTCTTCACGGACGGCCTGAACTTCGCGGCCCTCGGCGGCGCCGTCGCCGGCCTGGCCGTGTTCTGGGTGCTGCTGCGCATGGGGGTGCGCGGCTGGTACGTGTACGTGCCGCTGGCGCTGGTGATCTGGGGACTGATGTACAACAGCGGCATCCACGCCACCATCGCCGGTGTGGCCATGGGCCTGATGCTGCGCTGCCACCGGCGGGAGGGTGAGGAGCGCTCCCTGGGCGAGCACATCGAACACCTCGTACGCCCCCTGTCGGCGGGACTCGCGGTGCCGCTGTTCGCCCTGTTCAGCGCGGGCGTCGCGGTCTCGGGCGGGGCGCTCGCGAACGTGTTCACCCGGCCGGAGACACTCGGCGTCGTGCTCGGCCTCGTCGTCGGCAAGGCGGTCGGCATCTTCGGAGGTACATGGCTGACGGTCCGCTTCACCCGGGCCTCGCTGAGCGAGGGCCTCGCCTGGGCCGACGTGTTCGCGGTCGCCTCCCTGGCCGGTATCGGCTTCACCGTCTCACTGCTCATCGGCGAACTGGCCTTCGACGGCGATCCGGCGCTCGGCGACGAGGTGAAGGCCGCCGTCCTCACCGGATCGCTGATCGCGGCCGCCTGCGCGACGGTGCTGCTGAAGATACGCAACGCCAAGTACCGCGCCCTGTGCGCGGAGGAGGACCGCGACGACGACCTGGACGGCATCCCGGACGTCTACGCGGAGGACGACCCGGGGTACCACCTGCGCATGGCCGAGATCCACGACCGCAAGGCCGCCGAACACCGCAGGCTCGCGGCGCTGAAGTCGGCCGGGCGCGGCACGGACGCCGGTCTGCCTGCCGCAGGCGCTGACGGCGCGCTTGCGGAAGTGGCGGGCAGGGCAAGCGAGGAGAACGAGCGTCCGGCATGATCTGACACATCACCACACTCCGCAGCGTCCGCGGAGCCCGCACGCAGAGAGCAGGGAGATCGCGATGAGCGCACCCGACGGCAGCCCGGTCGGCGCCGAACGCAGCATCGGCCAGCTGTTCGCCTCGGCGACGACCGAATTGTCCGCACTGGTGCACGACGAGATCGCACTGGCCAAGGCCCAGCTCAAACGGGACGTCAAGCGCGGCGCGATGAGCGGCGGCGCGTTCTCCGCCGCGGGCGCGGTCCTGCTGTTCTCGCTGCCGATGCTGAACTTCGCGCTGGCGTACGGCATCCGGACGTGGAGCGGCTGGAACCTGGCCGTCTGCTTCCTGCTCTCCTTCGGCGCGAACGTGGTGGTCGCCGGCCTGCTCGGGCTCATCGGCCTGGTGTTCGCGAAGAAGACGAAGAAGAGCAAGGGCCCGCAGAAGGTCGCCGCGTCGATGAAGCAGACCGCCGGCGTCCTGCAGAACGCCAAGCCGCACCCGCGTGAGCCCCAGCAGGCCGACAAGGCGGTCGAGCCTGTGGCACGCTCGTCCTCATGACGGATCCCGCCGCCCCTTCGGCGCAATCCCCCTCGGTCGTACGCCTTGACGTCCCCGGCGGGAAAAAGGTGACACACCGGGACGTAGCGGCCAATGGCGCACGCTTCCACATCGCCGAACTGGGCGACGGACCGCTGGTCCTGCTGCTGCACGGCTTCCCCCAGTTCTGGTGGACCTGGCGGCACCAGCTGATGGCGCTGGCCGACGCGGGCTTCAGGGCCGTGGCGATGGACCTGCGCGGGGTGGGCGGCAGCGACCGTACGCCGCGCGGTTACGACCCCGCGAACCTCGCGCTCGACATCACCGGGGTCGTACGGTCCCTGGGCGAGCCCGACGCCGCGCTCGTCGGCCACGACCTGGGTGGCTACCTGGCCTGGACGGCGGCCGTCATGCGTCCCAAGCTCGTACGGCGGCTCGCCGTCGCCTCGATGCCGCATCCACGGCGCTGGCGCTCGGCGATGCTCGGCGACGTCAAGCAGTCGTCCGCGAGTTCCCACATCTGGGGACTCCAGCGGCCCTGGATCCCCGAGCGCCGGCTCACCGCCGACGGCGCCGCTCTGGTGGGGCAGCTGATCCGGGACTGGTCGGGACCGCGGCTGCCGGACGACGAGGCCGTGGAGGTGTACCGGCGCGCCATGCTCATCCCGTCGACGGCGCACTGCTCCATCGAGCCGTACCGGTGGATGGTGCGTTCCCTGGCCCGACCCGACGGCATCCAGTTCAACCGCCGTATGAAGCGGCCCGTAAGGGTCCCCACCCTGCATCTGCACGGCTCGCTGGACCCGGTGATGCGGACCAGGAGCGCGGCCGGGTCCGGCGAGTACGTCGAGGCGCCGTACCGCTGGCGGCTGTTCGACGGTCTCGGGCACTTCCCGCACGAGGAGGACCCCGTGGCGTTCTCCTCAGAGCTGATCAACTGGCTGAAGGACCCCGAGCCCGACCGCTGATCTGCCGCCCAGCCCTCCGGAATCGGCCTGTCGGCCGGAACGCGCACGGACTCGGCCGGTGACTCGGCGCATCCGCCCGGTATCCGGACGAGAACGCCTGTTCCACGAACGGCCACATGCCCGCCGCATAGGCCAATTGGACGGCCCGGAAGCGGTTATCGACCTTGGGGCGGGGGCAGACGTCCGGGTATGGGCTGGACGCACGACTACAGTGACGTAGCACGCAACCGCCGCTCGGCCACCGCGCCGAGCTCCCACCAGAGGGGCACCCCGCAACTGGCGGGCACGGACACCCAGGTGGGGATCCCCCGCATTCTGCGCCGCCGGGCCCGCTGGGTCTCGGTCCGTCTGCGCCACCCGCGCGGCTGAGCCCGCGCCCGTCCACGGCCGTTCCGTGCCCGCCGGGCCTCACAGGGCGCAGCTGTCGCTGTCCACCTGCTGGTTCGCCGCACGCCCCTGGGCGATGTCCTGACGGACCTCGTCCGCCGTCAGCGCGTACCCCGTGTCGGCGTCGTCCAGGGACCTCGCGAACACCACCCCGTAGACCCTGCCGTCGGGGGTGAGCAGCGGGCCGCCGGAGTTGCCCTGGCGGACGGTCGCGTACAGGGAGTACACGTCACGGCGCACCGTGCCGCGATGGTAGATGTCGGGGCCGTTGGCCGTGATGCGGCCGCGGACGCGCGCGGGCTGGACGTTGTACGACCCGTTCTCCGGGAAGCCCGCGACGATCGCGCCGCTGCCTCCGGTCGCGTCCGCGGACGCGAACTTGAGCACCGGGGCGTCCAGGTCGGGCACGTCCAGTACCGCGATGTCGCGCCGCCAGTCGTACAGGACGACCTTGGCGTCGTACTTCCGTCCTTCGCCGCCTATCTGGACGGTGGGCTCGTCAACGCCGCCCACCACGTGCGCGTTGGTCATCACGCGGCGGTCGCCGAAGACGAAGCCGGTGCCTTCCAGGACCTTGCCACAGCTCTGCGCCGTGCCCATCACCTTCACGATGGAGCGCTGCGCGCGCACGGCGACCGCGCTCCTGGCGAGGGCCGGGTCGGGCGGCTGGACCTCGTTGATGGGTTCGTTCGCGAACGGGCTGAACACCTGCGGGAAGCCGTTCTGCGCGAGGACCGAGGAGAAGTCCGCGAACCAGGTGTCCGCCTGGGCGGGCAGGGCCCGGGAGACGCCGAGGAGCACCTTGGAACTGCGGACCTCGCGGCCGAGCGTCGGCAGCGTCGTCCCGGCCAGGGCGGAGCCGATCAGCCAGGCGACCAGGAGCATCGCCATCACGTTGACGAGGGCGCCGCCCGTGGCGTCCAGGGCGCGCGCCGGGGACCAGGTGATGTATCTGCGCAGTTTGTTGCCGAGGTGGGTGGTCAGAGCCTGGCCGACGGAGGCGCAGACGATCACCACGACGACGGCGACGACGGCGACGGTCGTGCTCACGTTGTGGCCGCCCGTCGCCCGGTCCCACAGGAACGGCAGCAGATAGACCGCGACGAGACCGCCGCCCAGGAAGCCGATCACCGACAGGATGCCGACGACGAAGCCCTGGCGGTAGCCGACGACCGCGAACCAGACGGCGGCGACCAGCAACAGGATGTCCAGCACGTTCACTGCTTCAAGCCTCGCCTCGCCTCGTCACGTTCCGGTCGCCGTCGTCCGGCCGGGGACACGGCTCACCACGCGGCGGCACGGCGGCACGCCGCTCCCCGGGAGAACACAGCACGGAGGTCACCTTGTCATGCGCGCCAGTCGAGCGGGACCTGCTTGTCGCGGTCCCAGGGGCGCTCCCAGCCGGCGTAGTGCAGCAGGCGGTCGATGACGCCGGCCGTGAAGCCCCAGACGAGGGCCGATTCGACCAGGAATGCCGGACCTCGGTGGCCGCTGGGATGGACTGCGGTGGCTCTGTTGGCCGGATCCGTGAGATCCGCCACGGGCACGGTGAACACCCGCGCCGTCTCGTTCGGATCGACGACACCCACCGGGCTCGGCTCGCGCCACCAGCCGAGGACCGGAGTCACGACGAAGCCGCTGACCGGGATGTAGAGCTTGGGGAGCACGCCGAAGAGCTGCACGCCGGCCGGGTCGAGCCCGGTCTCCTCCTCGGCCTCCCGCAGGGCCGCCCGAAGCGGTCCCTCACCCTTCGGGTCGCCGTCCTCCGGGTCGAGGGCGCCGCCGGGGAACGAGGGCTGCCCGGCGTGCGAGCGCAGCGATCCGGCGCGCTCCATCAGCAGCAGCTCGGGGCCGCGCTCGCCCTCGCCGAAGAGGATCAGCACGGCCGACTGGCGCCCCGCGCCGTTCTCCGGCGGCAGGAAACGGCTGAGTTGGAGGGGTTCGACGGTCCGTGCCGCCCGTACGACCGGGTCGAGCCAGTCCGGGAGGCCCTCCGTGCTCAGCCGCAGCCGCCCGCCGTCCGTGTCGTGCCTGTGGCCCGTGTTGCTCGCGTGCGTCATCGCCACCCCCGTTCTGCCGATCCCAACGCCCGCGGTACCACGGATCGTTCCGCGCGTCCCTCGTGCGGGTGTCGCGCCCCGCGGCCCGTCGCGGCACGTCCCTCCCCCGGGTGGCGTGCCGCACCGCGCACGGCCCTCATCCGGCGCCCAGCGGCGGGGCCGGCTTTCCGCCCGCGTCGAGGTACGCCTGCGGGGGCTTGAGTCGCTGGCCGGGGAAGCCGCCCTTCTCGTACTTCAGCAGCTTCCTCGCCTTCTCCGGGTCGGTCTCGCCCTCGCCGTAGGCGGGGCAGAGCGGGGCGATCGGACAGGCGCCGCAGGCCGGCTTGCGCGCGTGGCAGATACGGCGGCCGTGCCAGATCACGTGGTGGGACAGGTCGGTCCAGTCGCCCTTCGGGAAGAGCGCGCCGACAGCCGCCTCGATCTTGTCGGGGTCGGTCTCGTCGGTCCACTTCCAGCGGCGCACCAGCCGCTGGAAGTGCGTGTCGACGGTGATGCCGGGGTGGCCGAAGGCGTTGCCCAGCACCACGAAGGCCGTCTTGCGGCCGACACCGGGCAGCTTGACGAGGTCTTCGAGGCGGCCCGGGACCTCAGCGCCGAACTGCTCCACCAGGGCCTTGGAGAGCCCTATCACCGACTTGGTCTTGGCCCGGAAGAACCCGGTCGGGCGCAGGATCTCCTCGACCTCCTCCGGATTGGCCGCCGCGAGGTCCTCCGGGGCCGGGTACTTGGCGAAGAGCCCCGGGGTGGTCTGGTTCACCCGGAGGTCGGTGGTCTGCGCGGACAGGACCGTGGCGACGATGAGCTGGAAGGGGTTCTCGAAGTCGAGCTCCGGGTGGGCGTACGGGTACACCTCGGCGAGCTCGCGGTTGATACGGCGGGCGCGGCGGACGAGGGCGGTGCGCGACTCGCTCGTGGGGGGCTTGGCGGCGACGGTCTTCGCGGGGACGTTCCTGACGGCGACGGCGCCGTCGGCTGCGACGACCTCGGCGCGGGCGGGTTTCCTGGGGGCCTTCTTCGCCGGGGCCTTTTCGGCGGAAGCCTCTTCGGCGAGGGCCGTCTGCTTCGCCGGGGCGGTCTTCTTGGCGGCGGCCGTCTTCTTCGCAGAGGCCGCCTTCTTCGCCGGGGCGGTCTTCTTGGCGGGAGCGGCCTTCTTCCCCGCAGCGGCCTTCTTGGTGGCGGCCGTGGTCTTCCCGGTGGCCGTCTTCGCGGCAGGGCGCTGCTCCGGCGCCTCCTCGGACGCCGTCTTCGCCGTCTTAGCCGTTTTTCTTCCGCCGCCAGGACCCTGTTCGCCCATAGCGGAATCGCGACGTGCAACCACCCGTCCAGCCCCCTTGGCCTGTGCTCTCACCGGCGATTTGGACACCCGGCCAGCCTAAGGCCCGGCACCGACATCCGCCCCGCACCCGGAAGATCAGCATCCAATTGGACCCCTGCCGCGTACCCCGGCCCATCGGTGCGGCATCCTTGTGACAGATCACACTGTTTGGACCGTCCGGCAAAATGGGGAACACGGTCCCCTGGTATCCGGGGGAGCAAGATCCCCTGAGCAGGTCGACAAGGAGAGAACTCGTGGACGACGTTCTGCGGCGCGCCCCGCTCTTCGCGGCGCTCGATGACGAGCAGGCCGCGGAGCTCCGCGCCTCCATGAGTGAGGTGACCCTCGCCCGCGGCGACTCGCTGTTCCACGAGGGCGACCCCGGTGACCGCCTGTACGTGGTCATGGAAGGCAAGGTCAAGCTCCACCGCACGTCCCCCGACGGCCGCGAGAACATGCTGGCGGTCCTCGGCCCCGGTGAGCTGATCGGCGAGCTGTCGCTGTTCGACCCCGGCCCGCGTACGGCGACGGCCACCGCGCTGACCGAGGTCAAGCTGCTGGGCCTGGGCCACGGCGACCTCCAGCCGTGGCTGAACGCGCGGCCCGAGGTGGCCGCGGCGCTGCTGCGCGCCGTCGCCCGGCGGCTGCGCAAGACCAACGACCAGATGTCCGACCTGGTCTTCTCGGACGTGCCGGGCCGTGTGGCCCGCGCCCTGCTGGACCTCTCGCGTCGCTTCGGCGTGCAGTCCGAGGAGGGCATCCACGTCGTGCACGACCTCACGCAGGAGGAGCTGGCCCAGCTGGTCGGCGCGTCCCGCGAGACCGTGAACAAGGCGCTGGCGGACTTCGCCCAGCGCGGGTGGCTCCGCCTGGAGGCGCGGGCCGTGATCCTGCTGGACGTGGAGCGGCTGGCGAAGCGGTCGCGCTGACGCTCGGCCTCGGCCGTACGGCTCCGGGTCCCGTCTCTCGGTGAGGCGGGGCCCGTTGTCGTTGCCTCTAGTGCTGTGGCCGGAAAGGTTTGCCGGAAAGCTCGCGGCGTCCGGTGCGGTGCATCGCAAGGCGGAGCGTCGCCCGCGTACCGGATGTACTCGGGCGATGCGACAACGCGGCGAGGTGCCGTGCCGTGCGTCGCGAGCCGGTGAACCTTTCCGGCCACAGCACCAGCCGGGGGGCTGCCGCCCCGGAGCGTGCACGGTGTCAGAACCCCGCGCGGGGGCTCAGATCAGCCCGTGCTCCCTCAGGTAGTCCAGCTGTGCCCGCACCGACAGCTCCGCCGCCGGCCACAGGGAGCGGTCCACGTCCGCGTACACATGGGCGACGACCTCGCTCGGGGTGCGGTGGCCGTTCTCGACCGCCGTCTCGACCTGCGCCAAGCGGTGGGCGCGGTGGGCGAGGTAGTACTCCACGGCGCCCTGGGCGTCCTCCAGGACGGGCCCGTGGCCCGGGAGCACCGTGTGGACGCCGTCGTCGACCGTGAGCGACCTGAGGCGGCGCAGGGAGTCGAGATAGTCCCCCAGGCGGCCGTCGGGGTGCGCCACCACCGTCGTACCTCGGCCCAGGACGGTGTCGCCCGTCAGCACGGCCCGGTCGGCCGGGAGGTGGAAGCACAGGGAGTCGGAGGTGTGGCCCGGCGTCGGCACGACCCTCAGTTCCAGGCCGCCGACCGTGATCACGTCTCCGTGGCCCAGTCCCTCGTCGCCCAGGCGCAGCGCCGGGTCCAGGGCGCGTACCTTCGTGCCCGTCAGCTCGGCGAACCGGGCGGCGCCCTCCGCGTGGTCGGGGTGGCCGTGGGTGAGCAGGGTGAGCACGACCCGCTTCCCGGACTTCTCAGCCGTGTCGATCACGGTGCGCAGGTGGCCCTCGTCGAGCGGTCCGGGGTCGATCACCACCGCCTGCTCGGACTCGGGTTCGGAGACGATCCAGGTGTTGGTGCCGTCCAGGGTCATCGCCGACGCGTTGGGCGCGAGGACGTTCACCGCGCGCGTGGTGGCCGGGCCGGAGAGGACCGCGCCGCGCGGCCGGCCGGGGAGGGCTGCGGCGTCCGTCATGCCAGGGCACCTTCCGTCACGTGGGTCGCGTGGTTCATGCGGGCGCGTGGCCCGTCGGGATGTGCTTGGTGAACTCCTCGTGCCCTGGCCAGGACAGCACGATCCGGCCGTCCTCCAGGCGGGCCGTGGCCAGGACGGGGGTCAGGTCGCGGCCCGGCGCGGCCTCCAGCGCCTCGGCGGCGGTCGTGCAGCCGATGAGCTGGCGCAGGGTCGCGATGGTGGGCGGCATCATCAGCAGCTCGCCCTTGTCGTACGCGGCCGCCGCCTCGGCCGGGCGGATCCACACCGTGCTGTCGGCCTCCGTGGAGGCGTTGCGGGTGCGCTGCCCCTCGGGGAGCGCGGCCACGAAGAACCAGGTGTCGTAGCGGCGGGGCTCGAACTCCGGGGTGATCCAACGGGTCCACGCGCCGAGCAGGTCGGAGCGCAGGACCAGTCCCCGGCGCTCGAGGAACTCCGCGAACGACAGGTCGCGGGCGACCAGGGCCGCGCGATCCGCCTCCCAGTCCGCGCCCGTGGTGTCGCCGACGACCGTGTCCGGAGCCGGGCCGGCGAGCAGCACGCCCGCCTCCTCGTACGTCTCCCGTACGGCGGCGCAGACGATGGCCTGGGCGGACGTCTCGTCGACGCCGAGGCGCTGAGCCCACCACGCGCGCGTCGGGCCCGCCCAGCCGATCCTCAGGTCGTGGTCGCGCGGGTCGACACCGCCGCCCGGGTAGGCGTACGCGCCTCCGGCGAACGCCATGGAGGCGCGTCTGCGCAGCATGTGGACGGCGGGTGCGCCGGCGTCTTCCCTGAGGAGCATGACGGTGGCCGCGCGCTTCGGAGTGACCGGGGTGAGCGTGCCCTCCGCGAGCGCGCGGATCCGCTCTGGCCACTCCGGGGGAAACCACTGCCCATTCGCCATGGGCGGAGGCTATCCCGTAGTGAGCGGATGTTCGAGAGGCAATGATCGCCCGCCGAAGGACGTCGTCCGTGCCTCTCAGGAACGTCATCGCCCTCGCGGGGTCAGCGAGCGTCGATCACGCCTGCGTCAGCTCCACCTGGATCTCCACCTCGACCGGCGCGTCCAGCGGGAGCACCGCCACGCCGACCGCGCTGCGGGCGTGCACGCCCTTGTCGCCGAGGACCTCGCCGAGCAGTTCACTGGCGCCGTTGACGACGCCGGGCTGGCCGGTGAAGTCGGAGGCCGACGCCACGAAGCCCACGACCTTCACCACGCGCGCGATGCGGTCCAGGTCGCCCGTCACGGACTTGACCGCCGCGAGCGCGTTCAGCGCGCACGTGCGGGCCAGCTCCTTGGCCTCCTCGGCGGTGACCTCGGCGCCCACCTTCCCGGTCACCGGCAGCTTGCCCTCCACCATCGGGAGCTGCCCGGAGGTGTACACATACGGCCCCGACTGCACGGCGGGCTGGTAGGCGGCGAGCGGCGGCACGACCTCCGGCAGGGTCAGGCCCAGTTCGGCGATCCGGGACTCGACCGCGTTCACGCCTGCTTCTCCCGCTTCAGGTAGGCCACCAGCTGCTCGGGGTTGTTCGGCCCGGGCACGACCTGGACGAGCTCCCAGCCGTCCTCGCCCCAGGTGTCCAGGATCTGCTTCGTGGCGTGGACGAGCAGCGGCACGGTGACGTATTCCCACTTGGTCATGGGGCCGACTGTAGCCGCTGTGGCCCAACGGGCACTCGGTCGGCCACCATCGTGCCGACGACCTGGCGGAAAGCCGGGCGGAACGGCCGCCGCGGCCGCCGCGCGGGCCCGGCCGGGACGGCGAAGCCGACCGGGTGGGAGGCCGACCGGAACCACGGTTGTCCACAGCCTCCCGCGTAGCTCGCGCGCGAACTGGTTAGGCTCGAGGACGTGAGCAGGCTCCAGGTCGTCAGCGGTAAGGGCGGGACCGGAAAGACCACGGTCGCCGCGGCACTCGCGCTCGCCCTCGCGACGGAGGGCAAACGCACCCTTCTGGTCGAGGTCGAGGGCAGACAGGGCATCGCACAAGTCTTCGAGACGGAGGCGCTTCCGTACGAGGAGCGGAAGATCGCCGTCGCGCCGGGCGGCGGCGAGGTGTACGCGCTCGCCATCGATCCCGAGCTCGCCCTGCTGGACTACCTCCAGATGTTCTACAAACTGGGCGGCGCGGGACGGGCCCTGAAGAAGCTCGGCGCCATCGACTTCGCCACCACCATCGCGCCCGGCCTCAGGGACGTGCTGCTGACCGGCAAGGCGTGCGAGGCGGTCCGCAGGAAGGACAGGAGCGGCCGGTTCGCGTACGACTACGTGGTGATGGACGCACCTCCCACCGGCCGCATCACCCGCTTCCTGAACGTGAACGACGAGGTGGCCGGCCTCGCCAAGATCGGCCCGATACACAACCAGGCCCAGGCCGTGATGCGGGTGCTGAAGTCGCCCGAGACGGCTGTGCACCTGGTGACGCTCCTGGAGGAGATGCCCGTCCAGGAGACCGCGGACGGGATCGCCGAACTGCGCGCGGCGAAGCTTCCGGTGGGCCGGGTCATCGTGAACATGGTGCGGCCCACGGTCCTGGACCAGACGGACCTCGACCTCGCGCACGCGGCGCCGCGGACGGCCATCGCCCAGTCCCTCTCGGGTGCCGGGCTCGGCGGCGCGCGGCGCGGCGGACTCGCGGAGCGGCTGGTGGACCCGCTGCTGAAGCAGGCGGACGAATACGCGGAGCGGTTCGGCCTCGAGCGCGAGCAGCGTGCCGTCCTCACGCGGCTGGGGCCGCCCCTGCACGAACTGCCGCTGCTCGCCGAGGGAATGGACCTGGCGGGCCTGTACGAACTGGCCACGGAACTGCGTCAGCAAGGGATCTCATGAGCTCGGACCCGGCCCCCACGCACGACGACCAGGCCCCCACACAGGCCGACACGGCATCCACGCACGACGACACCCACGACGACACGGCCCACCGGCACGCCGAGGCGGCCGATCCGGCCCACGATGCGCCGTACGCCCACGACACGGGCTCCACGCGCGCGTTGAACCCGGTGCCGGTCCTGGAGATCGACCCGCTCCTCGACGATCCGCAGATCCGCATCCTCGTGTGCTGCGGATCCGGCGGCGTCGGCAAGACGACCACGGCCGCGGCCCTCGGACTGCGCGCCGCCGAGCGCGGGCGCAAGGTGGTGGTGCTCACCATCGACCCGGCCCGTCGGCTCGCCCAGTCCATGGGCATCGACGCCCTCGACAACACCCCGCGGCGGGTCAAGGGCATCGACGACGCCGCGGGCGGCGAACTGCACGCCATGATGCTCGACATGAAGCGCACCTTCGACGAGATCGTCGAGGCGCACGCGGACCCCGAGCGGGCGGCCGCCATCCTGGGCAACCCCTTCTACCAGTCGCTCTCGGCGGGCTTCGCGGGCACGCAGGAGTACATGGCGATGGAGAAGCTGGGGCAGCTGCGGGCGCGGGACGAGTGGGACCTCATCATCGTCGACACCCCGCCCTCGCGCTCGGCGCTGGACTTCCTGGACGCCCCCAAGAGGCTCGGGTCCTTCCTGGACGGCAGGCTGATCCGGGTGCTGATGGCTCCGGCGAAGATGGGCGGCCGCGCGGGGATGAAGTTCCTGAACGTCGGCATGTCGATGATGACGGGCGCACTGGGCAAGCTGCTCGGCGGTCAGCTCCTGAAGGACGTCCAGACGTTCGTGGCCGCCATGGACACCATGTTCGGCGGATTCCGCACGCGCGCGGACGCCACCTACAAGCTGCTGCAGGCACCCGGTACGGCGTTCCTGGTGGTGGCGGCTCCGGAGCGGGACGCGCTGCGGGAGGCCGCGTACTTCGTGGAGCGCCTGGCCGCCGAGGACATGCCGCTCGCCGGCCTGGTGCTCAACCGGGTCCACGGCAGCGACGCCGCCCAGTTGTCGGCCGAGCGGGCGCTCGCCGCCGCGGAAAATCTTGACGAGTCCCGCATTGTGGATCAGCGGGGCGGGAAAGCTGGACTTC
This sequence comes from Streptomyces sp. NPDC107546, assembly GCF_055639175.1. Lineage (NCBI taxonomy): Bacteria > Bacillati > Actinomycetota > Actinomycetes > Kitasatosporales > Streptomycetaceae > Streptomyces > Streptomyces sp. NPDC107546. The sequence continues at coordinate 44,532 of NZ_JBVKBA010000023.1, read as the reverse complement.
GTAACGCTCCCGACACGTACGGCAGTTCAGAATCCCCCTCTTCCGGAGCACCTGGCCCCGGCGCGGACTCCCCCACCGCCACGGACCAGGACCGGAGCGTCGAGCACCTCACCGTGGGTCTGTTGCGACTGCACGCCGAGCGTATGCAGTTGCTCTCCCGCGAGCAGCGCACGCGTGACCGTTTCACCGCGCTCCACCCCGAGGTGGCCGTGGCGGAAGTGGCCGCACTGCCGGGCGACGTCCACGACCTCGCGGGGCTACGGGACATCGGTGACCGCCTCGCGGCCAACCAGCCCGATCGACCCGAGGAGCGCGAAGCGTACGCGTGAGGGGCCCGACGCCGTCGCCGGGACGCGGCCGAGGCCGGTGTACGGACGCCGGGCGCTCGGAGGACCGAGGCAGGCCTACGGCCGTGCGCGAACCTTTGGGCGCGGCAGTCGGCCTCGCAGGGCCGGGCAGGCAGGGCAGCCGGCGCCTGCGCACCGCCCGGTCGTGCTGCGCCGCCCGTGGCACAGACGCGCGGCTCCGCAGGCCATGACACACCCGCCCCTAGCGGCGCCGTCCTTGAAGAGGGCCCTCGAACGGGCCAGTGGAAGAACACCTGCGAAGAGACCCAGGTCGGAGTGGAGGGCACGCCGAGGGCACCAGGGGGCGTCCATTGCCCGCCGGCGGCGGGCGCCCGCCTCGGACGGTGGCCGCCCTCAGCTCACCGCCGCGTAGTTCTCGTACGCCTCTTCCTCACCGAGGGGCAGCAGGCCCGCCCCGCGCTCGTACTCCGTACGCGCGGTCTCCAGCAGGTGACGCCAGGAGGTGACGGTCGGCCGCCTGCGCAGCAGTGCGCGGCGCTCCCGCTCCGTCATGCCACCCCACACGCCGAACTCGACGCGGTTGTCCAGCGCGTCCGCCAGGCATTCCGTGCGTACCGGACATCCGGTGCACACCGCCTTGGCCCTGTTCTGCGCTGCTCCCTGAACGAACAGTTCATCCGGATCGGTAGTGCGGCAGGCCGCCTGCGCACTCCAGTCGGTTACCCAGCCCATACCGGCGCCGTCCTCTCCCGAATCGAGGCTCCCCCACGGCGGCAGCGGCATATTCACCGCCGCCAGTTGAGGACGTTACGGAAGGAGGGGACGGCGCAACACCCCCTTCGGGCCCAATCTTGAATGGTCCGAACGGACTATGGGTAAACGACAGATCACCCGTGGGAGTGAGCTGGTAACGAACGCGGCTTTCCAGGCAAACCAGGACAGTTCAGTGGCGTCACAACGGACGCCTGGTGACACACAAGGCGAATCCGGGCACGCATCCGCCAAAAAAGTGCGAGGAACACCGGAACGATTCGGGGTCGCCGGACGTACTTGATACGTGGCCCTACTGCTGTGACAGTTGGGAGCAGCTTAGGCCAAGGCCTATACGCGTGTCCGGTGAATGAGAACGTAGGCTGCCCTCATGCCAAAAAAGCGCTCGGGCGGGGGGCAGTCCCCCGTGCAGCAGGCCGCCAAGTTCCTCGGAGTGAGTGTCCTCGCGGGGGCTGTGATGGCCGGCATCGCGCTGCCCGCCGCGGGTGCGCTCGGACTTGTGGCCAAGGGGTCGGTCCAGGGATTCGACGACATCCCGACCAATCTCAAGAGCCCCCAGCTCAGCCAGCGCACCACCATCCTGGACAGCCAGGGCGGCCAGATCGCCACGGTCTACTCGCGCGACCGCACGGTGGTGGACCTCAAGGACATGTCGCCGTATGTGCAGAAGGCGATCGTCGCCATCGAGGACTCGCGGTTCTACCAGCACGGCGCGATCGACCTGAAGGGCGTCCTGCGCGCGCTGAACAAGAACGCACAGAGCGGCGGAGTGGCCCAGGGCGCCTCCACGCTCACCCAGCAGCTGGTGAAGAACTACTTCATCGAGGAGGCCGGCGACGACCCGACCAAGGTCGCCCAGGCCACCCAGCAGACCCTCGGCCGCAAGGTCCGCGAGCTCAAGTTCGCGATCCAGATCGAGGAGAAGCTCGGCAAGAAGAAGATCCTCGAGAACTACCTGAACATCACGTTCTTCGGCCATCAGGCCTACGGCGTCGAGGCCGCCTCCGAGCGCTACTTCTCCAAGCACGCCAAGGACCTGAACCTCCAGGAGTCCGCGCTCCTCGCCGGCCTCGTCCAGTCGCCGACGCGCTACGACCCCGTGAACGACGCGGCGGAGGCCAAGCAGCGGCGCAACGTGGTGCTGCAGCGCATGGCCGACCTGCACGACATCTCGCAGGCGGACGCCGACAAGGCCAAGGCGACGGACCTCGGCCTGCACGTGAGCCAGCCGAAGAACGGCTGCATCACGGCCGTCAAGGGCGCCGGCTTCTTCTGCGACTACGTCCGAGAGGCGTTCCTGAACGACCCGATCTTCGGCAAGACCCAGGTGGAGCGGGCCAAGATCTGGAACCAGGGCGGACTGACGATCCGCACCACGCTCGACCCGCAGGCGCAGGACTCGGTGCAGAAGTCCATCAAGGACCACGTCAACAAGAGCGACGAGGTGGCCACGGCCGCGACCATCGTCGAACCGGGCACCGGCAAGATCCTCGCGATGGGCCAGTCCCGTCCGTACGGCTTCGGCAAGGACGAGACCCAGATCAACCTGTCCGTGGACAAGGGCATGGGCGGCGGCGCCGGCTACCAGGGTGGTTCGACCTTCAAGCCGATCGTGGCCGCGGCCGCCATCGAGGGCGGCAAGCCGGCGACCCAGGAGTACCCGTCGCCGTACGAGATGGAGTACCCGAGCCCGGTCGCCGCCTGTGACGGCAAGCAGTGGAGGAACACGGACGGCACCAAGCTCACCAACGAGAACGAGACGGAGCACGGCCCGTACCGCATGAAGGAGGCGACCGCCAAGTCGGTCAACACCTACTACGTGCAGCTGATCAGCGACATCGGCATCTGCCCGGTCATAGACACCGCCAAGAAGATGGGTTTCCACCGCGCGGACGGCGCGCCCATCGCCCAGGCCCCGTCAATCGCACTCGGCACCCAGGAGGTGTCGCCGCTGACCATGGCGAGCGCGTACGCGACCTTCGCCGACCGCGGCACCTACTGCACACCGGTCGCGATCGAGTCGATCACGCAGACCGTCGGCAACCAGAAGAAGTCCCTGCCGGTCCCGAAGTCGACGTGCTCGCGCGCGATGTCGGAGACCACCGCGGACACGGTCAACACGCTCCTGAAGGGCGTCGTCGAGGACGGTACCGGTACGGAGGCCGGACTCGGCAGCCGTCCCAGCGCCGGCAAGACCGGTACGACGGACTTCCGGTACGCGGCCTGGTTCGTCGGCTACACGCCGAACATGGCGGGCGCGGTCTGGGTCGGCGACCCGGCGCACAAGCGGCAGATGACCCACATCACCATCGGCGGCGTCACCTATGACAAGGTCTTCGGTGGCCAGGTCCCGGGCCCCATCTGGCGCGACATGATGACGGGCGCGCTGGCGGGCAAGCCGGCCCCGGACTTCAACCTCGTCGACATCCCGGACGACCACGGTGGCGACAAGGGCAAGGGCGACGGGAACGGCAATGGCAACGGCAACGGCAACGGCGGGCAGACGATCGGCGGGCTGATCGGGGGACTGCCCACCGGAGGGGCGACCAATACCGGCGGAACCACCGGGGGCCAGCTCCCGACGCCCACCTTCTCCTTCCCCGACGGCTTCATCCAGGGCAACGGGAACGGCGGCAACGGGAACGGCACCGGCGGGCGAAGGGGCTAGCCCTTCATGACAGCGGGGGCGCCCCTCTCGGTGAGAGGCGCGCCCCCGTCGGCGTGTGTGCCCGCGAGCAGGCGAACCGGTTCAGCCGCTCGCGAGAAGCTGCTTGACCACGGCGGCGACGCGGCCGCCCTCCGCCTGGCCGGCCACCTTCGGGTTCACGATCTTCATGACCTGCCCCATGGCGCGCGGGCCCTCGGCGCCCGCCGCCTTCGCCTCCTCCACGGCCTGCGCGACGATCTGCCGCAGTTCGTCGTCGGACAGCTGCTTGGGCAGGTACCCGGCGAGCACCTCGCCCTCCGCCTTCTCCCGCTCGGCCTGTTCGGCGCGACCGCCCTGAGCGAACGCGTCGGCGGCCTCCCGCCGCTTCTTCGCCTCACGGGTGATCACTTTGGTGACCTCCTCGTCGGAGAGCTCGCGCTTCTCCTTGCCCGCGACCTCCTCCTTGGTGATCGCGGCGAGCGTCAGCCGGAGCGTCGAGGAGCGGAGCTCATCGCGCTCCTTGATCGCGGCGTTGAGGTCTTCCTGCAGCTTCGACTTGAGCGTGGTCATGCCTCTGATTGTCGCAGGTGCGATGGGGCGGCTGCCCGTACATTTCCAGGGCGCGGTGGGCGACCGGGACCGTCGGCGCCGATCGCAGGCGTCGTCGGGTCGGGGTTGTCCACAGGTGAAGGCGGGGTGGCCGCCGGTTCTGACACGATGGGTCGTATGCGCGCACGATACGGAGTACCCCTGGGAATCACGGCGGTTGCCGCCGCCGGACTGCTGTACTCGGCCGGCTTCGAGGCCCGTTCCTTCCGGCTGCGCCGGGTGACGATCCCGGTGCTGCCCCCGGGGACGCACCCGCTGCGCGTCCTGCAGGTCTCCGACATCCACATGGTGAGCGGGCAGCGCAAGAAGCAGCGCTGGCTGCGTTCACTGGCGGGCCTGCGCCCCGACTTCGTGATCAACACCGGGGACAACCTCTCCGACCCCGAAGGCGTGCCGGAGGTGCTGGACGCACTGGGCCCGCTGATGGAGTTCCCGGGGGCGTACGTCTTCGGTTCGAACGACTACTATGGCCCCAAGCTCCGCAACCCGGCCCGCTACCTGGTGGAGAAGGCGAGGGGCCACCACGGTCTGAACGGCAACCCGCCGGTGGTCGGCGCCATCCACAACCCCTGGGAGGAGCTGCGCGACAGCTTCGACGCGGCGGGCTGGCTGAACCTGACGAACACCCGGGGCACCCTGAAGATCGAGGGCCTGGAGATCGAGCTGACGGGCGTGGACGACCCGCACATCAAGCGCGACCGGTACGCGCGCGTGGCAGGCGGCCCGTCCTCCGCGGCGGACTTCTCGATGGGCGTGGTCCACGCGCCGTATCTGCGCACCCTGGACGCGTTCACGGCGGACGGCTACCCGCTGATCCTGGCCGGTCACACCCACGGCGGCCAGCTGTGCATCCCCTTCCACGGCGCCCTCGTCACCAACTGCGACCTGGACACGGACCGGGTGAAGGGCCTGTCACGGCACACGGCGGAGGGCCGGACGTCGTACCTGCACGTGTCGGCGGGCTGCGGCACGAACCGCTACACGCCGGTACGGTTCGCGTGCCCGCCGGAGGCGACGCTGCTGACGCTTGTGGCGAGGGAGGCATCACCCGAGGCGTAACCCGAGCCGGAGGCGCAACCCGAGCCGTACCCCACCCGGGTCATCCCGTATCGCCGCTTTCGCCCCATCCGCTTAGCGTGAGGGCATGATCGCGCCGATACCCAAGGAGATCCCGGACCTCCCCCCGGTGCCGGGCCAGCCGACGCTGGCACCGTCCATCGTCCCCGCTGCAGCCGTGGTCGCCCCCGTACGCCGCCCCGTAGTGGCCCGCTACCGTCTGCTGGTGGCGCTGATGGCCGCGGCGGCGGTGGCCATGGACCTGGCCCTCGGCAGCCCCGCCCGGGTCCTGAGCTACTTCACCATCCAGGCCAACCTGCTGCTGGCCCTGACCTTCACCCTGTCGGCCTGGCGGGCCCGAACGGCCCGCTGCCCGCTGTCACCGCTGATCACCGGCGGCACGCTGCTCTACGCCTTGATAGCGAGCCTGATCTACCACGTGCTCCTGGTGAACGAGCCGGGCCCCTTCTCGATGACGGACCGGCCCACGATCTGGTCCGCACTCGCCAACCAGGTGCTGCACACGGTCACCCCGATCGCGGCCCTTCTGGACTGGCTCCTCCTGACCCGCCCGGCCCCCTGGGGCCTGCAGCACGCCACGCGCTGGCTCCTCTATCCCCTCGCGTACCTGATCTTCACCCTGGCCCGCGGGGCACTGCTCCCACCGACCGCGAACGCGCGCTACCTGTATCCGTTCCTGGACGTCGCCCACCTCGGTTACAAGAGCACCCTCGCCAACGCACTCCTGCTCGGCCTGGCCTTCTTCGGCCTGGCCCTCCTCCTGGTCCTCGCCGACCACGTCCGCCCGGGCCCGACGCGCCGCCGCCGCAAAACCGGATTTCGTCTCCAGCCACCAGTGGGCTAAAGTAAACGTCGTCGCCGCGACAGCAGCGACATCGGGGTGTAGCGCAGCTTGGCAGCGCGCTTCGTTCGGGACGAAGAGGTCGTGGGTTCAAATCCCGCCACCCCGACAGTGAAATGCCAGACCAGGCCCGGTGCTGAGAGATCAGCACCGGGCCTGGTCTGCTTTGCGGTGGCATGAACCAGCACATCGAGGTCGGCTGAAAGGTCAGCCCAGGCCGGCCCGCGCGGGCCAGGTGACCCCGGTCAGCTCCTCCGACAGCGTCCACAGCCTGCGGGCCGCCACCGGGTCGCTCGCCGCCGCACTGCGGCCGACCAGCGTAGGCGCGCCCCTCAACTCGTTCAGGCCGTCCGGCCCGACAAAGCTCGCGCCCGGCAGATCCTGCGTCGCCGCGTACAGCGTGGGGAGCGCGCCGGCGCGGTCGTCCTGGGCCACGAGACGGTTGGAGACGGCCATGACCAGGCGCATCAACGGGCTGGCGTGGTGGCTCTGCAGGTTGGTCGCCGCGTAGCCGGGGTGGGCCGCCAGGGCGCGCACGGAGGAGCCGGCCTCCGTCAGGCGGCGCTGGAGTTCCAGCACGAAGAGCAGGTTCGCCAGCTTCGACTGGGCGTAAGCGCGGGTCGGGTTGTAGCGGCCACGCAGGTTGACGTCCGCGAAGTGGATCTCGCCGTCACCGCCCCGGTGCAGTCCGGAGGAGAGGGTCACCACCCGGTCGGTGACATACGGCAGCAGCAGGTTCGTCAGCGCGAAGTGGCCCAGATGGTTCGTGCCGAACTGCATCTCGAAGCCGTCCTTGGTGCGCTGCTCGGGGAGCATCATCACGCCCGCGTTGTTGATGAGCAGGTCGATCGGTCCCTGCCAGTCCTCGGCGAACGTCCGCACCGAGGCCAGGTCGGCCAGGTCCAGGCGGCGCACCTCCGTGCTGCCGTTCACCCGCGCCGCGGCCGCCCGGCCGCGCTCCGGGTCCCGTACCGCGAACACCACGTGTGCGCCCGCACGGGCCAGCGCGTCCGCAGCCGTGAAGCCGATGCCGCTGTTGGCGCCGGTCACCACCGCCGTGCGGCCGGACAGGTCGGGGAGATCAGAAGCGTTCCATGTGCCAGTCTTCTCAGCCATGCGCGTCAATGTAGACGGCAGCAACAATGCTGTCAATGACTACAAAGATGGCAATGTCAATAATGCTGACGGCGGCTACTTCTGGATACGATGGCGCCCATGCCGCGAAGCCGCCCCTACCACCACGGAGACCTGCGCGCCGCACTGCTCACCAGCGCCGAGCGCACCCTGCGCGAGAAGGGCGCAGCCGCCCTGTCGCTGCGCGAACTGGCCCGCGACATCGGGGTGAGCCACGCCGCACCCGGTCGGCACTTCAAGGACAAGCAGGCCCTGCTGGACGCCCTCGCAATCAGCGGATACGACCGCCTGAACCAGCTCCTGGAAGAGGCGGCCCTCCCCGACGTCCCCCTCGAACCCCGCATGACCGCGCTCGCCCGGGTCTATCTCACCTTCGCCGTGGAGAACGCCGCGCTGGTGGAGCTCATGTACGCCCGCAAGCACGACCCGGACATCGACACCCAGCTGGCCGACGCCGTCGAACGCTCCATGGGCTCCTTCGTCCGACTGGTCGAGGACGCCCAGCGGCGGGGGGAGATCGTCGCCGGCGACCCGGAACGCCTCACCCTCGTCGCCGCAGCCTGCATCCACGGCCTCGCCGGCTTTGTCACCACCGGCACCCTGACCGCGGACGCGGTCCTGGCCGGCCTGGACGAGCACGTGCACCTCATCCTGAACGGCCTCAAGCCCCGCTGACCCCTCCTCGAAGATCACCACCGCCCGGCACGACAGGCCGACGGTGACACCGGTGAAGGACCTGAGGAGTCAGCCGTTCTCGGAGCGCTCACCGTCCTCGCGTTCCGGGCGGCCACAGTACGACGGGTCGTTGCCGCATAGGACGTCTCCAGAACAGCGGCAGCGCTTCCGTGAAGGCCGCCGGAGCGCACCGCCCGAATGGGCGCACGGGAACCGGGCGCCGGACCAGGACGTCACAGGGGCGTGCGGTGACATGAGGAGGCGTTGTGGCGCTGGAGCAGCGTAGACGCGGGCCGGGGCAGCGGCGGCCGCGGTTCGGGGCCACCCTGGCTGCCGTCGCCTGCCTTCTGACCGCTTGTGGAGGCAGCGGTGGCAGCGCGCAGTCCGATTCGACCCCGCCACGTCCTTCCGCCGATCCGCACAGGCCAACGCCGTCGGAGAGCGGCAGCGGTACACCAGGGCCTCCGTCTTCACCCGCCGCGTCGCCGCCGGCGACCACGCCTGCGGAGACACCCTCGTCGCTCCCGAACGGCACCCCCACCGCCCCCGCTACGGCCTCCGCGTCGCCGGGCTGCGTCGCAGGCTCCACCACCGTCACCCACAGGGCTGAGGACGCCTCCGTCCACAGCCTGTGCGTTCGCCCCGGCACGACGGTGACCGTCGTCCTGCAACCCCGCGCCCACGGCTCCTGGCCACAGCCGCACAGCAGCAACCCGATGCTGGCGCTGGTGACCTCGTCCGCCATCGACAGCAAGGGCGTCACCCGGGTCGCGGTGCGTGCCGCGCGCATTGGCGCGGTGACCGTGACCTGGGGTCCCGAGAGCACGCCGCTGTTCACACTTCGGCTGAGTGTGGCGGCGTATCCGGTGCAGTGAACCCGAACGCCAGACGGCCGGTGCGCCCCGGGAAGCGGGGTCCGCACCGGCCGTCTTCGTACGACGGGGCGTACGGGTCGTACGGGTCGTACGGGTCGTACGGGTCGTGATCAGTCCTTACGGCCCTTGAGGCGCCGTACGTCGAAGGACCAGATGCCGCGTCCGTGCGTGGCGGCGTACAGCTTGCCGTCGGGGCCGAGGCGCAGCTGCATCACGGCCGTGGTGGGCAGGTTGTGCCCGAGGACCTGCCACTGGATGGCGCCGGCGGGGCGGTAGAAGGTGGCCAGGTCGGTGCCGAGGGCGAGGCCGCCGTTCGGCAGGAGCTTGACCGTGTCGGCGGGGACGTCGGGCAGGTTGGCGGAGATGTCCTTCCAGCTCGCGCCGCCGTTCTTCGACTCGAAGACGTGGCCGACGCCCGCGCCGGGGCCCTCGGTGAAGCGGCGGGAGAAGCCGTTGATCGCCACGTAGACGTGCTGGGCGTTGGCGGGGTCGATCTCGAAGCCGGAGACGTAGCGGTTGGGGATGGTGCCGTCGACCGGGAGGTTCAGCTGGTGCCAGCCGGTGCCGTCGGCGTTGCCGACCGCGATGCCCCGGGTGAAGCCCTGGTTGTTGCAGGGGCCGCACCAACCGACGTACACCGTGCCGCCCGAGGACGCCACGGCCGTGGCCACATGGCCCTCGCCGAGGTCGTAGGCGTTGTTCCACTCCTTGCCGGAACGGATCGCGTAGCCCTTGGTGTTCACCCACACATGCCGACCGCCGGCGATCCAGGTGTTGGTGTCCTTGGCGTCGGCTGCGATCGGGGCGATGAAGCGGGCGCCCGCGCCACCCAAATCCTTGTCCGGCGGGGCGACCTCGTACTCGGTGGCCTTGGACGGGTCAGTCGACCAGGAGCCGTCGTTCACACCGCAGTTCTGGGTGACCCACATGTCCAGGTAGACGTACTCTTCGGCGATGTTGCAGCCGTTGGCGGGGTCGGTGATGGTGTCGCCGCCGTCGCCACCGAAGTTGGAACCCATGACCTTGTCCCGGCCGCGCAGGATCGACTGGCCGTTGTCCTGCAGGCCGCCCGTCACCGAGACGCCGCCGTAGGTGAGGTCCTTGCCGACGCCCACGGAGTAGTACTGCAGGGTGTCGAGAGTGCCGTCGCTCAGGGACTGCCAGTCCTTGGCGTGACCGCCCGAGTCGACCGCGCCGTTCAGCGGGCGCCGGTAGATGCCGCCGTCATTGCCGACGTACGCCCAGCTCTTGCCCTTGTAGCTGCCGATCGCGACCGCGTGCTGGTCGGAGTGGGTCGTGGGCGAGCAGTCGCCGGTCTGCTTGGCCGGGTCGATGCTCCAGCACGGGAAGGTGAAGTTCCAGTACGGACCGGGAGTGATCCAGCTCTGGCCGCCGTTCTTGGTCTCGAAGACCTCTTCCAGCCCTAGGTAGACGTGGTCGGCGTCGGCCGGGTCGACCTGGAGGAACTGGTTGTACCAGGACTGGATGCCGGGCATGTAGCCCGCGCCCTGGAGGGCAGAACCGGACGCCTTCAGCTTGGTGTAGTCCGCTATCTGCGTCCACGGCCCGAACGGCGAGCCGTTCTTCGAGACGTACACGCCCTTCAGCCCGCTGTCCGGGTTGGCGGCCATCTGGGCCGGGGACTGGTCGATGGCGTACAGGCGGGAGCCGTCGGCCGCCGCGGCGAACGTCATGTTGCCGACGTCGTCACTGCTGGTGGGCAGGTCGCCGAGCCCGCTGACCGGCTTCCAACTGCCGTCCTCGGCCTTCGCGTACAGGCCGTTGTAGGCGTCACCGCCACGCCAGCCGACCGCGAGCAGGACCTTGTCCGGGTCCTTGGGGTCGACGGCGATGTCGTTGGCGATGTTCTTGTACGGCGCGCTCGGGTCGTCCGCCTTCGAACCGCCCGGCAGGTAGTCCGGGTTGGGGGCGAACTCGTGCTTCCAGGGCCCGGAGAGGGTGGTCGTGGAGTGCGACCAGACACCGGTGCTGGTCGCCGCCCACACCTTGGTGCCGGCGAAGCGCAGCGCGTGGATGACGGTGGACTCCAGCTCGGCGCCGCCCACTCGGTCACCGGGCTGGAACTGCCCGTGGCGCGGGTCCTTCAGGACGTACACGCCCGTGCCCACGAAGGACGTCGCCCCCGTGTTGGACTCGCCCGTGGCGTACCAGAGCCGGTTCCTGCCGTCCAGGGCGAGGGTCCCCGTCGACAGCGACGGAAGCTTGTCGGAGATCGGCTTCCAGTGTCCGCCGCCGCTGGTGGACCGGAAGACGCCGCCGTTGGCGCCGCCCGCGTACACATAGCCCTGGCCGTCGGCGGCGATCCCGGTGATCCGGCCGGTCACGTCGCCCGCGCCGCCACTGGAGTTCGAGTTCACATCGCGGTAGCGCGGGTCGTCGGAGTTGTACGCCTTCTTGGTGACGTGGTCCCAGCCGCCGCTCGTGTGCCTCATCGACTGCAGCTGCTGCCAGGCCGCCCCGTAGGCGCCGGGCGCGACCACGCCGGGCGCGGTGCGGGCCTCGGTGAACTGCGCCGTCGCCTCGGCCGAGTTCTCGGCCTCGTCGGCGCCGTCGTCGTCGCCCTCTGCGGCGAACGCGGACATTCCCTGGCCCGCGTGCACCGCCTTGATGTGCTGCCGGCCCATGGCGGCCTGGTGGCGCGCCTGCCAGGGCCGGGGTCTGGTGTCGGTCGATGCCGCGAACGACTGGGTGGTTACCAGTCCGAACGCGGCCGCTACGACGGTGCAGGTCATGAACCGTCGCTGGTGCTTCGCGGGCAACATGCCCTCTCCTCCCTGCACCGGGCATATGGGGGTGTCCCGGCGCAGAGGGGATCTTGTCGTGGCCACAACAGCCAGACAAAGGGCTCACAGGAAAAATGGTGGGTTGTTTACCTTGCGGCTCACATGAGCCCGAACTTCCGCAGGTCACGGGGAACTTGTACGCGGGCCGGCCGCACCGCGGACAACCGTGCACCGTTCCGAGCTCATTGGGCCGTGGCCGCTATCGGGTCGGGTCATCCCTCGACGACCTGGCGAATACGCCGGGAGGGTGTGAACGCGTACAGGTCGAGGATGCCGGGCGGGTCGGCCAGGCCGGGGCCGCCTGCGGTGATCCAGACGGCGATGTCTGCGGCGGCGCCCGCATCGTCGACCAGCCCCAGCCACACGGGCCGACCGCCGGCCGCCCGTCCCGTGGCGGAGGGCTGGACGACCATCACGTTGGCGTGCTCGCAGGCGTCCAGGCATCCGGTTACCCGGACCTGTGCGGTGTCGGCGAGTGCCTGCCGCAGCCGGGCGAGTTGCTCGGCATGGTCCAGGCCAGGGATCTTCGAGGTGCCGCAGCAGCAGCCGCGGCAGACGGTGACCGTGCAGCGGGCCGGCTGCGCCGCCGCGGCGCGGCCGGTCGTGCGGACGCGGCGGCTCACTGGTCGATCCCTGCCCGGGCGCGGCGCCAGGCGCCGTCGGCCAGCAGGCGCAGGCCGTTGAGGCCGACGATGACGGTGGAGCCCTCGTGTCCGGCGACGCCAAGAGGCAGCGGCAGGGTGCCGGCGAGGTCCCAGAGGACCAGGCCGGTGATGAAGACGGCGGCGATCACCAGGTTCTGCACCACCAGGCGGCGGGCCCGACGGGAGAGTGCGATCACGGTGGGGACGGTGGCGAGTTCGTCGCGGACGACGACTGCGTCGGCGGTCTCCAGGGCCAGGTGGGATCCGGCCCGGCCCATGGCGATGCCGGTGTGGGCCGCGGCCAGCGCGGGAGCGTCGTTGACGCCGTCGCCCACCACGAGCACCTTCCGTCCGGCCTGCTCCAGCTCCTGCACCGCGGCGACCTTGTCGTGCGGCAGCAGACCGGCGCGCACGTCCGTGATGCCGACTTCCGCGGCAAGCCGGGCGGCGGCGCGCGGGTTGTCGCCGGTGACCAGCACCGGGGCGGTACCGCTCAGTCGGCCCAGCGCAGCGGTGGTTGCGGCGGCCTCCTCGCGCAGCCGGTCGGCGATGCCCATCACTCCCACCGGCGTGCCGTCAGCCGTGATCAGAACCGCGGTGCGACCCTCCTCTTCCAGGCCGGCGGCGACCGTTGCGGCCGGGTGAGTGCTGCCGTCCAGCCGGCGTGCGGGGCTGCCGCCCAGGAGGCGAGCGGGGCTGCCGACCGCGATCGTGCGGCCCGCCACCGTCGCGGTGACGCCGGTGCCCGGAGCGGAGGCGAAGTCCTCGGCCGGCGGAATGTCCAGACCACGGGTGCGGGCGGCGTCCACGACGGCGCGGGCCAGCGGGTGCTCGCTGGGGTGCTCGGCCGCCGCCGCCAGCCGCAGAAGCTCCTGCTCGCTCAGGCCGGAGCCGGTCAGCGGGCGGACGTCGGTGACGCGTGGGGTGCCCTCGGTCAGGGTGCCCGTCTTGTCCAGCGCGACGGCGTCCACCTGGCCGAGGCGTTCCATGACGACGGCCGACTTCACCAGCACGCCGTGGCGACCGGCATTGGTGATCGCGGACAGCAGGGGCGGCATGGTGGCCAGTACCACCGCGCACGGCGAGGCGACGATCATGAAGGTCATCGCGCGCAGCAGCGTGGGCCGCAGGTCGGCGCCGAACAGCAGCGGCAGCACGAACAGTGCCACCGTCGCCGCGACCATGCCCAGGGAGTAACGCTGTTCGACCTTCTCGATGAACAGCTGGGTCGGCGCCTTGGTCTCGGATGCTTCCTCGACCAGGGCGACGATCCGTGCGATCACGGAGTCGGACGGGTCCCGTTCCACCTTCACCCGCAGCGCGCCGGTGCCGTTCAGGGTGCCGGCGAACACCTCGTCCCCGGTCTCCTTGGCCACCGGCAGCGGCTCGCCCGTGATGGTGGCCTGGTCGACCTCGCTGGCCCCGTCCAGCACCCGCCCATCGGCACCGATCCGCTCACCTGGCCGCACCAGGATCGTGTCGCCCACGTGCAGCTGCTCGGAGGGCACGGTCTCCTCATCGCCGTCATCCATCAGACGGGTGGCGGTGACGGGTGCCAGGTCGAGCAGACCGCGCACCGAGTCCGCGGTGCGGGCGGTGGCGATCGCCTCCAGCGCACCGGAGGTGGCGAAGATGACGATCAGCAGCGCCCCGTCCAGCACCTGGCCGATCGCCGCCGCACCGAGCGCGGCGACGACCATGAGCAGGTCGACGTCCAGGGTCTTCTCCTTCAGTGCCCGCAGGCCGGCCCAACCCGGCTCCCAACCACCGGTGACGTAGACGGCCGCGAACAACGGCCCCCACGACCACGCGGGCGCCCCGGTCAGGTACAGCGGCAGCGCGATCAGGAACAGCGCCAGCGCGGTCGCCGCCCACCGGGCCTCCGGCAGCGTGAAGACACGGGTGCGCCGCCGTGGCGGCACCACCGCCTCGCGGACTGCGCCGTCCGGCGCCGGGCGGGTGAGAGTGGAAGACATCGACACGGGGTCCTTCACGGATCGGGGGCGGAACACGGTCCGACCCCACCACCGTAGCAGGAACGAATGAAGAGACATTCATGTGTTCATGGAAGATGCCCCGTACGATGTGCACATGGGTCATGGAGCCGCACCGCCAGCCGGAAGCGTCCCGCGCGGGCATCTGGACGCCGCCGGCGCGGCGAAGGTCGCCACCACCCTCCAGGCACTGGCGACCCCCTCACGGCTGCTCATCCTCGCCCGCCTGCGGCAGGGCCCCCTGCCCGCGACCGAGTTGGCCGCCGAGGTCGGCATGGAACAGTCCGCCTGTTCCCACCAACTGCGCCTGCTGCGCAACCTCGGCCTCGTCGTCGGCACCCGAAAAGGCCGCTCAGTGGTGTACTCCCTCTACGACAACCACGTCGCCGAACTCCTCGACCAGGCCGTTTATCACGTCGAGCACCTCCGCCTCGGCCTGAGCGACACCGCCGGCACCGGCACGGGGCCGGAGCGGGAGGCGGCACCCGTCGCGAGCGCCTGACCGACCCCGGGCGACAGCCGTGACGGCCGGACCGGTCATCGCGCTCTCGTCGTTGCCGGCTGGGCAGCGGTCCGGCGCTCCTGTACCTGGGAGTAGGCCATGAGTGTGAACAGGACGCCGAGGAGGACGGCCGACGAGCCCGCGGTACCGAGATCCATGCCGCCCGTGGTGACCGGTTTGGTGAGGAAGTCACCGGCGGTGGCGCCCAGCGGGCGGGTGAGGACGAAGGCGATCCAGAACAGCAGCACGTTGGGCACCGCGGGCACCTTCATCGATACGGCCAGCAGGGCGAGGAGCCCGGTCACGAGCAGCGCGCCGCCGGCGTAGCCGAGGCCGGAGCTGTCGGACAGGAAGTCGCCCATCGAGGTGCCGAGGGTGTTCGACACGAGGATCGCCGACCAGAACAGGGCCTCGCCCTTGAAGGTGACGATGTCGCGGATCTGGAACGTCATGCCGCTCAGCTTCCAGACGAGGAAGATCGCCAGAAGGATCGAGATGAGGATCGCCGCTCCGACGGGATAACCGAGGCCGAGGCCCTGCGGACCCCAGCCGAGCGACGTCGCGCCCTTGGAGAGGTACTTGGCGCTGGCGTCACGGTTCATGAAGTCGGACATCGTGGTGCCGGCCATGCTGGTCGAAAGGATCACGGTCCAGTAGAAGAACGGGTTGTAGCGGCTGGACCGCAGCTGCACCACCAGCGTCACCACGAAGATCAGGAACAGCGCGATCGTGGTGAGGAAGTAGCCCAGCTTCAGGGTCTGTGCGAAGAGGTCGCCCGCCGTCTCACCCAGGGTCGTCGCGGCGATCTTCATGATCCAGAAGGTCAGCGTGACCTCGGGCAGCTTCCTCATCACCGATCCGGTCGTACTCGACGTGCCCGCCACGTCGAGATCGGAGCGGACCTCCGGTTCGTCCAAGTCACCTTCTCCTGTCCGGTCGAACGACAGGGCGCCCGCCCCGGAACCGGGACGAGCGCCCTGTGAGACGAGCCGGCCGCCGACGGCGGCCGAGAACTCCGACCGTGGCACAGAGAGCCTGACCACATCCTGAACACGGACCGCAGGGCAGGTCAGTCCGCGTGTCGGGCAGCCGCCTCCGGCTCGCTGACGTCCTTGCGCCTCACACTCAGGTACACGACCAGACCGACGATGACGGTGAGGAAGAGCCCGCTGGTCACCACCGTGCCCAGCCCGAGACCGTCGTCGCCGGTCGGCCGGGAGAGGTAGTCGCCGATCGACGCGCCGAGCGGACGGGTGAGGACGTAGGCGATCCAGAAGCTCCATACCGCGTTCGGACCCAGCGCGAAGTGGGCGACGGTCCGCCGCCGCGGCCGCCCCCACCGCGCACGCCGGCCACAACGCGACCGCCACCGCACCCGGATCGAGCAGCCCGTCCCCCTCCCCGACAGCGGCAGCCCCCGGGGCCGCACCCACCCAGCAGGCCGTCGAACCGACCGACAGCACCGCCTCCGCGGTCCGCCCCCTCGACCCACTGCTGCTCCTCGCCGGGCTCGTCGCCGGGTCGCCGTGCTCTGCCTGCTCCTGGTCGGTTCGCGCTCGTCCCCCGCACACGTCCCGCCGACGACACCGCCGTCATCGACTTGACCGCGAAGAACGAAGCGGCAGGGAGGATGGCCCGTCGAGGGCGATCGGCGGACAGGGGTGCGGGCGAGCGGCGAGGGGTGTCGGCCGCGGGAGCAACAGCCCTGGCGGTGAGGGGGATCGGGCGCTCGCGTCTGGGAACTGTTGGGTGGATGGGTGCTCTTCTCGCGCTGGCCTCGGCGGTCTGCTACGGCGCCGTCGACTTCGCCGGCGGACTGCTGTCCCGCCGGGTTCACTTCACCGTGGTCACCTTCCTCGGGCAGGTCGGCGGTCTGTTGTTCGCGGTGGTGGCCGCTGCTCTGGTGCCGGCCGAGACGGTTCGGCCCGCGGATGTGGTCTGGGGCGCCCTCTCGGGGGCGGGCAGCGGGACCGCCATGCACTTCCTCAACCGCGGTGTGAGCCGGGGAGCCATGAGCATCGTGGTCCCGGTGAGCGCCGTCACCGGGATCGCCCTGTCCGTGCTGAGCGGTGTGTTCCTCCTGGGCGACCACCCCACAGGGGTGGCCTGGCTGGGGATCTGCCTCACCCTGCCTGCCCTGTGGCTCGTCTCCGGCGGCTCTCGCCCCGGTCGCGGCGGGGACGGGAAGAAGGCGTCGGTGGACGGGCTGATCGCCAGTTCGGGGGTGGCCCTGCAGTACATCGGCCTCGCTCAGGCCGCCCCGGCGAGCGGTCTGTGGCCCGTGGCCGCCGGGCGTCTCGCCGCCGTCCTGCTCCTGTTACCGAGCGCCTGGTGGCAGGGTCCCCGGTTCCGGCAGCCCGTGCGGCGACTGGGTGAGGCGGTCCTCGTCGGGGCGGGTGCGAGCTTCGGGCTGATCCTCTATCTGTGGGCGGCGCGTCGGCAGATGATGGCCATCGCCGTCGTCCTGGCCTCCCTGTATCCGGCGATTCCCACCGTCCTCGGGCTTACGGTCCTACACGAGCGGGCCACCCGGACGCAGGTTGTCGGTCTGGTGGGTTCGGCCGTCGCCATCGTTCTGCTCACCCTGGCGTGAGGCGGATTCACGCCCGGCGCAGCACCACGAGCACGACCAGGAGCACGGTGGCGCCGGCGCTCGTCCCGTGTGCCACCACGGCAGCGAGGGGAAAGTGCCGTTCGGCGGTGGTGCCGCCGTGGGAGTGCCGTCCGGAGCTGGGCAGCCAGCGCAGCAGCATCATGAAGCCGAAGGCGGCCACAACCAGGACGACCGCGCACGCCGTCCAGGCCGAGGCCCCGGTCCCGCCCACGAGGTACACGGTCCAGGCCGCGAGCCCGGCCACGGCGAGTGTCACATGGCCCAGGACCAGCCACAGCGGCAGTCGCGTCACGCCGGACGTGCGTTGCCGCAGTCCGCCGTGACGGATCCACACGGTGGCGAGGTAACCGCCCAAACCGGCGGTCAGCAGCCACGCGCACAGCACGAAGACCCGCATACGCTCTCCCCCCTCTTCTTCCCCTCTTCGCCGGTCCGGGCACGGCATGCGTGCCTCAGGACACCGCACCGAAGGGGGGCAGCCCGGACATCCATCCACTTCTTCACTCTTTGGGGTGAATCAGGGCTTGCGCACGACCGGCCAGCGGACGACCGAGCAGGGCGCCCGTCCGTGAGGCGCCCGTCCTACGCCAGACCGGACGCGCCGAACTGAGCCGTGGCCAGGACCGTCCCGTCGGGCGCCGTCAGCCGGGCGCCCGCCAGTGTCGAGGCATCGACGGGGGCGGGGCCGGCCCAGTAGCCGTAGCCCTTGCGCAGGGTCAACTCGCCGACGCGGACCGTGCTCCCGTCGTGCCGCACCAGCAGGCAGGAGACCTTGCCGTCGTACGGCGTCCCGGCGTCGGCCAGATCGACGGACATGTAGAGCCAGCCCGCGGGCCCGGGGTGGGCGTAGACCTCGCCCGCCGACTTCCCGAAGGCCCGGGCCGAGACCAGTGCGGCCCTCAGCATCCCCGTGGGTGCCCCGGCGGGGCTGGAGGGTCCGGCCGTGAGCTCCTCTATCGCCGTGCCGACCGCCCAGCCGCCGAACCCGAAGGCGAGGGCGAGCGCGGCCACGGCGGAGGCGACCCGTAGCCGTACCCGGCGGCCGCGCCGACCCTGACGCGGGATGCCCGCCTCACGGACGCGCCCTTCGTGCGCCGGTGTGCCCTGCGCCTGCACGCCGTCAGTCCGCACACCCTCGACCTGTACACCCTCGACCTGTACGCCCTCGACCTGCACACCCCGGGCCTGCTCATCCCCTGCCCGCCCAGCCTGCGCCCTCCCCCCCTGCCCCTGTGCGCTGCGTGTGAGCGCCTGCGCCACCCGGGTCTCGAACCCGACCGGCGGCTCACCGCACGGCAACAGTCCGATCAGCCGGTCACCGACGAGGGTGAGCTGCGCGACGTACTCCCGGCAGTCCGCGCACCGGTCCAGATGGGCGACCGCCCCGGCGCGTTCCCGGCCGGGAAGCACACCGAGGGCCAGCTCGGGGCCGATCTCCCGCAGCTTCTCGCAGGCCATGTCACTGGGCATGGTCGCTCCCCTGGGGAGGGGCGAGGGTGGTGCGCAACTTGCCCATCGCCGTCCTGATGCGCGTCTTGGCGGTGCCCAGCGGGATGTGCTCCCAGTCGGCGATCTGCTGGGCCGTCATGCCGTAGATGCCCGCCATCACCAGGGCACGGCCCTGCTCGCGCGGGAGCTGCGCCACCGCGGCCCGCAGTCGCGAGGACGCCTCGTCGGCCAGGGCGTACTGCTCGGGCGTCTCGCTGACGACGCCCAGGACCGCCTCGAGGTCATCGGGTGCCAGCGGCTCCGGCCGCCGGGACCGGACGGCGTCGATGGCGAGGTTGTGGGCGATGGTCGTCAGCCAGGTCGTCACGGAACCCCTGCGGGAGTCGTAGATCTGCGCATGGCGCCACGCCCGTTCGAACGTCTGCTGGGCGATGTCCTCGGCGAGCTGTGGGTCCCCGGTGACGGCGACGGCGACACCGAAGACCTTGTGCTGGAACCTCCGTACGAAGGTGACGGCGAGCTCCGGATCGCCGGTGGCCAGCCCGGACAGCAGAGCTTCGTCCGGGAGACGGCCCACGGGGAACCGAAACCTCTGCATACCGGTATATACGGCCCGTTCACGCCGAGGGATTGCCCGGCCGCGCCAGGGGGATGGCCGCCCGTCACGGAAGGTCATGGCCGTCTCCGTGTCAGCAGCGGAAGCCGGGGGCGGTGCCGGCGGCTCGGTTGGAGTTCATGGCGACTCCGGCTGGGCTTTCGTAGGGCGTCCCCGGATCACCACCCGCAGGTGACACCTAGCTCAGATGGGATCCCGTCCCATACCTCATATGGGATCAAATACCCACAACCACATCATAATCGCCCATGACTTTGGGTGAAACTGGCGGCCCTCGATCGGCATGGTCTTCACCTTCCGGCCACCGGGCACCTGCCGTGCCGGGAGGAGCCGCGAGGGCGGCCCGGCAGCCCGCCCGAGCAGCGACGCTTACGATGTCAGCGACCCTCAATGGGCGTATTGTCCGGATATGGCCATGGGTGGCGACGATGGGCCGAAGGGCACGGCTCCGGCGCTGGGCGATGCCCCCGACGGGCTGGACGATGCCCTGGACACGGTCCTGGCCACGACGGTGCGTCGTACCGGAGCCTCCATCGGCGGTATCTACCTGAACGAGGAGGCGGAGCCGGTGCTGCGGCTGGTGGCCGTGTGCGGCATGCCTCTGGAGTTCACCGCCCCATGGCGGCGGCTGCCGCTCACCGCTCCCGTCCCGGTCGCCGACGCGATCCGCGAGGAACAGCTGGTGTGGATCGGGGACCAGAACGACATGGCCCGCCGGTACCCGCGTGTCGCCGCGGTCCTGCCCTACAGGTTCCCGCTCGCCGCGCACGCCGTGAGCGGGATGCGACGCTGCTGGGGCGGACTGGTGCTGATGTGGCCCGCCGACCACGCCCGGAGGCCCACCTCCCGCGAACGCCACCACATCACCTCCAGCGCCCGCCGTCTGGCCCGTCTCCTGGACCACGCGTCACGCCCGCCCACGCTGCCCGACCAGCCGCGCGTGGTCTCCCTCGACACCCCGCGCCACCCCGCCTACGCCGGTCTCGTCGCCGTCGACTACGCCGAACGCCTCCCCGAGGGCGCCCTGGCCCTCGACCTCGAGGGCAGGATCACCTTCGTCACCAAGACCGCCGCCCGCCTGCTCGGCCGCGACGGCGGCCGACTGCTGGGGACCCGGCCCTGGCAGTCGCTGCCATGGATGGACGACCCCGTGATCGAGGACCACTACCGCACGGCCGTGGTCAGCCGCGCCGCCCTGTCCTTCACCGCCCTGCGCCCACCGGATCAGTGGCTGAGCTTCGAGCTCTACCCGGACACCAGCGGCATCAGCGTCCGTATCACCCCTGCCGGGGAGCAGCCCACCCCGAGTACACGTCCCCGGCCGGTCAAGGTGACCCCGACCGGGCGTCTGTACCAGCTCGTCCACCTGGCCGCCGCGCTCACGGAAACGGTGAGCGTGCGCGACCTGTTCGACCTGATCACGGACCAGATCCTGCCCGCCGTCCGTGCCCAGGGCCTGGTGCTGTCGGCCGCCGACGCCGGTCGCCTGAAGATCCTCGGCTCGTACGGCTACCCGCCCGAGGTCGTCGAGCGCCTCGACGGGCTCACGCTGGACACCGACCTCACCCCCGCCGGGCAGGTCCTCACGACGGGCACCCCCGCCTTCTTCGCCACCCCCAACGAACTGGCCTGCAGCTACCCCGATGCACCCCTGTTGAGCGGCAAACAGGCCTGGGCCTTCCTCCCCCTGGTGATCACGGGACGGCCGGTGGGCTGCTGCGTCCTGTCCTACGTCCGGCCCCACACCTTCTCCGCCGACGAGCGGGCCGTCATGACCTCGCTGGCCGGGCTGATCGCGCAGGCCCTGGACCGCGCCCGGCTGTATGACGCCCAGCACGGCCTGGCGCACGACCTCCAGCAGGCGCTCCTGCCGCGCGCTCTGCCCATCATGGCCGGACTGGACGTGGCCGCCCGCTACCTGCCCGCGAGCCGCGGCGTCGAGGTAGGCGGCGACTTCTACGACCTGCTGCGCCTCGGCTCCACCAGCGCGGCCGCCGTCATCGGCGACGTCGAGGGCCACTGCATCGCCGCGGCCGCCCTCATGGGCCAGGTGCGGACCGCCATCCACGCCCACGCCACCGCCGGCGCACCCCCGGACCAGGTCCTGGCCTGCACCAACCGGCTCCTCATCGACCTGAACTCCGGCCTGCTCGCCTCCTGTCTCTACGCACAGCTCGACCTGGCCGACCGGGAGATCGCCCTCGTCAGCGCCGGCCACGTTCCGCCGCTGCTGTGCCACGGCTCCCACGAGGTCGGCCTGCTGGAGGTGGAGCCCGGGCCGCTGCTCGGCGTCGACGTCGACTTCCAGTACCCCGTCACCCGCGTGCCGCTCCCCGCCGACGCCCTGCTGGCCTTCTACACCGACGGCCTCGTCGAAGTCCCCGGCAGCGACACCGGCCGGGCCACCGACGCCCTGGCGCGGTATCTGGCCGACTTCCGTGACCATGCGCTGGAGGACCTGATCGACGGCCTGGTCCGCCACGTCTGGCCCACCGGCCGCCACCGAGACGACATCGCCGTCCTGCTGCTGCGCGCGCCGTGATGTGCCGGGCACGGTGATCGGTTCAGGTACCGGCCCGGTCGGTTCAGGTGCCGGCCCGGTCGGTTCAGGCACCGGCCCGGTCGGTTCAGGCACCGGCCCGGTCATCGGCTCGGATGCCGATCGCCCGTCACTCCTCGTCCGTGGTCTCCACCGGACGGGTCCGGCCCGGTTCCGGCGGCTCGGCGCCCTGTGCGCGGATGTACAGGACGTCACCGATGAACAGGTCGTAGACCAGGACCCCGACGACACCGCCGACGAGCGGGCCGACGATCGGGATCCACCAGTAGTCGCTGAAGGAGCCGGGCAGGGTGCCGGGCAGCGCGAGGCTCTGCCAGCCCGCCACCCAGGTGAACAGGCGCGGTCCGAAGTCCCGGGCGGGGTTGATGGCGTATCCGGCGTTCGCCCCGTACGACATGCCGATGGCGGCGACCGCGAGGCCGATCACGAAGGGCCCGAGGTTGGCCCGCACCCCCGTGTTGCGCAGGTCGACGACCGCCACGACGAACAAGACCAGGAAGGCCGTACCGACGATCTGGTCCACGAGCGGGCCCCAGGTGCCGCCGTGGAAGAACGGCGCGGGGAACGTACCGAAGATCGAGAAACTGGCGAGCGTGTGCCCGTTCGTCTTCGGCCCCGTCATGGCGTGGTCGAAGGTGTTGATCGCGTCGTGGTAGACGGCGTACACCAGCGCCGCCCCGACGAACGCGCCGGCCAGCTGCGCGAACCAGTACGGGACCACCCGGGCCCAGGGGAACCGGCGGCGCACCGCGAACGCCAGCGTGACCGCCGGATTGATGTGGGCGCCGCTGACGCCGCCCGCGACGTAGATGCCGAACGTCACGGCCAGGCCCCAGCCCCAGGTGATCAGGAGCCAGTCGCCGGAGCTCAGGAAGAAGGTGGTGGGTCCCGCGGTACGGCCGGATCCCGGCAGCGCGGCGACGGCCACGGCGACCGAACCGCATCCGAACGCGATGAGCACCAGCGTCCCCAGGAACTCCGCTAGGCATTCGCCCAGCAGTCCCCCTCGGCGCTTGAGTCGGGAGGGTTTGATCAGGGGCGGGATTTCCACAGCCATGATGGCCCCCTCAGGGACTGGTCAGGCCGGTCACGGCTCGTCCCGCAGGAGCGGTCGAGGACGCCGGTCGAACTCACCACGAGTATGACTCAAGGACAGCAGCCCCGCTGTTCACCGTCGTCACCGTCACCCGTGCGGACCAGGCCCGGTGCCTCATGCGCCTCTGTGGAACCAACACCCCCGATACGGCAGTCTTTCTCCTCGTGGGGGCAGGGGTTCCGCAGCAGAACGGGTCGGGTGACGGCGTCCCGCACATGGTGGTGTGCGGGGACGACGGGCTCGCGCACCGGCTGGCCGCCGAGTTGCGCGGGGTGTACGGCGAGCAGGTGACGCTCGTCGTCCCGCCCGCCGTCCGGGTCGCCCGCCGGCCGGTGGTGGGCCGTGCCCGCGCCTCGACGCTGCTCGACCGGGTCTCCGCCGCGGTCACGCGCGCGGCGGGCAACGGAAACGGCAATGGCAACGGAAACGGCAACACCAACGGCACGGACGGACGCACCGGCGGATCAGGCGGCGGCCGCAGCGCCGAACCCGCCGGTTCGCTGCGGATGGTGGAGGCCCCCGAGGCGTCCGAGACCGTGCTCGCGGAGGCCGGCGTGGACCGGGCGGCGGCCCTGGCACTCGTCTATGACGACGACGAGACCAACATCCGCGCCGCGCTCACCGCCCGCCGCCTCAACCCGCGGCTGCGGCTCGTCCTGCGCCTGTACAACCGGCGGCTCGGGCAGCACATAGAGGCCCTCCTCGACCAGGCGGCGGCTCTGGCGTCCGGCGGGACCGGCGACGCGGAGGCGTTCGACGCGTCCACGACCGTGCTGTCCGACGCCGACACCGCCGCGCCCGCCCTGGCCGCGACCGCCGTCGCCGGCACCACCAAGGTGGTACAGACCGACGGGCTGATGCTGCGGGCCGTCGAGCGTCCGCCGCCACGGCCGGGCCAGGTCGCCGATCCCGGACTGTGCACGCTGGCGTTGCTGTCCGCGACGGCCAACGACCCTGCCGGGGCCGACGGTTTTGACGGCGAGCAGGGTCCCCGACTCCTGCCGGACGAAAGTGCGGTGGCGGAGGCCACCGGACGCGGCACCATCGTCCTGGAGACCGTCTCCTACACCGGTCCGGCGCTGCCCGCAGGGCGCAGTGTCGTACCGCTCGGCTCGCTGTTCTCGCGGCGGCTGCGCTGGTCGGTCGCCGGACTGGTGGGCTGTGTGGTCGGGCTCGCGATCGCGTCGATGGCGGTCACCGGCGAACCCCCGCTGCGCGCCACCTACTTGACACTGCTGGACCTGTTCGCCATCGACAATCCGGCCATCGGTGAACCCGTCGGGCGGCAGATCCTGCAACTGCTGTCCTCGTTGGTCGGGTTGCTGCTCCTGCCCGTGCTGCTGGCAGCCGTGCTCGAAGCCCTCGGCACCTTCCGCAGCGGAACCGCGCTGCGCAGACCGCCGCGCGGGCTGTCCGGACACGTGGTGCTGCTCGGCGTCGGCAAGATCGGCACCCGGGTCATGACCCGGCTGCGGGAGCTGAGGATCCCGGTGGTGTGCGTGGAGGGCGACCCGGAGGCGCGCGGCCTCGCGACGGCCCGGCGGCTACGGGTGCCGGTCGTGCTCGGGGACGTGACCCAGGAAGGCGTGCTGGAAGCCGCCAAGATCCACCGGGCGCACGCGTTGCTCGCCCTGACCAGCTCCGACACGACGAACCTCGAGGCCGTCCTGTACGCCCGCTCGGTACGGCCCGACCTGCGGGTCGTCCTGCGCCTGTACGACGACGACTTCGCGACCGCCGTCTACCGCACCCTGCGTGCCGCGCACCCGCACGCACAGACGCGCAGCCGCAGCGTGTCCCACCTGGCCGCGCCCGCGTTCGCCGGGGCCATGCTGGGCCGGCAGATCCTGGGGGCGATCCCGGTGGAGCGGCGGGTGCTGCTGTTCGCCGCCGTGGACGTGGCCGGGCATCCGCAGCTGGAGGGGAAGACGGTCGCCCAGGCGTTCCGCGCCGGGGCGTGGCGGGTGCTCGCCCTGGACACCGCGGCGCCGGAGGAACGCGGCCGGACGCCGGACCCGCAGACGCGCACGTCCGACCGCGCGTCGGGCCTGGTCTGGGACCTGCCGCCCACCTACGTCCTGCGCGCGGAGGACCGAGTGATCCTGGCCGCGACGCGGCGCGGTCTGGCGGACCTGCTGGGGCGCAGGCGCCGGGAGCCGGAAGGGGCCTGATCCCGCCCGCGGGCGTGCCGCTGGGGTCGAGCCGGGTTGTCCACAGGCTGCGGCCTCCCCTGCGGGCGAGTTGTCCACAGGCTGCGGACCTCGCCCGCGGGAAGTCGGCCCGGCCAGGCACTATGGGGCCATGACTGAGAGCAACGGGTCCACCTCGCCCG
The DNA here is from genome assembly GCF_055639175.1 of Streptomyces sp. NPDC107546. Taxonomy (NCBI): domain Bacteria; kingdom Bacillati; phylum Actinomycetota; class Actinomycetes; order Kitasatosporales; family Streptomycetaceae; genus Streptomyces; species Streptomyces sp. NPDC107546. The sequence continues at coordinate 18,984 of NZ_JBVKBA010000023.1, read as the reverse complement.
AGCGCGGCGGGGACATGCCGGACTGGGAGAAGCGCTTCCGGGCGCCGCGGGTGTCACTGCCGGACTGGGCGGAGGACGCGCCGCACCGCTCGCTGTTCGTCTCGAACGCGACGGGGACGTACGAGCTGTACGCCTGGGACCGTGTCACGGGCGAGCAGCGCCAGGTCACGGACCGGGCGAACGGCACGACGGAGGGCGTGCTCTCGCCGGACGGCGAGTGGATCTGGTGGTTCGACGACACGGACGGCGACGAGTTCGGGATCTGGAGACGCCAGCGGTTCGTGCCCGGTGCCTCCGGTGCGGGTGCCGGGCCCGACGAGCCGGCGGCTCCCGGACTCGAGCCGTCGTATCCGGCGGGGCTCGCGATCGGGCGGGACGGGCGGACGGCGGTCGTGGGCCGCTCGACCGACCAGGACGGTTCCACGATCCATCTCGTGCGGGCCGGCCGGGATCCGGTGGAGATCTACCGGCACCGCGAGTCGGCCGGGGTGGGCGACCTCTCCCACGACGGCTCGCTGATCGCGATCGAGCACACCGAGCACGGCGACGCGATGCACTCGGCGCTGCGCGTGCTGCGGCCGGACGGTTCGACGGTGGCGGAGCTGGACGACACCAAGGGCGGCACGGTCGAGCTGGGCCTGGAGGTCCTGGGCTTCGCACCGGTCGACGGGGACACCCGACTGCTCATCGGGCACCAGCGGCGCGGCCGGTGGGAGCCGCTGGTGTGGGACGTCGCCTCCGGCGAGGAGACGGACCTGCAGCTGGACCTGCCGGGTGACGTGGCCGCGGAATGGTATCCGGACGGCTCCGCGCTGCTGATCGTGCACGGTTTCGAGGCCCGCAGCGAGCTGTTCCGCTACGACCTGGCCACGCGGGAGCTGGTGCGGGTGCCGACGCCGCCGGGCACGGTGTCCGGGGCGACGGCACGGCCCGACGGGACCGTGGAGTACCTGTGGTCGTCCGCGGCCGAGCCCCCGGTCGTCCGGTCCACCTCGGGCCGGGTGGTGCTGGATCCTCCCGGGATCAAGGCGCCCGGGTCGGTGCCGGTGGAGGACGTGTGGGTGGACGGGCCGGGCGGCCGCATCCACGCGCTGGTGCAGCGGCCGGCGGGGGCTTCAGGTCCGCTGCCGACGGTCTTCGACATCCACGGCGGGCCGACCTGGCACGACAGTGACTCGTTCGCCGCGGGCCCGGCGGCCTGGGTGGACCACGGGTACGCGGTGGTGCGGGTCAACTACCGCGGTTCGACGGGGTACGGGCGCGAGTGGACGGACGCGCTCAAGCACCGGGTCGGGCTGATCGAGCTGGAGGACATTGCGGCGGTCCGGGAGTGGGCGGTGTCGTCCGGGCTCGCGGACCCGCAGCGGCTGGTGCTGACGGGCGGCTCGTGGGGCGGCTACCTGACGCTGCTCGGGCTCGGCACCCAGGCCGAGCTGTGGACGATCGGGATCGCGGCGGTACCGGTCGCGGACTACGTCACGGCGTACCACGACGAGATGGAGGCGCTGAAGGCGATGGACCGGACGCTGCTCGGGGGCACGCCCGAGGAGGTGCCGGAGCGGTTCGAGGCGTCCTCGCCGCTGACCTACGTCGACGCGGTGAAGGCCCCGGTGTACATCTCGGCGGGGGTGAACGACCCGCGCTGCCCGATCCGCCAGGTCGAGAACTATGTGAACCGGCTCGCCGCGCGAGGTGCGGTGCACGAGGTGTACCGGTACGACGCGGGGCACGGCTCGCTGGTGGTCGACGAGCGGATCAAGCAGGTCCGGCTGGAGCTGGACTTCGCGGCGCGGCATCTGGGGGGTGGCGCCCCGGCATAACGGGCCCCAGGGCCGGGCCCACGGTGGTGGCACCGTACCGTTGATGGCGTGTACCGGTTTCTGCTGACGCCCCGCTGGTGGGGGATCAACGTCTTCGTGCTGCTGGCCATCCCGTTCTGCGTCTTCATGGGGTCGTGGCAGCTGGGCCGGTTCGAGGCACGGGTGCACGAGCAGCGGGCGGCGAGCGAGCAGGTCACCGCGGGCCGCGGGGAGGCGGCCCGGCCGCTGGCCGAACTGCTGCCGGTGGACAAGAGCACGTCCGGCAGGCAGGCCACGGCCACCGGCCGGTACGGCAAGCAGTTGCTGGTGCCGGACCGGGAGCTGGACGGCAAGCGCGGGTTCTACGTGCTGAGCATGCTGCGGACCGACGGCGGTAAGGCGCTGCCGGTGGTGCGGGGCTGGCTGCCGGGTGACGCCGACCCCGCGAAGGCCCCGGCGCCGCCGGCCGGCGAGGTCACCGTCACGGGCGCCCTGCAGGCCCCGGAGAGCCCGGGGTCGAACGGGGTGAACGCGGCAGGCGGACTGCCGGCCGGGCAGACCGCGGACATCAGCACGGCGACGCTGGTGAACCTGGTGCCCTACGACCTGTACGAGGCGTGGATCACCCTCACCAAGGCCGACAGCGGGATGAAGGCGGTACCGGCGACGGCGCCCCAGGGGAGCGGACTCGACCTGAAGGCGTTCCAGAACCTGGGTTACACCGGCGAGTGGTTCGTCTTCGCGGGCTTCACGGTCTTCATGTGGTTCCGGCTGCTGCGCCGCGAGGTGGAGTACGCCCGCGACGCACAGCTGGGCCTCGTACCGGAAGGGCCGGGCACCGGCGCGACCGGCGAGGCCGCGCCCTCGCCGGCGGCCGGCGACAAGTCGGCCGCCCGCGAGTCGGCCGCAGACGAGGAAGCCGCCGGCGAAAGCCCGACGCCGGCCGCCAAGGCCTGAAGCAGGGGCCGAGCGGCCCCTGAGGCAGGTCCGGCCGGTCCGGGATGCTGCCGCGGGTCAGGCCCCCGCCAGCATCCCCGTGTGGTAGATCGTGCCGGCGCAGGCGTTCGCGATGGTGGTCGAGGAGCTCGCGGCGCCGGTGCCCGGGGTGAGGGAGACGGTCACGCTGCCGTCGGCCACGCCGTCCTCCGTCATGAGCTGCGGTGACGTGCCGCTGCTCTCCGGGCTCGAGCCGCCGCCGCTCGTGCTCGTGCTGGCCGAGGGGCTGGGGTCGGGTGAGGCGCCCCCGCCGCCCCCGGTGCCGCTGCCCGTGGTCGGGCAGGTCTCCGAGGGCACCCAGGCGAACTTGACCTCGTAAGCCGCTCCGGGCTTGAGCACCAGGGAGGAGACTTCCTGCGTGGGGTCGGGCAGGCCGGTGGCCGGGTCGCCGGTGACGTGGTTCACCACGGTGATCTTGGCGGGGTCCGCCGCGCCCTGGGCGGCCGTGGTGACGGTGCCGCTGCCTGAGACGGTACAGCCCGTGGTGGAGGTGTTGGTGACGCGGAACGTGCCGTAGACCGCGCCGGTGGAGTCCGGGGCGCCCGCGGTGGCGGCCGACTGACCGAGCTGGGCCGCGGTGCACGCGGGAGCGGTCTGCGCGGAGGCCGACGGGTTCGTCCCCCCGGTGGCCCCGCCAGGCGCCCCCTTGCCCTTGTCCTCCTTGCCCTTCTGGCCCCCCTTGCCCGTCTGGCTGGACGTGCCGGCCGAGCCGGCGGAGCCGCTGGAGCCGCCGTCCGGGCCCTTGCCCTGGTCGGCACCGCCCTGGGCCTGCGAGGCCTGGCCGGCGATGGACGGGTCCGCGTTCGAACCCGTGGCGTTCGAGACGTGGACGAGAGCCGGGATCGCGGTGCCGACGAACAGGGCGGCGGCCGCCATACCGATCACGGCCTGCCGCTTGCGGGCCCGCCGGGCGGGTACCGCACGCCGCAGATGGTCGAGACCGCCCTCACGCGGCTCGATGTCGCGCACGGCCTGGTGCAGCATCCGCCGCAGCGCCAGTTCGTCCGAACCGAGCCCCTCGGGCATCCCGTCGCCGTCGGCGGGCAGATCCTCGCCACCGCCGCCGGAGCCCGACCCGGCCCCGCCTCCCCCGAGCGCCGCAAGGAGCCGGTCCCGCCCCGCGCCGAGGCCGTCACCGGCACCGCCCGTGTCCCTGCCGAAGGCTTCGGAGAGGTGGTCCGCGGCGGCGCGGTCCCGCCCGGTGTCCGCACGGGCGTGGTCGTCGGGGCGGTGGTTCACGGTTCCGTTCCCAGCGTGCTGCTCGTGGTCGGCCTCGAGGGACCCTGGCCGGTCCGTCGGCTCGTGCCACTCGTACGGTTCGTGTCGTTCGTGGGAGTCGCGCCCCCAGGGGGTGGTGCGCCGCTCCTCGTACTTGCTCATGCCGATGCCCCCATGGCGACACGGAGCGCCGCGATGCCGCGCGAGCCGTACGCCTTCACCGAGCCCAGCGATATCCCCAGCGTCTGAGCCACCTGAGCCTCGGTCATATCGGCGAAGTAGCGCAGCACCAGGACCTCACGCTGACGGCGTTGCAGGCCCTTCATCGCCTTGATCAGCGAGTCGCGCTCCAACTGGTCGTACGCGCCCTCCTCCGCGCTCGCCATGTCCGGCATCGGCTTCGTCAGCAGCTTCAGGCCGAGGATGCGGCGGCGCAGCGTGGAGCGCGACAGGTTGACGACGGTCTGGCGGAGGTACGCGAGCGTCTTCTCCGGGTCGCGCACGCGCTTGCGCGCGGAGTGCACGCGGATGAACGCCTCCTGGACGACGTCCTCACAGGAGGCGGTGTCGTCGAGGAGGAGCGCCGCCAGACCCAGCAGGGAGCGGTAGTGGGCGCGATAGGTCTCGGTGAGGTGGTCGACCGTGGTGCCGGCGGCCGTCGTCTCCTCAGCGCCCTCGCGCTGGTTCGGTATGCGGGTCGGCCGCGCTGCGGGCATGGGGGCGATCACCGGCATGCCGCCGGGCGCGCCGGGCATCCGGGGGCGGCGGGACGGACGAAGGGCCGCGCCCCGCGCCTGTACCGCGGTGAATTCGAGTACCTCTGCCACGCCAGTTGGACACGTCTGCCCCCGCCAGGGTTGTACGCGACAGGCATCACGTTCGCGACGTTCGCGTCGGACAGCACATCCGTCTGCACGTCCCCTCCTGCGCCCCCCAGCGCACCGGACCGTGCGTCGAGTGCCCTCATGCGTACCAGCTCTTCCCCTATGCCCCGTGTGTGGTGGTGCCCAGCCCCCCGAAGGGCGACCGCAAAGACGCTCCCCGCCCAGCGCGCGGTTGCGAGGGCGGGGAGTGAAATCTTCGAACGTCGAGAGACTTCGATTCAAGGTCCGGACCACGGGATGGTCCGTGCAACCCACATAGATCCTACAAACGTTTCAGCCAACGGCGATGGGGTTTCCGGCCGTCGGCCGCCTGTCGGGGCACTACGCGGTGGCGCCCAGTTCCCCCGCCACCAGCTCGGCGATCTGCGCGGTGTTCAGTGCGGCGCCCTTGCGCAAGTTGTCGCCGCAGACGAAGAGTTCGAGCGCCGTCGGGTCGTCCAGGGCCCGCCGCACCCGGCCGACCCACGTGGGGTCGGTTCCCACCACGTCCGCGGGCGTGGGGAATTCGCCCGCCTCCGGGTTGTCGAACAGGACGACGCCGGGTGCTGTGGCGAGGATCTCGCGCGCCCGGTCCACCGTGACCTCGCCCTCGAAACAGGCGTGGACGGTCAGCGAGTGCGTGGTGACCACCGGCACGCGAACACAGGTGACGGCCACGCGCAGCTGGGGCAGCCCCAGGATCTTGCGGGACTCGTCACGGACCTTCATCTCCTCCGAGGACCACCCGTCCTCACGCGGCGACCCGGCCCACGGCACGACGTTGAGCGCGACGGGCTCCGGGAAGGGCCCGGTGTTCTCGCCCACCACGCGCCGGACGTCACCGGGCTTGGTCCCCAGCTCCGTGCCCGCGACCAGCGACAGCTGCTGCCGCAGCGTGTCGATGCCCGCGCGGCCCGCACCGCTCACGGCCTGGTACGAGGAGACGACCAGCTCACGCAGCCCGAACTCGGCGTGCAGGGCGCCGAGGGCCACGATCATCGACAGCGTCGTGCAGTTGGGGTTGGCGATGATGCCGCGCGGACGCACCCGGGCGGCGTGCGGGTTGACCTCCGGCACGACCAGCGGCACATCGGGGTCCATACGGAAGGCGCCCGAGTTGTCCACCACGATCGCGCCCAGCGCGGCGGCGATGGGCGCCCAGTGCGCCGCGACCTCGTCCGGTACGTCGAACATCGCCACGTCGACGCCGACGAACGCCTCTTCGGAGATCGCCATGACCTCGACCTCCTCGCCGCGCACGGCCAGCTTGCGGCCGGCCGAGCGCGGCGAGGCGAGCAGACGGATCTCGCCCCAGATGTCCGCGTGCTGGGACAGGATCTGGAGCATGACCGAACCGACGGCCCCGGTCGCACCCACGACCGCGAGCGTCGGCTTCGTCCCCCTGCGGGGGAGCCCGGTCATCGCCCGGTGCCTCCGTAGACGACCGCCTCGTCGCTCTCGGAGTCCAGACCGAACGCGGTGTGCACCGCGCGGACCGCCTCGGGCACGTCGTCCTTGCGCGTGACGACCGAGATACGGATCTCGGAGGTCGAGATCAGCTCGATGTTCACGCCCGCGTCGGACAGCGCGGTGAAGAAGTCGGCCGTGACGCCCGGGTTCGTCTTCATCCCGGCGCCGACGAGGGAGATCTTGCCGATCTGGTCGTCGTAGCGCAGCGAGTCGAAGCCGATCGCGGTCTTGGCCTTCTCCAGGGCGTCGATCGCCTTGCGCCCCTCGCTCTTCGGGAGCGTGAAGGAGATGTCCGTCAGACCCGTCGACGCGGCCGACACGTTCTGGACGACCATGTCGATGTTGATCTCGGCGTCGGCGATGGCCCGGAAGATCGAGGCGGCCTCGCCCGGCTTGTCCGGCACGCCGACGACCGTGATCTTGGCCTCGGAGGTGTCGTGCGCGACACCGGAGATGATGGCCTGCTCCACCTTCGTTTCCCCTTGCTGCTGTGTCTTTTGAACGACTGGCTCGCTGCTGACCCACGTGCCCTGCAGCCCGCTGAAGGAGGAGCGGACGTGGATCGGGATGTTGTAGCGGCGGGCGTACTCCACGCAGCGGTGGAGCAGTACCTTGGACCCGGACGAGGCCAGCTCCAGCATGTCCTCGAAGGAGATCCAGTCGATCTTCCGGGCCTTCTTCACCACGCGCGGGTCGGCGGTGAACACGCCGTCGACGTCGGTGTAGATCTCGCACACCTCGGCGTCGAGGGCGGCCGCGAGGGCCACCGCAGTGGTGTCCGAGCCACCACGGCCGAGCGTGGTGATGTCCTTCTTGTCCTGGCTGACGCCCTGGAAGCCGGCGACGATCGCGATGTTGCCCTCGTCCAGCGCCGTCCGGATGCGACCCGGCGTGACGTCGATGATCCGGGCTTTGTTGTGGACCGAGTCGGTGATGACACCTGCCTGGCTGCCGGTGAACGACTGGGCCCCGTGACCCAGGTTTTTGATCGCCATGGCCAGCAGTGCCATGGAGATCCGCTCTCCGGCGGTCAGCAGCATGTCGAGCTCGCGCCCGGCAGGGATCGGGGAAACCTGCTCGGCGAGATCGATCAGCTCGTCCGTCGTGTCGCCCATCGCGGAAACCACGACAACCACCTGGTTGCCGTTCTTCTTCGCTTCCACGATCCGCTTGGCGACGCGCTTGATGCCTTCGGCATCGGCTACGGAGGAGCCTCCGTACTTCTGCACGACAAGGCCCACGTGCGCTCCTCGCTCAGTCCGTCTCTTTCCGCGCCTGCGAGACGCAGGTGCGGTCGGCTCAGTCTATCGAGCGACCCAATTTCCCTTCCGGGATACCGCATGGTGAGATGTCCCGCTCACGCGGGGATCATCCCGGTTTTCTTCGGACGCACGACGGCCGTACGACGGTTTTCACCACCGCTTTCCGTCGGCACCCGAGGCCGCTCAGCACGGCATCTGCCCCGGGGCCGGGACGGTACGCGAAACGTGCCGCGAGTCACAGCGGAGGGGTCACTTGACCGACCGCAGCCCCAGCGGGTCCGCGATCTCCTTGACCATGACCCGGCCGGCCTCCTCGGCGAGTATCTCGTCGCCGAGGTCCTGGTCGGTGTCGAGGCCGTCCAGTTCCTCCAGGGGCTGGTTCAGGCGGACGTGCGCGACCACCGACTGCAGGGCGCGGAGCGTGGCGGAGGCGGTGGCGCCCCAGTTGGAGAAGTACGAGAACTGCCACCACCACAGGGCCTCCGTGGTGCGCCCGGCCCGGTAGTGGACCATGCCGTGGCGCAGGTCGGTGATGACGTCCGCCAGGTCGTCGGAGATACGGGCCGGGACCGGGGCCTTGCGCGGCTCGTACGGGTCGAAGACCTCGGAGTAGACGTCGACCGGGTCCAGCATGGCGGCGAGCCGCTCGCGCAGCTCGTCCACGTCGGGCTCCGGACCCGGGTCCGGCTCGTAACGCTCGTCGGGGACGATGTCCTCGTGCGCGCCGAGGCGGCCGCCGGCCAGGAGCAGCTGGGAGACCTCCAGCAGGAGGAACGGGACGGCCGAGTCCGGCTCGTCGCCCTTCGCGACCTCCGTGACGGCGACCAGGAAGCTCTCGATCTGGTCCGCGATCTGGACCGCGAAGTCGTCCGGGTCCTGCGTCGTCGCGTGCAGCGTGGCGTCAGACATCTAGGAGTCGTCTCCCCTCGAAGGCGCGGCCGAGGGTGACCTCGTCCGCGTATTCCAGGTCGCCACCCACCGGGAGGCCGCTGGCCAGGCGGGTGACCTTCAGGCCCATGGGTTTGATCATCCTGGCGAGGTACGTGGCCGTGGCCTCGCCCTCCAGGTTCGGGTCCGTGGCCAGGATCAGCTCGGTGACCGTGCCGTCGGCCAGTCGCGCGAGCAGTTCGCGGATGCGCAGATCGTCGGGGCCCACGCCCTCGATGGGACTGATCGCGCCGCCGAGCACGTGGTAGCGGCCCCGGAACTCGCGGGTCCGCTCGATCGCGACGACGTCCTTCGGCTCCTCCACCACGCAGATGACGGACGCGTCACGGCGGGCGTCGCGGCAGATGCCGCACAGCTCCTCCTGCGCGACGTTGCCACAGGTCGCGCAGAAGCGGACCTTCGCCTTCACCTCGAGCAGCGCCTGGGCGAGGCGGCGCACGTCCGTCGGCTCGGCCTGCAGGATGTGGAAGGCGATCCGCTGCGCGCTCTTGGGACCGACGCCGGGCAGCCGCCCCAGCTCGTCGATGAGGTCCTGGACCACGCCTTCGTACAACGGACTGCCTTTCCTGAAGAGCTTCGGTACGTACCGTAGCCGGACTCGGTTTCCTCGTACGTACGGTAGTTGGCGCTTGCCTTACGCAGAAGGGACGGTCCCGTGGACGCCCTTCCCCGGGCGGGACCGCCCGGTGGGCTCAGAACGGCAGGCCGGGGATGCCGCCCCCGAGCCCCTGGGCCAGCGGGCCGAGCTTCTGCTGCTGGAGCGCCTGCGCGTTCTCGTTGGCCGCCTGGACGGCCGCGACGATCAGGTCGGCGAGAGTCTCGGTGTCCTCCGGGTCCACCGCCTTGGGGTCGATGACCAGGGCGCGCAACTCGCCGGCGCCGGTGACCGTCGCCTTCACCAGGCCGCCGCCCGACTGACCGTCGACCTCGGTCCTCGCCAGCTCCTCCTGCGCGTCGGCGAGGTCCTGCTGCATCTTCTGGGCCTGCTGGAGCAACTGCTGCATGTTCGGCTGCCCACCACCGGGAATCACGATCAGCTCCTGCCTCGTACGGTTCGGCTTCGGATGTGCGTATGTGCGTACGGATGTCAGGGCGGGCTTTGCCGCCTCGGCACGAGCCTACGTGGTCACCGGGGTGTGCGCTGGGGTAGCCCGTCCGGACTCGGTTCCCGCCCACGGCGGCACTCTTTCGAGTGAGTTTGCCGAGCGTCGTATACCCGACCAAGGCCTCCTTCCGGGCGGAAAAGCCGCGAAACCAGGTTGCCCGCCATCCGCCCGGCGGTAGGAAGGGTGCGGCGCTTCAGCACCATGCGTCACGAGCACACTGCGGGGGTGCACGAAGTGAGCAGCGCACGTACCGCGGAACGTGCAGGGGATTGTGCATCGCGGAACGTCATGGCCGTAGGTAGGGAGTGCCGGGTGAGTCAGCCGGAGATGCAGCCCGAGGGTCCGCTCCAGGACGGGCGGGGCGACGGAGCGGCGGGGCTGCGGCCGGGCGACCCGGGCGACCCCGGCGCCCCCGGCGACCTCATGGGCCGGCCGTTCCCGCACGGCGACTGGGGGGAGCCGGCGCAGCGGCTCGACGAGCTGTACCGGTGGGTGGAGCGGCGGGCGCTGGAGACGGCGGCCTGGTACCTCGGGAACCGGGTGTGGAAACGGCGGGGGGCGCAGGCGCTGCGCGCGGGCGCGGCGGTGGGGGCCGTGTGCGGGGCCGCGCTGCCGCTGCTGGATCTGACCGGGGTGGCGGACGGGGCGGCGCCGTGGGCGTACCTGTCGCTGCTGGTCGGGGTGGCGTGTGTGGCCGGGGACCGGTACTTCGGGGTGACGTCCGGATGGATGCGGGACGTGGCGACGGCACAGGCGATCGGGCGGCGGCTGCAGGCGCTGCAGTTCGACTGGGCCTCCGAGAGCGTGCGGGAGGTCCTGGGGCCGACGGAGGGGACCGCGGCGGAGGCTGCGGAACGGTGCCTTTCGGTACTGCGACGGTTCTCCGAGGACGTGACGGAGCTGGTGCGGGCGGAGACGGCGGACTGGATGGCGGAGTTCCGCACGGGCTCGGCACCGCTGGCGATGCAGTCGTCGGGCGCGGCGGCGCCCCGCCCGGAGGGCACGCTTCCGGGGCGGTTCCCGCCGCCGGGCGCACGGCCCAACATGCCGCGGCAGCGACCGCCGGAGGCCAGGTGACCAGGTGACCAGGCCTGCGCCTACCCCGCCTTCGTGTAGGTCAGGGCCTCGCCGGTGGTCGTGTTCACACGCTTGAGGCGGCCCTCCGGGAGCAGCGTCAGCTCTGTCGCGCCGCCCGGGGTGCAGGACGACGCCGACCGGCCGCCCGTGACCGTGGACGGGCCGATCCTCAGCGGGCCGTTCGCGGCGGGCTTCTCGGCGAGCTCGGCCCGGAAGACGCAGTGGTACGTGTCGCCGTCGGCGGTCAGCGACAGCACCGTGTCGCCCACCCCGCCCTGCTGGATGACCAGGCGCCGGGTGTTGTGCCCGGTGGCGTTGTCGATCGCGGCCGTCCAGGTGCCGAGGTAGGCGCCGGGGACGGCCCCCGGAGAGCCGGTACCGGCCGACGCGGACGCCGAAGCCGAAGTGGACGGGGACGGGGACGGCTGCCCGGGCGTGCTCGGGCCGGGGGTCGAGGGCGCGGCGGAGGTCCGGGACGGGGTGCCGCCGCCGGTGCCGGTCCCGTCCCCGCGCAGCACCGCGTACACCGAACCGCCCGCGCCGAGGGCGACGACGAGGGCGACCACGATCAGCACGGCGGTGAAACGACCGCTGCGCCGCGCAGCTGCCGGATCACCGTACGCGGGCGGACCGTACGGCGACGTGCCCCAGCCTCCGGGGCCAGGCAGCCGGGGGTCCTGCGGCGGAGGGCCGAAGACGCCGGGCGGTGGCGGGACCGCACCGTAGGGGGCGCCCGAGGCGGGGGGCGGCCCCGGGATCGTGGGAGCTGCCGGGAGTGCCGGAGTCGTGGGCGCATCCGCAGCCGCCGGAGCCCCCGCTCCAGCCTCCCCCGGACTCCCCGGACCCCCCCGCCCCGCCCCACCCGCCGGCCCCTGAGGCCCCTCCGTACCGCCCGGACCCCCCGGATCTCCCCGTTCCTCCAGGTCCTCCGGATCCTCCGTCTCCAGCAACCGCACCGCATGGCGCCCCAGCTGGGCGATCAGGGCGCCCGGCAGCCACGGCTCGCGGCTGCGGCCCTCGCTGAGCGTGTCGTCGGCGCCCGTGCGTTCCAGGATCTGCGCCGGGGTCGGCCGCGCGGCCGGGTCCTTGTGCAGGCAGTCGCGTACCAGGTCCGCAAGCCCCTGCGGCAGACCCTCCAGATCCGGGTCATCCTGCGCGATGCGGAACATCAGGGCGTGCACCCCGCTGTTCGCGCTGCCGAAGGGAAGGCTGCCCGTGGCGGCGTACGCGAGCACGGAGCCCAGGCAGAAGACGTCGCACGCGAGCGTGACGCGGTCACCCCGCACCTGCTCGGGCGCCATGAACCCGGGCGACCCGACGAGCGCCCCGGTGCGCGTGTAGCCGGCACCCGTGAGGGTCTCCAGCGCGCGGGCGATGCCGAAGTCGATGACCCGGGGACCGTCGATGGTCACGAGGACGTTGGACGGTTTCAGGTCGCGGTGGATCAGCCCGGCGGCGTGGATGTCCTGCAGGGCGTGAGCGAGCCCGGCGGCCAGCACGCGCACCGACCGCTCCGGCAGCGCACCGTGGTCCTGCGAGACCACGGTCTGGAGGGTCGGCCCGGCGACGTAGCCGGTGGCGACCCAGGGGATGTCGGCCTCGGTGTCGGCGTCCAGGACGGGCGCGGTCCAGTACCCGCCGACCCGCCGCGCGGCCTGCACCTCCTGCCGGAAGCGGGCCCGGAACTCCTCCTGCTCGGCCAGCTCCCGCCGCACGAGTTTCACCGCGACCGTACGGCCCCGGTCGGAGCGGGCCAGATACACGCTGCCCATACCGCCGGCCCCCAGCCGCGCAAGCAGCCGATACCCCCCCACGCTCCCCCGGAGCTTGAAGCCCCCGGGCACCCCCGGTGGATCCCCGGCCCCCAGCCGTTCCATCGCCGCCTCACCTACCCCCCTGTGCGTGCGACAGCCAGAGAATAGTGCCGCCTTGGAGGGAGTCGGCGGCAGCGGCGTGCACGGTTCCGTAACAGGCCGCGTCGAGGCGCCCGGCACCCGACAACCTGTCGCGGAATACCCCTGACCGCAGACATCCCGCCCATGTCCCGCCCGCCTGCGCCGCTCCTAACCTCCCGGCATGATCCCTCAGACCGACCCCCAGACCGGCGCCGCCGTCAAGGCCGCGGACCGTGCGCACGTCTTCCACTCGTGGTCAGCGCAGGAGCTCATCGACCCGCTCGCCGTCGCCGGTGCGGAGGGGTCGTACTTCTGGGACTACGACGGCAACCGCTACCTCGACTTCACCAGCGGGCTCGTCTTCACCAACATCGGCTACCAGCACCCCAAGGTCGTCGCCGCGATCCAGGAGCAGGCAGCGACCCTGGCCACGTTCGCGCCCGCCTTCGCCGTCGAGGCCCGTTCCGAGGCCGCCCGGCTGATCGCCCGGCACACCCCGGGCGACCTGAACAAGATCTTCTTCACCAACGGCGGCGCCGACGCGGTCGAACACGCCGTGCGCATGGCGCGCCTGCACACCGGCCGGCCCAAGGTGCTCTCCGCGTACCGCTCCTACCACGGCGGCACCCAGCAGGCCGTGAACATCACCGGCGACCCGCGCCGCTGGGCCTCCGACAGCGGTGCGGCGGGCGTGGTGCACTTCTGGGCGCCGTTCCTGTACCGCTCGCGGTTCTACGCCGAGACCGAGCAGCAGGAGTGCGAGCGGGCGCTGGAGCACCTGGAGACGACCATCGCCTTCGAAGGGCCCGGCACGATCGCCGCGATCGTCCTGGAGACCGTCCCGGGGACCGCCGGGATCATGGTTCCGCCCCGCGGCTACCTCGCGGGCGTGCGGGAACTGTGCGACCAGCACGGGATCGTCTTCGTCCTGGACGAGGTGATGGCAGGGTTCGGGCGCACCGGCGAATGGTTCGCGGCCGATCTGTTCGACGTGGTCCCCGACCTGATGACCTTCGCCAAGGGTGTGAACTCCGGCTATGTGCCGCTCGGCGGCGTCGCCATCTCGCCGCGGATCGCCGAGACCTTCGGCAGGCGGCCCTACCCGGGCGGTCTGACCTACTCCGGTCACCCGCTGGCCTGCGCCGCCGCGGTCGCCACGATCAACTTGATGGCCGAGGAGGGCGTCGTCGCGAACGCCGCCGTGGTCGGCGCACAGGTCATCGAGCCGGGCCTGCGCGCGCTGGCCGAGCGGCACCCGTCGGTGGGCGAGGTGCGCGGCGTCGGCATGTTCTGGGCCCTGGAGCTGGTCAGCAACCGTGAGACCCGGGAGCCGCTGGTGCCGTACAACGCCGCCGGTGAGGCGAACGCCCCCATGGCCGCGTTCGCCGCCGCCGCCAAGGCGCACGGTCTGTGGCCCTTCATCAACATGAACCGCACCCATGTCGTCCCGCCCTGCACGATCACCGAGGCGGAGGCGAAGGAGGGCCTCGCGGCCCTGGACGCGGCGCTGTCCGTGGCCGACGAGTACACGGTCTGACCGGCTCCGCCGCACACAGGGGCCTCACGGGTCCCCCAACGCGTAAGGTGACGTGTCTCCGGCAGGAAGACGCACCCGTACGCGGAGGGGGACCCAGCCAACGATGCCCGGCAACGGCGCCGTCACTCGTAGCACCCTGCGGCAGCAGATCGCGGACGCGCTCCGCGACGAGGTGCTGGCCGGCCGGTTGCAGCCGGGGCAGGAGTTCACGGTGAAGGAGATCGCCGAGCAGTACGGCGTCTCCGCGACCCCCGTCCGCGAGGCGCTGGTCGACCTGTCGGCGCAGGGTCTCCTGGACGCCGTCCAGCACCGGGGTTTCGAGGTCCGCGCCTACTCCCTGGACGACTACCGCGGCATGATCGAGGCCCGCAGCCTGGTCACCGACGGCATCTTCCACCGACTCGTCGAGGACGGTGCCGGCACAGGCCACCGCAGGTCCGCCACGGACGATCCGCGCCGCAGCGCCGCCCTCGCCGCGGTGCGCCGCCGCGGCGAAGAGGCCGAGCGCGCCGCCACCGCCGGCGACCTGAACGTCCTCATCGGCTACGACCTGCGTTTCTGGCGCGAGCTGAGCGCCCTGTACGGCAACCCCTATCTCGCCGACTTCCTGCACCGGCTGCGCGTGCAGTCCTGGGTGTGCGCGGTGCAGCACCTGCGCCGGGTCACCGATCTGAAGGGCCGGCTGTGGTCCGGGCACACCGAACTCGTCGACGCCCTCGCCCGCCGCGACCCGGCCGCCGCGCACGCAGTGGTCGCCGCGTACAACGCGCACTCCCTCGCGCTGCTGGAGCGCCTGGCCGCCGGTTGAGCACGGGGGCAGGCCGCGGACGTCTTGGAGGACATGCCGGCCATCTCCATCGACCTGTCCGTCGTCGTCCCTCGCGCCGACTCCCCTTCACCGCCGCCATGTAAGTGGGTGGGTGGGGTGTGGGTATGGGACCTGCACGGCTTGCACGGATGAGCGCGACCGGCCGCACGCACGCCCATTACGCTTCCTGCACCACACCGATAACCCGAGGAGCTTACTGTTGGCCTGTGACCTGTGGCTGGTCCCGCTCGTCGACGTGTTGTGCCACACCCCCGACAACCCGTTCGCCGAGGAACTCGCCCTCTACGACAAGGTGCTGGGCGAGGCCGGACTGCCGCCGGTGCCGGTGTACCAGTACATGCCGGGCCTCACCGGCGAGGTGGCTCCGGTCGCGGGATTCGACTACGACGCGCTGCACTTCCTGCGCCGTGCCTATCTGCTCCAGGTGTGCGGTCTCGCCGTGACCCCGGTCGACGAGCTGGGCGGCGACTACGAGCAGCTCCTGGAGATGTTCGAGTCGACGGCACAGCAGTCGCACCTGGTGTGGCACTACGACCACGCGGGCGCCTACGTCCCGGTGGACTTCCCACAGCCCCTGTCGAACGACGAACTCCTCGCGGGCGGCGGCCCCTTGGGCTCGTCGCAGGCGCTGCTGCGGGAGCTGGAGTTCGTGGCCCCGTCGATCGGTATCGACCCGGCGAACCCCCCGGCCGCCCCGGACCCGCCGCTCGCCCCCACGGCTCTGGAGGAACCCGCGGTTCCGGCCCCGTACGACCCGAGCCCGTTCGCCCGCGAACGGCATGTGTGGCTGGGCCTGCACGCGGCGGCGACACGAAGCCTGGCGCAGGGTTCGATGATCGTCTTCAGCTGAGGCCGGGGAGGGGCTCCCGGGCGGGAGCCCCTCCCCGGCTCCTCGTCAGCTCTCCACGATCCGGATCGTACGGATACCCGTACCGCGGTACCGGGTGGGTGTCCTGGTCAGGACGGGACGGCCGCGCGGCCACTCCACCGTGGGCAGGGCGAGGTGCAGCACGTGCGCACCGCTCCAGTCCGGCTCCAGCTTTCCGTCGTCCTCTGCTTCTGCGGCGGCCGCTGTCCGCAGGCGCTTACCCACGGCGGTTGCCGCGGCGAAGTCGAGCGCCTCGATGTTGAGGGACGGCAGCGCGCCGAGGTGCTCGGCGACTCCCGCCCGCTCCCGCTCGGCGGCGGCCAGACTGAGCGCCGGGATGTACACGCGCAGGGCGGGGTCCTTCTCGGCCTCGACGACGAGCCGGGAGGCCATGCTGTTCCCCGCGCCGAGCGCGAGGGCGGCAGTGTCGTCGAAGATGACGGCACGCGGCAGCGGGTACTGGTCCTGCTCCCTCACTGGATCTCCCCGATGCGCCCGGCCTGCAGGTCGGCCCACAGCTTCTCGCCGGCCTTCTCGTCGTCCTCGGTGTAGGGCCTGCCGAGGAAGTGCTCCTCGACGTACGCCTTGGTCTCCTCGTACCGCTTGCGCAGCTCTTCCTTGGTGGGCGTGGCCCCGGCCAGCTCCGCCACGAGGTCCCGCATGCTCATCCCGCGATCCCGGGCGAGCTCCTGGAGGCGGTCTCGGACAGCGGGGTCGACCTTGATCGTGGTGTCAGCCATGAGCAGAGTATACCGTCGGTATACCGTCTCAGGGCGTTCGAGTGTGACGGTCATCAGCACTCCGTTTCTCTGGAAGGACCCGGCGGCACGGTCGTGCGGCCGGGAGTCTGTGCGCCTACGCGGGCGCGGCCTGGCCCCGCAGCAGCGCCCATGCCAGCGCGCCGCCCCGTCGCGCCGCCTCCCGGTAGGCGGACGCGCCAGGTGTGCGGGTCTCGACCTCGACGGTCGTGACCGGTCCGGGCGTTGGCGGCGCCGGGCGCTTGCGGCGCAGGCGGTTCTCGATGAGGGCGCGGGGCGAGTACACGCGGGGCGGCAGCCCGTCCGTCAGGGCCGCCCGCACCTGGGCAGTACTCGCCCCCGCGTCCCACCAGGCCTCCACCAGCGGTGCGAGCCGCAGCGCGTCTTCGGCACCGAGCGTCAGCCGGGGGTGCGTGCGGCCGAGCGAGCCGAGCAGCTTGGCCGCGAGCGCGGTGCGCTCGCTCGGAGCGGCGGGCGGGGACGGCGGGGACGGCGGCGGGGAGGGAGGTTCTTCTTCCCTGGTCTTTTCCCCCGAAGGGGGAGCGTCCGACGGCGCGTCGGCCGACTCGCCGGAGGCCAGGTTCTGGGATTCCTCCGATTCACCCGAGGGTGGCTCGTCCTCGTACGGAGTGTCGAACACCTCGTAGACGGTGGAGAGTTGGCCCGTCGCGCGGCTCTTGTGCACCACCCGCCGCAGATACCGGGATTCCTCCAGCTCATGCAGGGCGGCGGCGATCCGCGCCCGCCCCTCCTTCCGCTGCTCCGCGAGCGTGCGGATGGTGACGCGGGCGTCGTTCGGCAGGCTCAATAGGTACGTCAGTACGCCTACCGCGCACCAGGAGATGCTGCGGTCGCGGAGAAGAGCGTTGGAGAAGACGGAAAAGGCGCGCGTGGGCGTCGTACGATGGATGCGCATTGGGAGGGCTAGCTCCTGGTGTCGAGCCCCCGGGTGTTGGCGCACCGCGGGGGCGTTCTTTTTGCTTGGCCTGTTGGCGCGACTCTATGGGCACGCAGAGCGATGGATGCAAGCCGGAACTGACCTTTCCCAGGCGGCCGTTGGCATATTTCACTCCGGGGAGTGAAGGGCGGTGCGCAGGAGCAGCGTGTGGACCAGGTCGCCGGATGCCGTCGGCCGGTAGCGCCAACTCAGCCAGGTCAGGCCGTCGAGCGCCGGGATCGGGATGTACGAGATGCGGTTCGGGCCGGCGGTGAGGCGCGTGACTCCGTCCGGCCAGGAGCGGTGGGACGTGGTGCCGACCGGGACGAGGAAGTAGACGGCACGTCTTCCGTTGTCCTCCTCGATGACGGGTCCTGGGGCTCCGCCGGTCATGCGGGCGAGACGGTCGGCGAGGGCGCGGCCCCGGTCGCCGTCGATCCGGAGGGCGTCGAACCGGACGCCGGCTTTGCGGAGTTGGATGCCGGTGGAGGGGATCCAGTCCAGGTCACTTTGCGTATTCATGCGGCCAGTTTCGACAGGCGGGGATAGCGTCTTCCATAACTCTGTGTCGACCAATGGCAACGGTCGGAAACCGGCACGAGTGACTTGCGACCGGTTGAGTTCGGGGGTGACCGCAATGGCGCGGGCTGTGAACAAGGCGGAGGCGAGCGGGACGGCGCACCTGGTCGCCGCTCTGGCGAAGGCGCTGCGCGAGCAGCAACAACTGTCGCAGGAGGAGTTGGGGAGGAAGATCGGGTACACCGGGTCGGCGGTCAGCGCGATGGAGACGTGCGCGCAGCCCGCGAGCGACACGATGCTCGTCAAGCTGGAGGAGGCGCTCGCGGGGGATTGGGCGTCTTCGAGAAGGCCCGCAAGTACGTGCTGCTCGACAAGTACCCGCCGCAGTTCAAGAACTTCGCCCTGATGGAGGCGGAGGCCGTGACCCTGTCGTCGTACCAGACGTACGTGATGGACGGTCTCTTCCAGACTGAGAGCTATGCCCGCGCTCTGATCGGCGGAGGCTACCCGAAACTCAGCGACGGCAAGGTGGAGGAGCTGGTTGAAGCACGCATGGCTCGCAAGGCGCTATTCGATCGGAATCCCACCGCAATGATCGAGCTGATCCTCGACGAGTCGGTGCTGCGGCGGCCCTTCGGCAGCTGGGACGTGCTGCACGGGCAACTGCACTCGCTCGCCGAGGATGCCGAGAGGGACAATGTCAGCGTCCAAGTGGTGCCGCTGGAGCGCGGACTGCGCGGCGCCCACGCGGGCACGCGCGGTGACATGGTCCTGTTGGAGACGAAGGAGCACCACCACGTGGTCTACGTGACTCCTCCCCCGGCTGAAGCCGGGGGCTTCTCGCTATGCCGGGTTGGCGTCGCGACGGACCAGCCCGGCCCGTAGAACGTTCAGAGCACCCA
>NZ_JBVKBA010000022.1:0-121553 GCF_055639175.1 Streptomyces sp. NPDC107546 | reverse complement strand
GGGCACACCGCCAAGGAGAACCGGCCCGCACAGGAGAAGTTCCACTGCGTCGCCTGCGGCCACAACGCGCACGCGGACACGGTGGGCGCTGTCAACGTCCTACGGGCCGGGCTGGTCCGTCGCGAAGCCGCACCGGCATAGCGAGAAGCCCCCTCATTCATGAGGGGGAGGAGTCACTGAAGGAAGTCCTCAGCGGGCATGGGGCGTCTCCTGCCCGGCCTCGGCGGGCTCCGCGCCCACGTCGTCCAGCCCGTCGGCCAGGATGGCCTGCACCGGGCAGGCCGCCACGGCGCGCGCCAGCCTCTCCCGCTGCCCCTCCTCGGCGTGGGGGTTGTAGACCAGCGACTCCTCGCCGTGCAGGGCGAAGACATCGGGTGCGAGGAACGCGCACTGCGCGTATCCCTGGCACCTGTTGAGATCGACGACAAGCCTCATGAGCCCTCCGCCCCTTCGGCGGCCAGGTCCGTGGCCGCCGCCGCTGCGCGGCGCAACCGTCGGACGGCGGTCAGCTCCCCCACGCCAGCATCGCCGGACGGGACGGTGGCGCGCCCGCCGAGGCGCGCCGAAGGGGTGACCGGCCGGCGCCCCGCTACGACGTCGCGGTGGTGCCTGGCCGGGGGCTGCGGTCCGCCGCGAAGACGAAGGCGCCCACGAGGAGCGACCACCCCGGGAACACCAGCTCCGACCAGGGCACACCGGCCGAGACGAACAGCAGTGTAAGGAAGGTGAGGAAACCCAGCAGACTGAGCCACCGGGGCAGGAGTCCCAGGCGATGGCAGATGACCGAAGTGGAGCAGGTGAAGACCGCCGCCATCCGCGTCGCGTACTCGGTCAGCAGCGTGTACGCGAAGTGGCGGCCGAAATTCCAGGCGGACAGGCCGGGAGTACCGCCGGGCGTGTCCGTGGTGGCCAGCACGCCCGCGGCCGCGGCGGCCACCCCGAACAGCGTCGCCACGAAGACCAGCCCGCTGCCGAGGAACACGGTGGCGAGGAACTGGTCCTCGGCCTCGCCCATACGGGCCCGCAGCGCCCCCATGAACCACAGGAAGCAGATGCCGGCCAACGGCACCAGCGCGAGCGCCGCCTTCACCGCGCTGCGCCGTGTGGGGTCGGTGAGCCCCTGGACGGTGACCGACTCCGCGCCCTGGGGGATCGACAGCCGGATCAGCACCATGGCCGCCGCGAGCAGGAGCGCGAACACGACTCCGGCCAGCCCGGCGGCCCGCGGGGTCTGCAACGCCTGCTGCCCCGCCCGGGTCTGGGTCATACGCGGCTCACTCCCTCCGGTGCCCCCTGGCACCAGCAAGCCGCCGTGCGGGAAGGCCCGCCACCGGGACGCGCCCGAACGGCAGATCGTCCGCGGCGAGGATCATCTCCTGTCCCGCACGTCGACGGCGTCGAGCACGGCGTCGGCCACCTCGCCGACCGGCCGGCCGTCACCCACGTCGAGGCGGGTCAGCCCGAGCCTGTCGACGGCGTCGAGGACGATGCTCTGGAAGCGCTCGGAACGGGCCACGAACTTGTCCATCACCAGTCGCTCCGACGGCGTGGCCGCGTCGTACTGCCCGGCCGCGTACACCCGCGTCCGTACGACGGACACGTCCGCGGTGAGCCATACCGCGCCCGTGCTCGGACCCAGCAACCGTGCGACGTGATCGGGCAGGAGCGCCGACCCTTCGAGGACCAGCCCGGGCCCGGTGCCGTCCTCATCGGCATGGGCTGCGATCAACTCCTCGACGCGGGGCCGGAGTCGCTCGTAGTGACCGAGCACGGACTCGGTCAACTCCGTGACCGTGAGGGCCGCGTAGTGTTCGGTGACATGCGCCGGCACCTCCCGCTCCGCAGTCCGCCACGGCCTCCCCGGGTGCCGCGCCAGCCCGTCCGTCGATCGGTACGCGAACCCGAGTCTGTCCGCCAACCCCCGGGCGACAGTGGACTTTCCGACATTCGACGTCCCGCCGATCAGCATCACGCGCATCACACCCATACCGGCGACCCCAGTGATCGCCGGAAGGCGACACGAGCCTTACTGGGCGGCCTTATCGGTCCTGCTCCGGCCCGTCCTCGGCCTGGTTCGCCGTGGTCGGTTCGGCGGCGTCCGGTGCGGTGTAGAAGACAGCGGTTCCCTGCTTGGTGCGCTGGGCGTGCTTCTTGGCCACGAGCCCTTCGAGCGTGGACCGCACGACGGTGGTCTTGATGCCACGCTCGGGGTGGGCCTTGCCGAGCGCGTCGGCGACCTCCGCGGCGGAACGCGGCTCACTCTGCTCGCTGAGGTGGGCGCGCACGAGTTCGACCAGCGTGGGCTGTCCCGCCTTCGGCGCCTCCGTCTTGACGGGCTCCGCCTGCCTGGCCTCCGTCTTCTTGGCCGCGGCTTTCTTGCCGGCGGTCTTCCGGCCCGTTGCACGCGTCTGCCCGGCGGCGGCCTTCGTCTTCGCCTGCGGCTGCCTGCCCGTGCCGGATCCGGCAGGGGACTTCTTCCGCGGAGCCGGGACCGTGGCGCTGTCGGGCACGGCGACGGGCTCCACGGGTGCCGTCGGAATACCGAGTGCGTTCTGCATGGTCACCAGCACCGTGTGGTCGTGCTGCAGTGTCGCCAACTGCTCCTGCAGAGCGGCGATTTCGGCACTGACGCGTTCCTGCTCCTTCACATTGCGCTCGAGATCGCTTGCCACTTGGGCGGCGTACTGCGATGTCAGTTCGGAAGTCGCGGTCGTGGTCTCGGACATGGCGTGACTCACCTTTCCTCGCCTACGGCGATGTTGCTGCACGGTGTCCCCCCGGTGCACAAGATGGTACGGGCGAGGGGAGGCACTTTTGTTCCTCTGTTCCTCGGTCCGTGGTCAGTCGTACGTCGGCGCGGCCCTGACGCCTCATCAGCGCTTGAGGATGCTCCAGCCCTGTTGAGTGAAGACCGGAAGACCGGCCGTTACTCCGACAGGGTAGTTCGTCATATGGTCGGTATGTCGGATGCGGTCAGCTTCGCGGCGATATGTACCTTCAGTCTCGCATCGGTTCACAGCCGACGTGTCTGAGACAGGAGAAGTGACATGGCAACGCGTTCCACTGCAGTAACCGCCGCGATCGCGGCCGGCGCGGCCCTGGTGGCCACTGGCATCACCTACGCTTCGGCCGCCTCCGAGCCCGCGCACTCGGCCTCGGTCGTCCAGCAGGCCGCCGCCCCGGCCGCCGCTCTCGAGGGCAATGGCAACAACAACAACGGGAACAACAACAACGACAACAACAACAACGCCAAGGGCAACGAGGGCGAGCACCACCACCACTACCGCCACCACCACCGCCACCTGCGCCTGCGCCACATCGGACGGATCCACATCAACGAGCGGGACTTCCCGGCCATCCCGGACGGCTGCGTGCCGATCCTCAGTGGCCTCGGCTCCAACAGCATCAACATCGTCAACGACAGCAGGCACACCGTCGAGGTGTTCAGAGGGGTCACCTGCGACAACGGTGCTCCCATCGCCGTCGTCGGCCCGTGGAGCCAGAGCGACGGCGTGCGTCCGCACAACGTCCACGGTGGTGTGAAGGTCAAGCACGGCGTGGTGGGCAGCTTCCGCGTGATCTGCGACCGCCGCGGCGGTCGTGGCTTCGGCGAGGGCTTCGGAGAGGATGACGACTTCGGCGGCGGCGAGGGCTTCCGCGGCGACCGCTGCAGCGCCTTCGAGCACGACGGCTACGGCCGCGACCACGACCGCGACCGCGACCACGACAACGACCACGACCACGACAACGACCACGACAACGACAACGACCACGACCACAACGACTGACGGGAGGTCGTGACCGAGCCACCCGCCTGACACGACAAGGAGAACCCCGGCCCGCCGGAATCGGGCCGGGGTTCCGGTCTGTCCGGGCCTCGGTGACATGGTGAGTCAGTGTTGAGGCGGTGGAGGCGGCGGCAACTCCGTCGACGGGGCCTCTTCCGGCCACACCAGCAGAACAGGACAGGGTGCGTGGTCGACCACGAAGCGAGTGGCGGGGCCGAGGCTGTGCGGGCCGAGCCGGGAACGGTCGCCGTCCCGTGCGCAGATCAGCAGATCCGCGCCGGTGGCCTCCTCGACGACCTTCCGCTCCGTACGGCCATGGGTGAGGACCTGGCGGGCCGGGCGCCCCAGACGCAGCGCCGCGGCATCCAGCAGGTGCCGCGCGGCCGACTCCGACAGCCCCTCGATGCGATGCCCGGGATCCCGCTCGGGACGACCACGGCCCAGGAGCCCGGCGAACGCGCCGTGCGCCGTCTCGGCGACCGTGTCGTCACGCACGTACAGCAGCACGATCTCCTCGCCGGGGGCGGCGCGGCCGAGCGCGGCGTCCACACAGGCGGGCCAGGTCCCTTCGGTGATCCAGACGACGGCGCTCATGGGCGGCTCCGGTGCGGCGTGGTGGGTCGGGTGGCGGTCGAGTGCAGAATCCCCGCAACGCCTAGGGGTGGCAAGAAGCCCGGCCGGAACGGCCACCGACCCGAACCGCCCACCGCGACACGGGGTCCGCAACCCGGCATCACCGGGACGGGGGGCTAGATTTCAGACCCGTACAATTGTGCGCTCTGGGGGCGTTGGGGGGAAGTCCTTGCGTCAAGGGGTGGAAAGGCCTCAGAACCGTGCCGACGACCACGGCACACGGGGCAGCGGACCACGTGGCGGTACGGCGCCGTCCGCCACGGGCGACGGCGCCCCGGGCAGAGCGGCCGCCGCGGTGCGCCGCGTCGCGCTGTTCCTCGTGCGCACGGTGCGGGGCGAGTGGCACGGTATCGTCGTCGATCCGGTACGGCAACTGCTGCGGCGCGGGCTGTCCGGGCTCGTGCTGGCCTTCGTCGCGGCGTTCGGTGTGATCTTCTTCCACGCCGTCGCGCAGCATCCGACCGGCGCGGTGGCGGTACGGCTCCTGGGCGGCGTCTACGCCGACCTGCCACTGTGGCTGGCCCTGTTACGCACCCCCGTGTCGCTGTACGTCCCGGCGCTGGACCTGCCGGTCTGGGCCGGCATCACCCAGCTGTTCCTCGCCTTCGCCCTGGCGGAACTGGCGTTGGGCCGCGCCCGCACACTGACCGTCGCGTACGCGACCACAGTCGCCGGCACCCTCACCGTGCGGGTGATGATCGCGCTCGGGCGGGGCTGGTGGGGGCTGGGACTGCCGCCCGAGATCGGGCGGGTACTCGACACGGGACCGTCCGCGGCGGTCGTGGGCCTGTTCACCTACCTCTCCGTCGTCCGGCGCGCCCCCGTGGTGTTCACCCTCACCGGCGGGTCGATGGTGTGGGAGTCCATCGCCATACCGAACCTGGCCGGCCGGGAGCACCTGATCGCGGTGGCCGCGGCGATCGTCCTGGGACTGCTCCACGGACACGGCCGCAGCCTGCGGCGACGGGCGTGGGCGGTGCTGCGCATCGGAAGCGGGCCCGCCAAGGCGTCGGTATGGGGCGGCGGCGAACGTACCGACACGGCGCCGCTCACTCCGTATGACGAGCCGTCAGCTGCGAAGCTGCCCCAGCAGCGGACACTCACGGGCCCGTCGAACTCGATGGACACACCGACCGGCACACCTTGACGTCAGTCGGCCGTGAGGCGCCCCGGCATCACCGCGGACCGCTCCTGCGGAGGATCTGGTCCACACCGACCGCCACGACGACCAGGGTTCCGGTCGCCACATCCTGGTAGAGGCTGTCGATACCCGCCTGGGTGAGCCCGGAACGCAGCACATTGACGATGAGTGCCCCGATGAGCGTGCCGATCACGCTTCCGCGGCCGCCGAAGAGGCTCGTGCCGCCGAGGACCACCGCGGTGATGCTCTCCAGGTTCGCCGTCTGGTACGAGTTGGGGTCGGCGTTGGGGATACGTCCGAGGGACTGCCAGGCGGCGACGCCGTACAGCAACCCGGCCGTGACGTAGACCGAGAGAACCGTGCGCCGTACGTCGATGCCGGTCAGGCGGGCGGACTCGGGTGCGTTGCCGACGGCGTAGATGTGCCGGCCCCACGCGGTCTGGGTGAGGACGTACCAGAAGAACCCGTACAGGCCCACGAGCAGAAAGGTCCCCCAGGTGAGGAACACACCACCGATGTCGAGACCGTTGCCCCAGAAGACGAGCAGGCCGGAGGTCACCGGATAGCTGCGGGACTGCGAGTACAGTCTGGCGGTGGCGTAGACGACGGTCAGCGCCCCCAGGGTGACGATGAAGGGCGGCAGGCGCAGCCGGGACACGAGCAGTCCGTTCACCAGCCCGACGAAGGTCGCCGCGACCAGGCCGAGCACCAGTGCCGTCACGGGGTTGCCGCCGTCGAAGGCCAGTTTGGCCATGACGATCGTGCCGAGCACCGCGATCGCCCCGTTCGCGAGGTCGATGCCCGCGGTGAGGATGATCAGTGACTGACCCAGCGCCAGCGTGCCGACCACGATGGACTGCTGCAGCACCAGCGACAGGTTCTGCGGTGTCAGGAACGTCTCCGTGGTGACCGCGAACGCCACCACGGCGACGATCAGAGCCGCCAGCGGCCCGACGGCCGGCGTGCGAAAGGCGTACCGGAGCATGTCCCGGGGCCGGGGGCGCGCATCACCGCCGGCGGCGCGGGTGGTGACGGGTGACCTCATGTGCTGTTTCCGATCCCTTCGCCCCGCTCGGTGACTCGCTGACTGGAGTACGTCATCCCCAGCAGTGCTGGAGGCCCCAGGCCGTGCTCTGCGACGGCACACCCCGCACCGGCCTGTCCGTGATGAGCAACGTGCCCGTGTCCGTGAAACCGGACGGCCGCTTCCCGCTCCTGGCAAAAGCGATCACCGCGTCCACGCCGTCGGTCGCCATCCTGACCGGGAACTGCATGACGGTCGCCGCGAGAGTGCCCGCCTTGACGTCACGGACCCCGTCGCATGAGCCGTCGATGGAGCCGATGGACACCTGGCGGGTCAGCCCCCGGTCCGTGATGGCCTCGTACGTGCCGCCCGCCACCGGCTCGTTGATGGTGTAGATGGTGTTGACGTCGCTCGCACGCAGCAGCAGGTTCTCCGTCGCGGCCTGCGCAGTGTTCCGGTCGCCGTTGGCGTTCGCCTGGCCGACGATCGCTGGCGAGCCGTCCTTGAGCCCGAAGCCGTCGAGGAACCCGTCGTGGCGGTCCTGGCTGACCTCCGAGCCCGGCGTGCCGTCCAGCATGAACACCTTGGGAGCCCGGCCGGCGAGCAGCGCCTTGAGATACGCCCCCTGCAGGCGACCGGCCTCGAAGTTGTCCGTCGCGTACGTGGCGTCGACCGCGTTCTTCGGCTGTATCGCGGTGTCCAGCGCGATCACCAGGATGCCCTGCCGACGCGCCTCCCTGATCGCGCCCAGGATCCCCGTCGTGTTCGACGGCGTGATGAGGATGCCGTTCACACCGCGCGCGATGAGGCTCTCCACCGCGTTCACCTGACCCTCGTTGTCCCCGTCGAACTTGCCGGCGAGAGCGATCAACCGGGCGTCGTTCCTGTGCGCCGCGGCTGTGGCGGCATGGCGCAGCGCCACGAAGAACGGATTGGCCTCGGTCTTGGTCACCAGGCCGATGGTGATCCGGTGCGCCCCCTGGCCATCGCTGTCGTTCCCCCCGCCGCAGGCGGCGGCACCGCTGACCAGCGCCCCCACCACGAGGAGCGTCACCCCTCGCCGGCGGCGCCGCCGGGTGCGTTCGTGGCCCGCACGGTCGTGTGTCATGGGTCAGCCCTCCTCCGGCCGGGGCGGGCCGGCGTCACACGAGCCTCTGTGACCTCCATCATGAGCCGAGATTATTCGTAAATGTTCCGGTAAGGGGGATGTGATCCTTCTTGCCCTTCTATGTCTTATTTGTAATGAAGAGGGCGCTGCTCGGATACTCTGGTGATCAGTCCGGCCGTACGGTGTCACACCGCCGTACGCAGAAGGTGAGGTTCACGTGACTGAGCCGCCTCTGCTGGCGCTGCGCGGCATCTCCAAGCGGTTCGGCGCCGTGCAGGCACTCAAGGACGTCGAGCTGGAGGTCCACAGGGGGGAGGTCCTCGCCCTCCTGGGGGACAACGGCGCGGGCAAGTCCACTCTCGTCCGGATCATCGCGGGCGTCGTCCCCGCCGACCAGGGCGTCATCGAATGGGAGGGCCAGGCCGTGCAGATCCGCACGCCCCGGGCCGCCCGGCACCTGGGTATCGCGACGGTGTACCAGAACCTCGCCCTGTGCGACGGCCTCGATGTCGCCGAGAACCTCTACCTCGGACGCGAACAGAGGCACCCCGGCGCCCTGGGCCGTCTCCTGCGGCTGATGGACAAGGGCGGCATGCGCAGGGAGGCACGCCGGCAGCTGGACGCCATGGGCATCCACGTCCCCGACATGCACACCCCGGTCGCCTCCCTGTCGGCAGGGCAGCGGCAGACCGTAGCGATCTCCCGAGCGTTGCTCGGCGAACCCAAGGCCGTCCTCCTGGACGAGCCGACCGCGTCACTCGGCGTCCAGCAGGCCGGCCACGTCCTCGACCTGGTCGACGAACTGCGCGAGCACGGGGTCGGTGTCATCCTCATCAGCCACAACATGGGAGACGTCAAGGCCCTCGCGGACCGTGCCGCGGTGCTGCGGCTCGGCTGCAACAACGGCTTCTTCCACGTGCCGACCACCCCCCAGGACCGGATCATGTCCTCGATCATCGGCGTCACCAGCAGCCCCTGACCGGCCACGGCGACGGCACGACGGTCACCGCCGGTGCGGTGCGGTCTCCCCGTGGCGGTCACCGGAAAGACGGTAGGCGGCGAGCGCGGCGGTGTCGTCGTCGAGGTTCGCGTCGCTGTAGGCCAGCAGATCCTGGTGCAGACGGTCGAGAAGTTCACCGGGAGGCAGAGCGCCCCACGACCGGACCCGCTCGGTCAGCGGGTAGAACGCCCCCGTACGGTCGCGCCTCTCCGTGACGCCATCGGTGTACAGCAGCAGCTGTTCGCCGGGACGGAAGGGGCTCACCTCGACGTGGTAGTCGTCACCGACCAGAACGCCGAGGTTGATGGGCGGTGAGGGATCTGCCGAGTCCAGCTCGGTGACCCCGTTCGGGCCGATGAGCAGCGGAGGGGGGTGGCCGCAGTTGACGATGCGGACCACGGGCTCGTGATCGGGGATCTCGGCGAACACCGCGGTGACGAAGCGTTCCGCCACTTCGCTGCCCGGGAGCTCCGTGGCCCTGCGGGTCATGCTCCTCTCGACCCGGCGCGCCACCCCGGCCAGGTCGGGTTCGTCATGGGCGGCCTCACGGAACGCGCCGAGCATCGTGGCGGCCGTCTCCACCGCCACCAGGCCCTTGCCCCGGACGTCACCGATGAGGAGGCGGACCCCGTGTGCGGTGGGCACCGCCTCATACAGATCACCACCGATCCGCGCCTCCGCGGCGGCGGACAGGTACAGCGTCTCGATCGACACCTGACCGAGGTGCCTGGGCACGGGGCGCAACAGCACACGCTGTGCGGTCTCGGCCACGGACCGCACGGTGGCGAGAGTGCGCTCCCGACGCGTCCGGCTCGCGGCCATGATCGTGCCCAGGGCCCCGACCAGCACGGTTGAGATGTACGAGGCCACGTAGTGGCGCTCCCACAGGTACCCCACGTCGCGGCCCGCGCAGCACGGAGTGCCGGCCAGCAGAGCCTCGAACCCGACGGCGAACACCGTGATGGCGGCGACGGCGGCGGGACCGTGGGCGTAGGCGGCGACCACGGGGAGGGCGATCAGCAGGAAGCTCACCGGCCACTGCACCGGAGTGACCGGTTCGAGCACCAGGACGCCCGCGACGTAGATCGCCGGCAGCCAGCGCAGCCACCCGGGCGCACGCGGCATCTGCAGGCCGGTGCTGCTGAGCCGCGGCGCCCGGCGACTTTCGGCCTCCCGGCGCGCCGGCCACTTCATGGCACGCTCCCGCCGGCACGCAACAGGGACGGCGGGCGTCCCGTGCCACCGGGCCGGCGCCCGGTGGCGCCTCCCCGGACCGGGCGGCAGCCCGGGCGGATCCCTTCACACGGCCTGTTCACGAGAACTCCTGGCAGAGCCTGATCAGGACCACGGGCTCGATATGGCTCGACAGCGCGATCCGACGACTGCTCGGGCAGGCGGCATACCCGGATCTTCAGTGCAATCCTAGACGTTGTGATCCGCGCGAGGGATGCCGAGCCGCACCGCACACGACGGCCGGCCGGCGCGAACCGCTGGGCGCGGACCGCCCGGCCACGGCGCCCCCAAGCTGTGCGACCAAGGGAAACCAAGGGAAAGGGGGAGCGACGGTGCCGTCGCGGGCCTTACGGTGCTGCGATGGGTCTGTATCCGGAGATCGAACCGTACGACCACGGCATGCTCGACGTCGGTGACGGCAACCGCGTCTACTGGGAGGTCTGCGGGAACCCGCGCGGCAAGCCGGCGGTCATGCTGCACGGCGGTCCCGGTTCGGGATGCGGGGCGGGATACCGGCGGTACTGCGATCCGGCGGCGTACCGCATCGTGCTGCTCGACCAGCGCGGCTGCGGCCGTTCCACCCCGCACGCGAGCGCGTACGACACCGACATGAGCGTCAACACGACGGCCCACCTCATCGCCGATCTGGAGCGGTTGCGGCGGCACCTGGGAATCGCACGATGGCTCGTCTGGGGTGTGTCGTGGGGCTCGGTGCTCGGACTTCGCTACGCCCAGACGCACCCGCAGGCGGTGTCGGAACTGGTCCTCACCGCGGTCGCGACGGGCTCGAACCGGGAAGTGGCGCTGCTCACCAGGGGACTCGGGCGGTTCTTCCCGGACGCTTTCCAGCGCTTCCTGGTCGCGCTGCCCGAGGCGGACCGGGAGGGAAACCTCGCGGCGGCCTGCAACCGGCTGATCGAGTCACCGGACCCGGAGGCGCGGTCCCGCGCGGCGCGGGCATGGACCGACTGGGAGACGGCGACGATCCCGGCGCCACCGCGATCGGTCGAGCGCTACGAGGACCCCGTGTTCCGCATGGGCTTCGCCCGGACGGTCACCCACTACTGGGGCAACGACCACTTCCTGGGCGACGGCAACGACGAGGGCGTCATCCTCCGCGACGCCCCCCTCCTGAAAGGCATTCCCGGCACCCTGGTCCAAGGCAGCCTGGACTTCGGCAATCTGCTCGGCACGGTATGGCGGCTCCACCGGGCCTGGCCGGACAGCGAGTTGAGCGTGGTGGACGACGTGGGACACACGACGGGGGCACCCGGTATGGCGGACGCGCTGGTAGCGGCGACGGACGCCTACGCACACCACTGAACATGCCGCGCGTCGACCCCGGTCGCGGACCAGCCCACGCCGCTGTTGCGCCCTGCCCCGTGACGCCGGCCCGCGCGCCGGGAAAGGACAGCACCGTGGACGCCGAACCGACGAACTCGGCAGCCTGGATCACCTACGGGGCCCATCATCTGGCCTTCGGGCACGCAGGTGCCCGAGGTGCTGAGCGAGGAGAACGGCTGCACGGCGCGGGAGGAGGACGTCGTACTGCTCGGCACGCTCCTGGACTGCTCCCGAGGCTGATCCGCGGGCCGGCCGCCCCAGGCGGTGACCACGACGGCCGGAGTCGTCCTGACCACACCCCCCGACGTCGCGGCTCCAACCGCCCGCCGCCCGCAGGCGGTTGAGAAGCCGTCGGCTCGCACTTCCCGTCCCGTGGGCGGGGTTCAGCGGACGGGGAAGCCGAAGGAGTATCCCTGCTGCTTGAGCCACGGCAGGAGCTGGCGCAGGGCGGCCACGGTCTGGGAGCGGTCCCCGCCCGCGTCGTGGAAGAGGAGCGTCGGACCGTTGTGGATCTCGCTCTTGACGGTGGCCATGATGGCGGCGGTGCCGGGACGCTCGAAGTCCTTGGAGTCGACGTTCCAGCCCAGTGGCCGCATCCCGTGGGAGGCGGCGAGGTGGCGGCTGTAGGGCGTGAAGGCACCGCCCGGGGCCCGGTAGTACTGCGGCCGAACGCCTCCTGAAGCCCGGGTGATTGCGCGTTCGGCGTCCAGGATCTGCTGCGACTGGTAGGCCTCGGACTTGGTGTCCATGGCGGTGTCGTGGGAGACCGTGTGGTCGCACAACCGGTGCCCGGCCGCCACCACCGCCTTGACCAGGTCCGGGTGCGCCTGGGCCTGCGTGCCCACCATGCAGAACGTGGCCTTCACGCCGTTGTCCCGCAGCACCTCGAGCACCTGCGGCGTCCACACGGGGTCCGGCCCGTCGTCGATGGTGATGTTGACCCCGTGGGCGCCCCGGTCGGAGGCGTGGACGATGTCCGCGGACACCGGCGCCCCCGCGGCGCCCCGGGCCGGGGCGTTCGGCGCGGAGGGGCGCACCAGGACGTTCGCTCGCGCACCGGGTTCCTCGGCGGGGCCGGCCTGCGCGGTCCACACTGAGGTGGCGGTGGCCACCGCCGTCACGCCGACCGCCGCCGCGAGCACCCGCCCGTACCATCCCCGTCCGCCACGCCGCGCCATGTCCGCCCCGCTCCTCGTCGTCTCTGTGGTCACGTGCACCCATCAGGACGAAGGAAGAACGGTGCAGGATCCGTCTGTTACCGATCACGGACAATTCCGCGGGCATTCCACGACACAGCGGCGGCGACCCTCACGACACGGATCCAACTGCCTTGCCTCCACGGCGACTCCACGGCGACTCCACCGCGAGGAGAGCCGACGCTCAGACCCTGCGCCAGCGCGCCAGCGCGAAGGAGAAGAGGCCGAACAGCACGACCCCGGCGGCCACGAGCACCAGCAGCCACGGACCGAACGGGGTCTCGGCGAAGGACCGCAGCGTGTCGTCCAGCCCCTTGGCCCGGTCGGGCCGGTAATCGACCGCGGCGCGGAGCGCGAAGGCCCCCGCCGCGGCGAACACCAGTCCGCGCGCGGCGCCTCCGCCCACGCCGGCGATGTCCACCAGTCGCCTCAGGCCCGGGGACATCTCGCCGAGCCTGAGGTCCTTGTGGTACTTGCGCCGGAGGGCCCGGACCCCGATCCAGACTCCCGCCACGACGATGCCGACCGCGACGGCGCCCACGATCCACTGACCTGCGGGCACCCCCATTGCCCTGGCGGTGACGTCCCTGGACTGCTCGTCGCTGGATGAGCCACCCGTGCCCGACCCGGTCGCGAACGACAGCACGGAGTAGGCGACGAATGCATAGAACACGCACCGGACCAGCGCCAGCAGCCGTTTCCTCACCTTGCGGCCGTCCGGTCCGACGGCGCCGAACACCGCCTCGGACAACCGCCACACGGCCATGCCGGCGAGCCCGATGCCCAGCGCCCACAGCAGTACGGCACCGAACGGCTCTTGCGCGATCTCGGCGAGCGCACCGCTGCGGTCGGCCTGCCGGCTGCCGTCGCCGAACGCGATCCGCAGTGCCAGCACGCCGACCAGCACGTAGATCACTCCCCGTGCGGTCAGCCCCGCCCGGGCAGCGCCCTGCGTCAGTGAGCCGACCTCGCCCCCGACCCGCATCCGGCGGGTATGGGCCATGGCACTCGTGTTCATCTCGACCTCCCCGAATCCGTGTGCCCCCGCACCGCGTTGACACACCGGGCCGGCACTCGTGTCGGGGACGAGCGGCGGATGCGCAGGGGAGGTGAAGTCTGATCGCACGCACCTGCGATCCCCGGTTCAGGGGGTGCGCATGGCTTCCCGCATCGTCCGTGCGGTGTCGGCGGGGTCGTAGGTGTCACAGACGCCGTCGACCAGGATGATGTCGCCGTCGATGTGCCGGGAGCGCAGCGGTGCGATCTCCCGGTACGCGGGGGAGTCCCACCAGGCCCGGGCCTCGGCGAGGCCGGGGAAGCTGATGACGACCACGTGTCCGGGCCAGCTGCCCTCCTTCACCTCGTGCTGTGTGGCGTGTACGAGGAAGCGGCCGCCGTAGGGGGCGAAGGTGGCGGTGATGCGCTCGATGTACTCGGCGATCTCCGGGTGCGGGGCGGCTTCCTGCAGGTGGGCTATGGCGTAGGCGGTCATGGCGTCCTTCCGGTCGGCCGGGCTCCGTACGCCGACGATCGTGGCATGCGCTCCGTTCCGGGTCGATGACCTCCGAGGTAAGCGGCCCTGGGCGGCGGCGTGCGCCTGCCGCCCAGGGCCGGTGACCACTTTGCTGTCGGCGCCGGCCTACGCGCTCTTGGGCGCCGCCTGCTGTACGACCTCGAAGGACCACAGCGTGGACCCGCTCGCCGCCGGCCTGGGGCGTTCGCCCCCTGCCGCGTCACCGCCCTGGTGGGCGGCCTTCATGGGGCCCTCCATCCAGGCCTGGAACGACTCCTCGTCCCGCCACCGGGTGTAGACCAGGTAGTTGTCGGTTCCGTCGACCGGCCTGAGGAGTTCGAACCACTCGAACCCGTCGGAACTCTCCACGGCGTGGGCCCGGGAGGCGAAGCGCTTCTCCAGCGTCTCCCGCTGCTCGGCGGGGACGGTGAGTACGTTGATTTTTACTACGCTAGGCACATGACACCTCTCGTCAAACGGGGCTCCGACTGGACCCCTGATCTGGACCATGTGCGCGCAGTGTCCTACATCCGACAGTCAAGGAAGCGTGAGGACGACTCCGCGTCGTCCCCCGAAGCACAGCGGACCAAGTGCGAGGCGCTGATCACGGCCAAAGGCTGAGACAACGCGGGCCACTTCGCCGACGTCGGCAAATCCGGCTGGGACCCGCAGGTCGTCCGGCCGGAGTTCGAGGAGATGAAGTCCGCCGTTCGCGCCGGGCACGTAGACGCAGTGGTCGTGTTCTCGCTGTCCCGCCTCACTCGGCAGGGTGCCCTTGAGGTCATGCTGATCAATGAGGAGTTGGCCAAACACGGCGTGCTGCTCGTCAGCGTGGAAGAGCCCTACCTGGACACGTCTCCTGCCGCAGGCCGGCCGGCGGACGCGGAGTGGCTCGTCCGGTCACACGGACGGTCGGCGGCACGCCGCGCGCCCAAGGCGCGCAGGTCCGCTACGGGGCTTGTCCTCCCGCATGGCGGGTGCCCGTGACCGGTCTCGTCGCCGTGAGGTCACACTGGGGTCGTGAACGAAGAGTCAAGGGCCCTGCACGAGCGACTCGCCCGGTTGGAGGAACTGCTCACCGCGGCCCGCCAGGAGCCGGCCTGGCGCCGGCCCACTCGCGACGAGTCGCGCTGGGCGGTCAGCGCGGCGGTGCTCGCCGCGGTCGCCCTGCAACTGCTGCTCCCCGAGCGGCTGGCCTTTCGGCCGGTATGGCTCCTGCCCACACTGGAGCTGCTGTTGGTGGTCGTGCTGCTGTGCGCCTTCCGGATCCGTGCGAGTCGGGGCGCCTCGCTGCTGCGCGCGGGCGGGCTGGCGCTGGCCGCCCTCGTCAGCGTCGCCAACGGCTGGTCGGCGGCGCTGTTGATCCGGGGGCTGGTGCGCGGTACCGAGGGCAGTGATGCCGGGGCGCTGCTGATGACGGGGGCGGGTATCTGGCTGACCAACGTCATCGTTTTCGCTCTGTGGTACTGGGAGTGGGACAGGGGTGGGCCGGCGGCCCGGGCCGCCGGCCACCACGACTACCCGGACTTCCTCTTCCCCCAGATGCAGAGCGGGGAGTTGGCGCCGGCGGACTGGGAGCCGGCGTTCGCCGACTACCTCTATGTCTCCTTCACCAACGCGACCGCCTTCAGCCCCACCGACACCATGCCCCTGTCCCGCTGGGCCAAGCTGCTGATGGCCTCGCAGGCATCGATCTCGTTGCTCACCGTGGCGCTGGTGGTGGCACGGGCGGTGAACATCCTCAGGTGAAGCGGCGCCCTGGCCGGGGAGCGGGACGAGAGCGACGGGTTCAGCGTGTCGAGCGGCGCTGAGCCGAGGCACGGCGCGGGCTGGGCGTGTCGTGCGGGGCGGATGGATAACGTGGGGTTCCTGGCCGTGATCAACTGCCGAGTGTTTCCCCGAGAAGGGAGTTCCCGATGGCCGACGGGCCGATGCTGGTGCTTGCCGCGACCGGTGGCCAGGGCAGGGCGGTGACCGAGGCCCTGCTCGCCCGAGGGGCACGGGTCCGGGCACTGGTTCGGGATCCCGCGCGCAGCACCGCGCGGGAACTGGCCGACCGGGGCGCCGAAGTCGTGGCGGGGTCCTTGAGCGACCGGGCGTCGCTCGCCGCGGCCATGCGCGGGGTGGCCGCGGTGTTCGCGTTCACCACTCCCTTCGAGGCCGGCCCGGAGGCCGAGGTGGCCCAGGGGAGGGCGATCCTGGCCGCCGCGCACGAGCAGCGGGTGCCGCATCTCGTGTTCAGCTCGGTGGCCGGGGCGGACCAGGAGAGCGGGGTGCCGCACTTCGACAGCAAGGCGCGCATCGAGGCCGAGCTGGCTACGGGCGATGTGCCCTACACGATCCTCGGGCCGACATACTTCTACGACAACGCGCTGGGCGGAGCCGAGCGGATCCTCGGCGGGGCGCTCGACCTGCCGCTGCCGTCCGACCGGCCGTTGCAGCAGCTCGACCGCTCCGACCTCGGTGCCTTCGCGGCCGCGGTGCTGCTGGACCCCGGTCCGTACGCAGAGCACCGCATCGAGCTGGCCAGCGACGCCCCGACGCCCTCCGACATGGCGGCCGCGCTCGGTACGGCCCTGGGACGAGAAGTCCGCCATGTGCGGGTGCCGCTGGCGGCGGTGGGCGATCCGGACATGCACGCGATGTGGACGTTCCTGAACGGGCCCGGCTATCAGGTCGACATCCCCGCGCTGCATGACGCCCATCCCGGCATCTCCTGGACCGGCTTCCCCGACTGGGCGCGCAGCACGTTCACGGGCGCCCACTGAGCGCACCCCTCACGCGCTCAGATCATGAAGTATGCCGTGATGTCTTTCATGGTTGAATGACCGCCCGATGCCCGGACCGGGACCTACGGGCGGAGTACCGGAGTGGGTCCGGAGGGCGGGCGGGGTGCGGTACGGGCGTCGCGGTGGTGAAGAGGGCGGGGTGGCCGAGGTCATGAGCGGTGCGGGCACGCCCGGGGACCGTGCGGCTGAACCGGTCCTGGCCGGACGGGACACCCATTCGCGGTCGGCTATCCGGCGAGTGTCTGCGTGCCCAGCACGGTGACCAACGCCAGGCGCTCGGCGTCCTCGGTGCCGGGCTCGGCCGTGTAGACCATGATGCGCAGATCGCTGCCCGACACGGTGAGCACGTCGCAGTCCAGCGTCAGGGCGCCGACGTGCGGGTGGTCGATGACCTTGCGCGCGGCCTCGTGGCGCCCGACGGTTCCGGAGTCCCACAGCTCGGCGAACCGGTCGCTGCTCGTCCGCAGATCCCCGATCAGCCGTCGCAGCCGCTGGTCGGCCGGATAGCGGGCGGCGGCCGCGCGCAGATCGGCCACCAGCGCCGCCTCGAAGGCACGCAGCGACTCCGGGGTGTGCCGGGCACGGGTGCCCGAGCCGACGAAGTGCCGCCACACGCTGTTGCGCTCGTTGCCCCGCCAACCGGACGGGTCGCCCATCAAGGCCGCGTACGGCGGATTGGCCATGAGCAGCGTCCAGGTCGCGTCGTACACGGCGACGGGCGTCCCGGTGAAGCGGTCCACCATCCGCTGGACGCTCGGGGTCAGGTACGTGGGGACCGTGTCCGGGCCGGGCGGAACCAGTCCCGCGAGACGGAAGAGGTGGGCTCGCTCGTCGCCGGACAGCCGCAGGGCCCGGGCGAGGGCGTCGACGACCTGCGTCGACGGGTTGGAGGCGCGACCTTGCTCGAGGCGCGTGACGTAGTCGACGGAGATGCCGGCCAGCATGGCCAGCTCCTCACGGCGCAGCCCCGCCGCGCGCCGCTGCCCGCCCGCGGGCAGACCCGCCGCCTCGGGCGAGACCCGGTCGCGCCAGCGGCGCACCGCCCTGCCGAATTCCGCCGTCGCCATGCCGACCAGTGTGCCCCCGCGCCGCCCGGCGTGCCTGGTACCAGTGGTCCCAGGAACACGGGACGCCTGGCTGACCACGCCGCCCGCCCGGAACCTGGGGGCATGACGACAACACTGATCACCGGGGCCAACAAGGGCCTCGGATACGAGACCGCCCGTCGGCTGCTCGCCGCCGGCCACACCGTCTACATCGGCAGCCGGGACGCCGAACGCGGGCGCCGCGCCGCCGAGCGGCTCGGCGCGCGGACGGTTCTCATCGACGTCACCGACAACGCGTCCGTGGCGGCCGCCGTCAAGGCCATCGAGGCCGACGGTGGACTGGATGTGCTGGTCAACAACGCCGGCATCGAGGCGCGCGGTGAAGGCAACACGGTCGTCGACGCCGCGGGAGCCACCGCCGACCTGGTGCGGCCGGTGTTCGAGACCAACGTCTTCGGCGTCGTGCGCGTCACCCACGCGTTCCTGCCGCTGCTGGAGCGGTCCACCGCGCCGGTCGTGGTCAACGTCAGCAGCGGCCTCGGCTCGCTCACCCGCGTCGCCACCCCGGGCACGCCGGCGTACGCCTATCCCGGTGTCGCCTATCCGGCGTCGAAGGCCGCGGTCAACATGATCACCGTGCAGTACGCAAAGGCCTTCCCGAACATGCGGATCAACGCGGTGGAGCCCGGCTACACCGCGACCGACCTGAACGGCAACACGGGCACGCAGACCGTCGAGGAGGGCGCCGAGATCATCGTCCGGATGGCACAGGTGGGGCCCGACGGCCCCACCGGAGGGTACTTCGACGCTGAGGGCCCCCTTCCCTGGTGAGAGCGCGTCACCTTGCCGGTGCCCTGGAGAGCGGCTGACTCCAGGGCACCGGCCGTGCGGGAGATCGCGCCGGGTGTCCGGCAGTAGACGCGAAGGCGGCCGGGTCCCCCAAGGCAGACGGCGGCAATGCCACCTTTTGTGCAATCGTGGCCGGTGTTTTGCTGCCCCACCATTGTCCTCCTCCGCCGCTCGTGCCTAGCCTCACCTGCGGACTGCGGGAGGGTCGTCATGCTGAAGACCGTCAGAGACCAGGCGGCGGGGCTCACCAAGGACCAGCGCCATGCCTTCGTCGCCGCCTATCTGGGCTGGGCGATGGATGCCTTCGACTACTTCCTGGTGGTTCTCGTCTACAGCGAGATAGCCAAGGACTTCGACGTCTCCCTCACCGACATGGCCTTCCTGACCACCGTCACCCTGGTGATGCGTCCGGTCGGTGCCGCGCTGTTCGGTATGTGGGCCGACCGCCGCGGTCGCCGCATCCCGCTCATGACCGATGTCGTCTTCTACTCGGTCGTCGGCTTCGCCTGCGCCTTCGCGCCGAACTACACCGTGCTGCTGGTGCTGCGCCTGTTGTACGGCATCGGAATGGGCGGCGAGTGGGGCCTGGGCGCGGCGCTCGCGATGGAGAAGATCCCGGCGGCACGGCGCGGTTTCTGGTCGGGCCTGCTGCAGAGCGGGTACTCCCTGGGCTACCTGCTCGCCGCGGTCGCGTTCTTCGTCATCGAGCCCGCCTTCGGCTGGCGGGGACTGTTCGCCTTCAGCCTGCTGCCCGCCCTCGTCGCGCTGTGGGTGCGTACCAGGGTCGAGGAGAGCGAGGTGTGGGAGAAGAGCGTCCGGCTCAACCGCACCCCCGCGTACCAGGTGTTCAAGAACCCGGCGGTGTTGCGGCGCTTCCTGTACCTGGTGGCGCTGATGACCGCGTTCAACTGGATGTCGCACGGCACCCAGGACATCTACCCGACCTTCGTCAAGAAGGGTCTGGGCCTGTCGGCGAACACCTCGATCGCCATCGCCGTGGTCTACAACATCGGCGCCATCCTCGGCGGTGTGCTGCTCGGCGCCTACTCCGAGCGACTGGGCCGCCGCCGCACGATCATGATCGCGGCGACCGGCGGCCTGCTCGTCGTGCCGTTCTTCGTGCTGTCCACCAGCGTCGGCTGGCTGATGCTGTCCTCCTTCCTGATGCAGGTGTGCGTGCAGGGAGCCTGGGGCGTCATCCCGGCGCACCTGACCGAGATGAGCCCGGACTCCATCCGCGGCTTCTACCCGGGCGTCACCTACCAGCTCGGCAACCTGATCGCCGCCCTCAACCTGCCGATCCAGGAGGCCCTCGCCGGGCGCCACGGCTATCCGGCGGCGATGGCATGGACCATCCTGCCGACCCTCGCCGTGGTCATCCTGCTGAGCGCGGTCGGCAAGGAAGCCAAGGGCATCCGGTTCGGCACCACCGGCGCGCAGGCCCCGGCCGCCGCGGCGGCCGACGCCGCGCAGCCCTGACGGACAGCCCTGAGGCGCACCCCTGACGGACGGTTTTGAGGCGCAGCCCTGACGCGCAGGCGCACGCGCACGGCGCCGGGCGCGCGCCGCCGTCGCCGCCGGTCACGCCGCAGAGTCACCGAAGGCGTCCGCGCACGGCCTTCCGACACGTCCGATGGCCTTGACTTCGAGAACACTCGAAGATCTAGTGTCGCCAGGGTCGAGGACGCTGCGGGTGACTGTGAACGGAGACGGACATGCACGTGGGCGTGCACATCAACCGGTTCGACCACCCCGAGGGCGGCGGCGCGCTGCGCGACGAGCTGGCCGCCGCAGGCGCCGCGGCCGAGG
Source organism: Streptomyces sp. NPDC107546 (assembly GCF_055639175.1). Lineage (NCBI taxonomy): Bacteria > Bacillati > Actinomycetota > Actinomycetes > Kitasatosporales > Streptomycetaceae > Streptomyces > Streptomyces sp. NPDC107546. Next base: position 101,080 of record NZ_JBVKBA010000022.1, on the reverse strand, counting down.
CGGCAGGCGTGAGCTGGCTGTCGGTCATGGACCACTACTTCCAGATGGAGTTCAACGGCGGGGCCGAGGCGCCCATGCTGGAGGCCTACACCACACTCGGATACCTGGCCGCCCGGACCTCCACGGTGCGGCTCGGCGCCCTGGTCACCGGAGTGACGTACCGTCATCCCGGACTCCTCGCCAAGATCACCACGACCCTTGACGTGCTGTCCGGCGGCCGGGCCACGCTGGGGATCGGGGCCGCCTGGTACGACCGCGAGCACCATGGCCTGGGCGTGCCGTACCCACCGCTGGCGGAACGCTTCGAGCGGCTCGAGGAAACCCTGCGCATCTGCCTGCAGATGTGGGATCCGGAGAACAACGGGCCGTTCGAGGGGCGGCACTACCAGCTGGCCGAGACGCTGTGCGTGCCGCCGCCGGTGAGCTCCCCGCGCCCGGAGATCCTGGTCGGCGGCGGGGGCGAGAAGAAGACGCTGCGGCTCGTCGCCCACTACGCGGACGCCTGCAACCTGTTCGCCACGACCCCGGAGGAGGTCGCGCACAAGCTCGACGTGCTGCGCCGCCACTGCGACGACGCCGGCCGCGACTACGACACCGTCCGCAAGACGGTGACGTACTCGGGAGAGCCGGCCACCGCCGGCGACGTGGACGGCTTCACCAGCGACATCTCCGGCTACACCAAACTCGGCATCGACACGGTGATCCTCGCGCCCCGCACGGGTACCACATCCCCGTGGATGGAGACCTTCGTGGCTCCCGCCGTGCGACGGCTGGCCGAGCTGGACTGAGGCGTCGGCGGACATCGGCAGCCGTACGAACCCCGGCCGCTGAGCCGTAGGCGTTCCGGTCGTGAGACCAGCGGGACTCGACCGGGCAACGGACAGCACGGGTGGACCCCGGACGAAGGGGCGGGACGGCGTGTGACCTCCCCAGGACCACGCCGCCCCGACCACCTGCGCCTGGGCGGCTACCCCCGCTGGTCTTGTTCATTCCTCCCACCGGGCATCTCTTGAACATCCCGCTCCCCGGACGTTCAGTTGCCGCCGGACGTCGCTTCCTCGTAGAGGCTCTGGACGCTCTGGCCGAAGGCGACGCTGTAGGAGACGTCGGCGGTGTCGCCGCCCTGCTCGTAGCCGCCGATGACTCCCATGACCGTGCCCGGGCTGTCGCCGGTGACCCATGGGCTGCCGCTGGTGCCGCCGGTCATGCCGGTGCAGTAGATCTCGTTCTGCGTGCTGCTGAACGAGGAGATGCCGTTGGTGCAGGTCACCGGGTCCTGTGACGTCGCTGGGTAGCCGGTGAGGGTGACACGACCGCCCGTCCCCTCGTTAATGCCGAGGGTGTAGCCGCCGACCACCGACTGGATGGTGCGCCCGTCGAGTGGTGCGACCACGGCGAACGCCACATCGTCGTCCGGGTCGGAGTCGTCGGTCCACCCGGCGTCGACGACGATGCGCTGCAGATGCCACACGCCGTAGGGGGCAACACCGTCGTGGTACGCGGGGACGAAGACGTCCGACGTGGAGCCGAGGCAGTGCGCGGCGGTCACGATCAGGTCCTCGCCGGGGCTGTTCACCACGCTGGCCGTGCAGTGATGCGACCCGGTCAAACCGCTGCCGTCGAACAACGCCCCCACTTGCCGGGGAAGTTGGGAATCCGGAACCGTCCGTGAGACACCCAGGGGAGGCGCCTGGTGAGAGGGGGACGCGGTGGCGTGCAGCGAGGACCGAGCGGGGGCGGCGGAGGGGGCCGGCGAGGCGGTCGCCTTCCGAACAGCGGGGGACGGCGGCTGGTGCCCCCCGCCGCTGGAGCGCCGCGGTGAGGTCGCGGCCTTCTTGGTGTTCGCGGTGTTCGCGGTGCTCGCGGCCTTGAGGCCGAAGATCTTACCGGCGGCCGTGGCGCCGCTGGTGCACGCCACTAGGCATGTGACGACACACCCCACAATCAGCGCCGGTCTGCGATACCGGGCGCGTCCAGTGCGTTGCCTGCCGCCGTCTGCCGCCCCCTGCATCGTCATGCGCTCGTCCTCGCTTCCCTGGTCGTCTGCCCCCTGGTACCCCCACTTGCCGCGCATGTGCATGAGATTCGGGTCTCTCTGTGATGCCCGGGTGGGAGACGGATGGGAATCGGATGAACTCGGCCGTGAGGCCGCCGATCTCCTCCCCGCGCATAGGGAGCCGAGGCGCCCGGGTCAGGCAAGAGCGCCCTTCTCGCAGATCTGCCGGGCGACCTCACGCACTTTGATGTTCTTCTCCTGCGAGAAGCGGCGAAGCACCTCGAACGCCTGCTCCTCGGTGAGGTGGTGGCTGCCCATGAGGATGCCCATGGCTTCGCCGATCGTGTGGCGTGTGGCCATGGCCTGCTCCAGCTGTGCGTTGGTGCGGGCGCTGGAGAAGGCGACCGCGGCATGGGAGGCCAGCAGCCATCCGGCGGTCTCGCTGGCCTCGGTGAACGCGCCCGGCCGGCGGGAGTAGAAATCCAGCGCGCCGAGGTCCTCGTCCTCGGTGAACAGCAGGAAGCCCATGATGCTGCCCACCCCCAGCTCGCGCACCTGCGGGGCGTAGGCGGGCCAGCGTGCATGCTCCTGGGTGAGGTCGGCGATGCGGAACACCCTCTCCCCTTCGCGGGTGCGCGCGGCGTCGAAGCAGGGGCCCTCCTCGAGGCGTTCCTGAAGCTGGTCGCTGCGGACGACCAGGTCGTCGGTGGGGGCCATCGACTGCACCCGTTTGCCGTGCAGGAGCAGGATGCCGGCCGCATCGCATCCCGCCACCAGCTCGATGGCCGAGGCGGTGATCCGCTCCAGGGTGGCACCGACCGAGTCCTGAGCGAGCAGGTCACGCGCCATGGAGGCCATCTGCTGTGCGAACGTACGCCAGTCCATACCGCCCTCCACGCTGTCGATGACTTCGGCGGGCCGCCGGCCGGCCGCGGATCCGGGTCGGACACCGCGGTGGCGAGCATCGGCTCCGGCAGCGCCCGCATCACGCCGTCCTCCCGCCACACTAGAGCGTCGACCTGGGATATCGCCGTCTCCCCGATGCGTCGCCGGTTCGCGTCGCACCGGGCGGCCGGGGTGCTCCCCTTCCCGGAATGTCGGGCACATTGGAAGCATGCGCGTCGGGCAGCGCCCCGCCCCGGTATGGCAGCCATGGCAGTCGAGCCGTGCGTTGGTGGCGATTCCCCTTGCCCTGATCGTGGTGATCACCCTGGTGGACATCCACTCCCCGGAAACCGTCCACCTCGGCCCGCTGCTCGTCGTGGCGCCCGCCATCACCACCGCCTTCGCCGGCTACCGGCTGACCGGGCTGATCGGGGCCCTGGCGGTGGGAGCCCAGGTCGTCATCGCCGTGTTCCACGGCGGGCTGGCCACGACGAACCACATCTCGCAGATCATCGCGCTGACCGTCCTCTCGATCTTCACGGTTCTCGTGTGTGTCGTCCGTGACCGGCGCATCGAGGAACTGGCTCAGGTGCGCTCCGTCTCCGAGGTCGCACAGCGGGCCCTGCTGCGCCCGCTTCCCGAGCGGCTCGGCCCCTTGCAGATGGCGTCGTCCTACCTGGCCGCCGACAAGGAGGCCTGCATCGGTGGGGATCTCTACGCGGTGGCCCGCACCGGTGACCGCACACGCGTGATCATCGGCGACGTCAGGGGAAAGGGACTCGCCGCGGTGGGGGAGGCGGCCACGCTGCTCGGCGCGTTCCAGGAGGCCGCCCACCAGCACGCCACGTTGCCCGCCCTGGCCGAGGCGCTGGACCGCAGCGCCTCCCGCTACCTCACCCAGTTCCCCGAGGCGGAAGGGGAGGCCCGGGAGCACTTCATCACCGCGCTGCTGTTGGAGATCCCGGACGGGAGCCCCGTGGCGCGGGTCATGAACTGCGGCCACCCGCCGCTCCTCCTGATCAGGCGCGGAGAGGTGATCCGCGTGACGAGTCCCGACCCGGCGCCCCCGCTGGGCATGTGGGAGCTGGGCCCGGACACCCATGTCACGCACACGTTCTCGCTCCGGGCCTGCGACACCCTGCTCCTGTACACCGACGGCGTGGTGGAGGCCCGCGACAGCAGTCGGGCGTTCTACCCGCTGGAGGAGCGGGTCACGGTGTGGGCGAAGTGCCGTCCGAAGACCCTGGTGCACCGCGTCGAGCAGGACCTTCTCGCCCACGCGGACGGGGCTCTCCGCGACGACGCCGCCCTTGTCGCCATCCAGCGGATACACGGCTCGATCACCGGGCTTGGCGGCGGCGATCCGGTGGACGGCGACGGCGTTCCCTGTTCGTGACATGGCTCGTGCCGTCGGCTCGCCGGTCCGAGCCGATGGCCGCTTCGGCGCGGCACCGGCCAGGTGGGAGGGGACCTGTCACGCGTCCAGGGCGTCGCGGAGGGTGGGGTGGAAGTCGATGAGGGAGTCGAGACCGACCAGTTGCAGGACGCGCAGGACGGGTTGCCGAACGCCGGCCAGGCGCAGCCAGCCGCCATCGCCGTGGGCCTGCTGGGCGGTGATGAGGGCGGTGATGCCGCCGGAGTCCAGGAAGGTCACGCCGCTGAAGTCCGCGACGGTCCGCGGCGCGGCGGTGCCGGAGGGAGGCGTCAGGGCCTGGCGGAGAGAGCCGACGGTGTTGTGGTCGATCTCGCCTTGCACCGTGACCACGGTTACTCCGTCGACGAGGGCGCTGGTGATCGACAGGCGGTTCGGTTCTGCCAGTTCGTCGGTGTCTGTCACACGTCCCTCAACAACGCTCGGTGATCTTCAAGCCAGTGCTTCCCCGGAAATGCTGCCCCAAGATGCTACGGGGATGCTCTCGAAGGTGCCGCCACTTGGGTGCGGCAGGTCTGTACGGCGCGGGAGTGGGTATACGCGGCCGTGTGAACGGGGTAGCGAAGGTGATTCGGATGGAACCAGATGTCCTCGGGGAGGACCGGATAGCACCAGAGCGTGAGTATGTGCACATCACAGCGGCCCTGGAGGGCGATGGCGCCTGCATCGCCGAGGCGCGTCATCTGGCGGCTGACTTCCTCACCCGCGCGGAGACCGTCCACGGAGTGCCGGTGTCGGACCGCACGGTGGACCTGACGCAACTGGTGGTCAGCGAGCTGGTCACCAATGCCCGCAAGTACGCGCCCGGTCCCGTGCTGCTGGAGGTACGCATCACCGACGGGGCGGTGGAGGTGGAGGTCTGGGACAGCGATCCGGTACTGCCGTTGGCCCGGGCGGCCGACCCCGGCCGGGTGGGCCAGCACGGCTTGGAGATCGTGATGGCCGTCGTGCAGGGGTTCGAGGCTCGGCGGGAACCGGTCGGAAAGCGCATCACCGCCAGGATCGCCCTGCCGGACGATCCGGTCGTCGACGTCGTCGGACGTCGCGCCCGGTAGGCCTGATCACCGCCCCGGCCTCCCCCCAGGTCGGTCCGCCGGCCGGAGTGGCGCCACCAGAATAGGACGAGGTTCCTGCCGTCTTCTGACGCGGCGTCGTTCAGCGACCGGCCGGTGGCTGGATGTAGTCCTCCAGGCGTGCCACGGCGAATCCCTGCTCCTGGATGCGCTTGAGGAGATTGCGGAACATCTCCGTCATGCCGACGCCCTTGAGTTCCTTCGGACCGCGGAAGTGGGCGAGGATGATGTCCCCGGGGCGCAGCTTCTTGTCCGGCTCCTGGTACTGCATGTTCTTGATCTGCATGGACTCCCGCCACCAGACGATCGCCCGCGGCCCGCACTCACCCACCGCGATCCGGGTGTTGAGGTTGTACGCGCCGTAGGGCGGGCGGAACAGCAGGGGCGCGGTGCCGTACTGCCGGGTGAGGATCTTCTGGTTGCCGCAGACCTCTTCCTTCTGCCGGGCCGTTGAGAGGGTGCTCATCACCGGGTGGTGCAGGGTGTGGTTCTGTATGTGGTCACCCATCGCCTGCAGCGGTTGGAAGTACGCGTAGTCCGACTTTATGGCGTCGTTCGTCAGGAACATCGTGATCGGCACCTTCAGGTCCCGCATCATCTGTATGAACCTGGGGTCCTTCTCCTGGCCGTCGTCGACGGTGATGAAGACGACCTTCTGCGAGGTCGGTATGTGGGTGAAGACCGGGACCGTTCCGGTGGCGGAGAGTTTCACGGGCTTGTCGGCCGGGGGACTGGGGGGCGCGGGCAGCGGTGTCAGGCCCCACTTGTGCCAGGCGTCGGCGGCGACGCGCGGCGCGTTGCCTGCGCTGCCGCCGGTGGGGGCGGGCTGCGACGAAGTGGGGGCCGCTCCGAGCCCCTTTGCATCGCCCGCACCGCAGCCGCCGACGGTCAGGGCCGCCACGACCGCACCCGCCAGTATTCCGTGGAACCTGCCCCGCCCGCTGCGCCGCTTCACCGCGCCCGTCTCCCAGAACTGCCGTGCCGTCACTGCCTGTCGCTGTGTATGAGTACCTGGCGGCACGAGCGGTTCCTTCGACGCCGGGGTCCGTCCGGAGATCGGCGGGGGCCGTCGGCCCGGCCTCGGCACCTTGTTCCGCCGTGCGGTGGTGGGACGACGGGAAGCTGAGCCGAGATCGAACGCGTACACATGCCCGAAGGGCCCGCCGCTCCCGGTGAAGTGGCATCGATGTCGTGTGGCGGATGACGGCAGACCCATGGGAGGCAAGGACAGCCGCTCGGCACACTGAGCGAGGCAGCGCTGTGGGCGGCGGTGGGAATGCGCGAGCGGGTCCGCTTGTTGCAGGAGGCAGCTGACATGCTCGGGCCAAACGTCCGGGGTGTGAGCGAAAGGAGGACCTCATGGCACGCAGCAACGCGCGTCCGGTCGTCAGGCTGAAGTCGACAGCCGGGACCGGTGTCACCTACGTGACACGCAAGAACCGTCTCAACGACCCCGACCGGCTCGTCCTGCGCAAGTACGACCCGGTGGTCGGCCGGCACGTCGACTTCCGCGAGGAACGCTGAACCACGCCTCCGCCCCCTGGGCGGTGGACCACGAGGAGGTACGCCCCATGAGGCCCGACATTCACCCCGACTCCCGCCCGGTCGTCTTCCGCGACCGCGCCGCGAACGCCTCGTTCCTCATCCGCTCGACCGCGCACTCGGCCCGGACGACCGAATGGGAGGACGGCCGCATCTACCCGCTGATCGACGTGGAGATCTCGTCGGCCAGTCACCCGTTCTACACCGGCACCTCGAGGGTCGTGGACACGGCAGGCCGCGTCGAGCGTTTCGAGCGCCGCTACGGCCGCGCGGCGGCGGCCCGCGGCTGACCGCGGTCCCGGTCCCGAGCAGAAGGAGAGACCCGTCATGAAGGTGCGCAAGTCCCTGCGCTCACTGAAGTCCAAGCCGGGCGCCCAGGTGGTCCGCCGGCGCGGCGTGACCTTCGTCATCAACAAGAAGGACCCCCGCTTCAAGGCCCGTCAGGGCTGACAGGCTGCCACGGAGGACATGATCGGCCCGGCCCGCACCACGCGGGCCGGGCCGATGCGCGATCCGGGGCTGGGCGTGGCCCGGCCGGCCACTGGCGGGCCTCCGCGCCGAGCGGATCGCCGCACGCATTCCCAACCGCCGCTCCCAACCGCCGCCCCAGGTGCCCGGGCGATCCAGGGGCGCCGCGGGTCCCCTGAACGTAGGCTCTCGGTCCGTTACATACCGGAATGGACTGAATGGGGGAGCCGGGGCGGCAGGCCGGTCCGGAGTGTCTCGCGCGGTCGGTTGCTTCTCCGCTGGCCAGGGCGCGGTGGGAGTGGGGGCGGGCCCGCAGCCCGGGGTCCCGTGCGGGTCATTGGCACGTACAAGCGAGCGTTACGGATATGTCGGCGTTTTGTAACGCGAACGGTGTGGTTGATCCAGTGGCGAGGAAGGCGGCCAGAGTGGGCGGCCTCGGCACCAGCCGGGATCTCGGATGCACACCGGCCCCGACCGCGGTGGGTGTGCGTGAACGCCAGAAGGGACAGCTCCATGTCTGTTTCTCGTACCGTTCTTCGGCTGATCGCCGCGTGTGTGGCATCAGGCGCTCTCGTGGGGGCGGCGGCCCTGCCCGCCCTCGCCGACGGAGGCAGCCATATCCGTGAGCAGGGGAGAAGTTACGCGCAGAGCGACCGCCCCGACACTGTCGGCAACCACGACCACGACCGCGACCGCGGCTACGGGCACGGCCACGACCGTGATCGCTTCCGCGGCTGGGACCGGGATCGGGGCCATCACCACGGCTGGTACGGCGACCGTCACCACGACCGTCGTCTGGGTGACTGGCTTCGCGACCGGGGCCGGCACCACGGCTGGTACGGAGAGCAGCGGCATCACGGCCACCACGCCCACCACCGCTAGGACGTGACACCGCCTGGGCCCGCGGGGTGGAGGACGACTCGCTCACCGACGGCCGGTGAGGCGGGCCCGGGCGGGGGCCGCGACCGACGCAAGCCTGTGAGTCGGGGGAGAAGAGGGGCACCCGTGCGGTGACCTGGTGCCGGGCGGCGCCGCGGCGGGCGGCAGGCGTCGGCCGGGTGCAGTGACGGGAGTGATGGGACATGGCGGACGTCGACGCGTTCATGAGCCGGCTGAACCCCGAGATGTGCGTCGTCACGGCCGCGGCGGGCCAGGAGCGATCGGGGTGCCTGGTCGGATTCTCCTCGCAGTGCTCGATCCGGCCGGTGCGGTTCGTGGTGTGGCTTTCCAAGGTCAACCACACCTATGGGGTGGCCCGTGACGCGGAATGCCTCGCCGTCCACCTGCTGACCGGCGACCAGCACAGGCTGGCGGCTCTGTTCGGCGGCGAGACGGGCGACGAGGTCGACAAGTTCTCGCAGGTGCGCTGGACGCGGGGACATGGCGGGGCGGTCGTCCTGGAGGATGCCGCGGCCTGGTTCGTCGGCACCGTCGAGCGAAGTGTCGACGGGGGCGATCACGTCGGTTTCGTCCTCGAACCAGTGCAGTACGGCCGACGGGCCGACGGCCCTTTGCTGCGGCTCGGCGACGCCCTGGACATCAGTCCCGGTCACCCGGTGGACTGACCGGCCCGACTGTTCCGCCGACGAAAAAGTTGAGCCGACAGGTGTCAACTTCTCAGTGGGTGCGGTATATCGGAAGTGGAGAAGGATAAGCGGAACAGCAGCATACGTACGAAGGAGGGATGCAGATGCTGATGCGGACGGATCCCTTCCGCGAGTTTGACCGGCTCGCCGAACGGGTCTTGGGCACGGCCGCCCGCCCTGCCGGTATGCCGATGGACGCCTGGCGCGAGGGTGACACGTTCTGTGTGGAACTGGATCTGCCGGGCGTGACGCCGGAGTCGATCGACCTCGACGTCGAACGCAACGTCCTGACCGTGAGGGCCGAGCGCAAGCCGACGTACGGCGAGGACAGCGAAACGGTGATCACCGAGCGGCCTGCGGGGACGTTCAGCCGGCAGCTGTTCCTCGGCGAGACCCTGGACACCGAGCGGATCGACGCCTCCTACGAGGCGGGTGTCCTGAAGCTGCGGATCCCGGTCGCCGACCAGGCAAAGCCCCGGAAGATCGCCGTCAGCGGCGGCGGTGACCGCAAGGAGCTGAAGAGCTGATCCGAGGCGAACTCCCTTCGCCGGTCACGGCGGCAGGGACCGGGCGGCGAGCCCGGGCCCTGCCGTCATGCTCGTTGCAGGTCCCGTCCGTCGGGCCATGTGGGCCGGCCGAGGGGACCCCGACCCAGCACCAGTCAGGTCAGGTCAGTGAGCGCGCTGAGGCGCCGGGCCGTGTGCAAGCCTGTCGCGGACTGAGAGGCCCATGATCAGCTGTGCAGACGACGACGGCTTCCAGGGGTTCGCCGCAGTCCCGGTGGTGGACCTCCAGGGGCGGTCCCTCCGGGTCCGCGGTGTAGCGATCGCCCCACTGCTTGAGTGCGATCATCACGGGCCACAGATCCCAGCCCTTGCGTGTGAGCCGGTATTCATGGCGGGTGCGATGGCCCGGCTCGCGGTACGGGACGGTGTCCAGGATTCCGGCCGCGACCAGTTTGCGCAGCCGGTCCGACAGCACCGCATCGGACAGTCCCACGTGGCGGCGGAAGTCGTCGAAGCGGTGCACGCCGTTCATGGCGTCGCGCAACACCAGCAGCGACCACTTCTCGCCGATCAGGTCCAGGGTGCGCTGCACCGTGCAGTTCTCGGTGCTGGTCTCCAGCCAGGTCATACGGCCATCGTAGGCTGGCTTCGATATTGACAGCCAGGGATGGCGCTGGCTAGCTTCCCCGTCAGAAGCCGGCACGGGGAAGGAAGCGCCCATGACGAGGTCACGCACGTTCGAGTGGAAGGACCCCAGCGTCTCCGCGGCCGCGGTCGGGCAGGAGAGCGGGCTCGACTTCCTCCGCAGCGTGCTCGGCGGGCGTCTGCCTGCCGCGCCCATCGCCGCGACCCTCGGCTTCACCCTGGAGGAGGTCGAGTTCGGCCGTGCCGTTTTCGCCCTGGAACCGGGGGAGGAGCACTACAACCCCATCGGCAGCGTCCACGGCGGCGTCTACGCCACCCTGCTCGACTCGGCCGCCGGTTGCGCCGTGCAGTCCGTCCTCCCGACGGGCATGGGATACACCTCGCTCGACCTGAGTCTGAAATTCCTGCGCCCGATGACCGTCGACACCGGCAAGGTCCGCGCCATCGGTTCCGTCCTCAACCACGGCCGCCGTACGGCCCTTGCCCAGGCGGAGCTGCTCGACTCCGAGGACCGCCTGCTCGCCCACGCCACCAGCAGCTGCATGCTCTTTCCCGTCACCAGGAGTTAGAGCCTCGGCGGTCGGCAGCGCACGGTGAGCGCGGTGCAGGGCGCGCGGCCCGGGCGCTTCCCGGGCGCGCGTTCGGGTGCGGCCCCTGGTGATCGCGGAGGCCCCATCCGCGCCGATCGCGCACAGGGGCCGCGTTCGTATGGCCTTTGCCCGGGCGGACCCGTCACCCTTGAGGCGGACGGACACCCCGTCGAGTGGAGGTGCGCGGGCACGTGCGTATACCTGGCCGAAGCCGGTTCCTTCCGGCCGCAGCGTGGCTGCGCGCCCGCGATCCCGACCTGGCCGCGACCCGCCGCGCCGGGCGCACCGCGATCGTCATGCCCGCGCTGTTCGCTCTGTGCGGCCAGGTGATCGGGTCGCCGACGATGGCTGCCTTCGCCGCGTTCGGCTCGTTCTCGATGCTGCTGCTGGTGGATTTCACCGGCCCGATGGTGCAGCGACTACGGGCACACCTTGGTCTTGCGGTGGCCTGGGCGGTACTCGTCTGCCTGGGCACGCTCGTGGCGGACCGGATCTGGCTCGCGGTGACGAGCATGGTGGTGATCGGGTTCCTGGTGCTGTTCGCCGGGGTGGTCAGTTCCGTTCTCGCCGGCACGTCGACCGCCCTGTTGCTGGCCTTCGTCCTCCCGGCGACCTCCCCGGTGCCGCTGTCGCAGCTGCCCGCCCGGCTTGCCGGAGTGGGTCTGGCAGCGGCCGCCGCCATGATCGCGGTCTGTCTTCTGTGGCCACGCCCCACCACTGATCCGCTCAGCGCGCCCGCGGCCCGCGTGTGCCGCGCGGCGGCGGCGCAGCTGCGCACCGACGCCTCTTTGCTGGCCGGCGGCCCCGGCGCGCCCAGCGGCACGAAGTGCCGGGCGATCGCCGACGAGGCCGCGACCGCGGCGGCCGACCTGCGCGGTGTCTTCGACGCCACCCCCTACCGGCCCACCGGACTGTCCGTCGGCTCCCGGGCCGTCGTTCGCCTGGTCGACGAACTGACCTGGCTCAGCAGCATCCTGGCCGACAGCGCACCCCCGCTCGACGACCGCCCGGCCTGCGACGCCGACGCCCATGCCGTACGTCGTGCCGCCGCCGCGGTTCTGGACGAGGCGGCCGACCTGCTCGACGCCCCGCGCAACGCTCCGGACGGGCTGCGCACCGCGGCCGGCGACCTGCGAGCGGCCATGGCCCGGATGGAGCGCAACGCCACATCACGACTGCCCGTCCACCACGCGGGAGCCGGTACGCCCGCACAGGTGCACCCTGTCATCGGGGCCCTGGACCTGTCCTTCCGCGCGCAGGAGCTGGGCTTCGCGACGCTCCAGATCGCCGACAACGTCGACCTGGCCTCGGCCGCCGAGCGCCGCAGCTGGCCCGAGCGTCTGCTCGGCCGCGAACCCGGTGCCGTGGCCAGACCGCTGGTCGCGGCGCGCGAGCGGGCCGCCGCGCACCTTCAGCCGCAGTCCGTCTGGTTGCACAACAGCCTGCGGGGCGCAGTCGGCCTGGGCATCGCGGTCGCCCTGGTGGACCTGATCAGTGTCCAGCACTCCTTCTGGGTGCTGCTGGGCACCCTGTCGGTACTGCGTTCCAACGCCCTCAACACCGGACAGAACGCCCTCCACGCCGTCGGCGGCACGATCGCGGGATCGATCGTCGGGGCCGGGCTGCTCCAGCTCATCGGACACCACGGCACGGTGCTCTGGTTCTTGCTGCCCATGGCCGTCCTCCTGGCCGGCATCACCCCTGCGGTCATCTCGTTCGCCGCCGGTCAGGCGTCCTTCACCATCACCCTCGCCATCCTGTTCAACATCGGCCAGAACCCCGACTGGCACATCGTGCTGCTGCGCATCGAGGACATCGCGATCGGCTGCGCCGTGAGCGTGCTGGTCGGCCTGTTCTTCTGGCCACGCGGCGCCGCGGCGGCCGTGGAGCGGGCCCTCGCCGAGGCGTACACGGACAGCGCCCGTTATCTGGCGGGCGCCGTGGAGTACGCCGTCGGCCGCTGCGGCGGCGGCGCCCCATCGGCGGAGCTCGCGCTGCAGGAGGCTCGAGAGGCCGCCGCCGCGGCGCGACGGCTCGACGACGCCTTCCGCACCTACCTCGCCGAACGCGGGCAGAAGCCGGTGCCGCTCGCGGACATGACCACCCTGGTCACCGGCATCGTCGGACTGCGCCTTGCCGCGGACGCCGTTCTGGGGCTGTGGCAGCGCGCCGCGCGACCGCACGGCGAAGCCGATAGGGCGCAGGCCCGCCTCGTTCTCCTGAGCGCCGCCGGACGGGTCTCCGGCTGGTACCGGGACCTGGCCGCCGGTCTGGGGCGCGACGGCTCTGTCCGCGATCCGCTGCCGCGCAACCCCACGGCCGAAGCGCAGTTGGTAGATTCCCTGCGCCGCGACCTCAGCGACGAGCACGGGCGGGCCACGGACACGGCCGTCCGCATCATCTGGACCGCCGACCACCTCGACGCCGCGCGCCGCCTGCAGCCGAGCCTGGCGGCAGCGGCGCGGCCGGGCGGCGCGTCCTGACCGTGGACGAGCCGTTCCGGGTCCGTTCCGCCCTGCGGCCTTCGCCGAAAGCGGGTCCGTCCGGAGGCCGTACCGGTTACAGTCGGCGGGCGGTCGGGTGTTGATCCGAGGGGGAGCGGGACGGCGAGTGCGAGGAGTGGTCGGCGGGACGCCCGGAACCGGACTCCGGTCCGGGCCGGGCATCGCCTCATCGTGCTTCCGGTCATCGCCCGCGCGCCGGCGGACGCCGGTGGCTTCGGCCGGACGAGACGGCTCAACGCCGCAGAAAGGCACCGGCTGCGCAAACTGGTCGCCCGCCAGTTCACCGCGCGCCGGGTGGAGGAACTCGCTGCGCGCATCCAGAAGACCACCGACGTGCTCCTGGATCGGATGCTCGCCCAGGCAGTAGTGGATGCCATGGGCGAACGCCACATGGCCCCGGGCGTCACGGGAGATGTCGAAGCGGTCGGGTGAGGGGAAGCGCGCGGGGTCACGGTTGGCGTCGGCCAGGGCGACGAGGACGAGTTCGCCGCCTCCGGGGATGGCTGTGTCGCCGATCGTCACCGGCTCGGTGGTGAAGCGGTACGTGGGGGTCTCCACCGGGCCGTCGTAGCGCAGCATCTCCTCGACCGCGGCGTCGATGAGGGACGCATCGGCGCGCAGGGCGGCCAACTGCTCGGGATGGGTGAGGAGGGCGAGGACGCCGTTGGATGCCCATTTCCGTGATCTGCGAACTCCTCGGCGTTCCCGACCTGGACCGCGACTCCTTCAGGAGGTGGCCTGCGACGAGCAGGAGCCAGGCCATCGAGAAGCTCCTCGTGGGACGGCTTGTCGCCGTCCTCGTCCGAGCCGTGGGTCCGAACCGGCGGGCCGCCTGGGGGCGCCGCTGGCCCGCCTGGAGGCGCGCATCGCCATCCGGACGCTGCTGGAACGCTGTGCCGACCTGGCCCTGGACATCCACCCGGCGGCGATCACCTGGCGCCCGGGGATGATGATCCGCGGTCCGCGAAGCCTGCCCGTCCGGTTCGTCCGGTAGCCCACCGGTCATCGGGCGGAGGATGAGGCGGGGGCCCCGGTCGCGCTGAAGCCGCCGGTGTGACTCTTGTCATGGCCGACCTCCTTCGTACGGCGATGCCTAGTAGATCGCCGCCTCATTCTCATTTGGTGTTCATGTGCCGCCAAGCGGACATTCCCCACCGAGGCTGTGCCGGTTCACCGGTCATTCCTCCATCGCGGGTTCTCCTTCTTTCCCCGCTCCTTTGAGGGCGTTACGGAGAATCGGGAATGCGCTGAGCGGGATTAGCGTGCTCATCGATGCCTGGCAAGAGTCGCGTTTTCCTACGAGAAAGCCTAGTACTCCGCGCTCATTGCCCTTGTTGCTCCGCCTTCCGAGAATGACCGGGCCGCAGGGCTTCCCGGCATCTTCCGCGCTGGATCCCGTGCAGGTGGCCGGGGTTGGCGTTGCACAGCGCACACCGCGTGGTCTCCGCACGTGGAATTGTCATGCGCAGTAAATGCCGGGGTGCTGCGAGAAGCGATGCCAATACCTAGTGAGGACGGTCGCGTGAGCAAGCACCGCAGGACATTGCACCACCGAAAGGCAGTCATAGCCGCCGTCGCCATCGCCGCCGTGGGCGTCCCGTCCGTCGCCATGGCCTGCGCGGACTCGTACAACGGACGGCCGTACACGCACCGTTCGCACCATCACTGGCACAAGGGCTCCGGCAATGCGGCGAAATGGCACTGGGCGAAGGCGACCGCGAGTCCGGCGCCCCAGCCCAAGGCGAGCTCTTCGGCGACCGCCGCCCCCACCACCCGGCCCACGGCTTCGAGTGCCCCGGCGTCCGGCGCGCCCGCCTCTGCCACGGCACGCGTCGTCGCGCTCGTCAACAGTGAGCGCGCCAAGGTGGGTTGTGCGCCGCTGACCGTCAACTCGAAGCTGGCGAAGGCCGCTCAGGCACACAGCGCCGACATGGCCGCCCACCAGACCATGTCCCACACCGGCTCCGACGGCTCGTCCCCGGGTGACCGGATCACCAGCGCCGGATACTCCTGGAGCTCGTACGGCGAGAACATCGCTTACGGCTACAGCACCCCCGAGCGCGTCATGGCAGCCTGGATGGCCAGCCCGGGACACAAGCGGAACATCCTCGACTGCGGATTCAAGGAGATCGGCGTAGGCCTCGCCCAGCCCGGCTCTTACTGGACGCAGGACTTCGGCACCGCTCGCTGACCATGCCGCCTCGCCGACGACTCACCTGACTCGGCGGGGCGGTGGCGTTGGGTCCGCGCATGCCCGGCCGCCCTGTGGTTCTGTGACAAAAAGGGGCGGCCGGCTCAGCACCACCTGCGGCCGGCAGGCGGCCTGTGCCCGGGTGATCAGGGCCGGGCGCCTGACCCCACTGTCTCCGGGGCGGTGCTCGACGATGGCTGCGTCGTCCACTGCGACCGCAGCAGCAGTCGTACGCGGTGGAAGAGGAAGGCAGCCATCGGGAGTTCGACGAAGACGGCGAGCGCGGCGGACATCCAGACCGCGGACGTGCCCAGGGCGAGCGAGACATCGAACCATGCGTCGCACACCAGGAGGACGGCGGCCGCCAGGGCGGGCAACACCACGGCCCGGTGGCGGCGCATTCCGAGGACCGCTGTCGCCCCCAGTGCCGCGAGGAGCAGTATGTCGAAGCCGACCCAGGTCGTGCGCCAGGCGTGGACACGATAGTCGGACGGCAGGGTCACTCCCAGTATCACCGTCCAGGGAACCAGTCCCAGTGCCGACACCGCGAGCAACTCGAGCGTGTGCCGTCGACGCCGCTCGAGCAGGGCATCCCCGCCGCCCCGGCCCGCGAGGGCCGGGCGCACCGGTCTCGAGACGTCCTCGCAGGGGTCGGTCCGTGTCGGGTCCTGTGTCGTCGGGCTCATCGGCGCGCGGCTTCCTCGGCGACGATGGGCGAAGGTGCGGGGTACCAGGCCGCGAGGCGCCGCGTGGTGAGCCAGCCGAGAGCGGCCAGCAGCACGCCGAAGACGGCCTCTGGAAGGCGCTGACTCACCAGCATCACCGCGGCAGCGGCGTCCAGGCCCATCGCGAGAAGGACGAACGCGGCGCGCCGCCAGGTCTGACGCGGTGCGGTGGCTGCCACAGGACGGTCGGGCCGGCCGTGAAAGACGGCCGATGTGCTGTGGCTCATCGCGGCCACCTCTTCCGACCTGTTCGGTCTTGGTCCATGTCAGCCTCCGGAGAACCGAGAGATGACAGGGACAACCGGAGGCATCTTTCCCGTTATTCCGGCCGAGGCCCTTCAGGGCTGCCTTCACGGGGTGATGTGCGGCACACCGCCGGGCGGTTCACAGGGCGTACAGGTGCCGTGCGCGTCACACACGATGAAGACCGTCAAGCCCGGCCGTAAGGGACCGGGATCGACGATCGGGCGCGGCCCGTCTGCGGTCAGGCGGTGAGTCCCGCGTCGCGGGCCAGGGCGGCCTGGACGCGGGTGGTGACCTCCGGCGCGGCCAGGATGCGGCTGACGTGAGCCTTGACGGTGCTTTCCCGCATGGCGAGGCGGGTGGCGATCTCCGCATCGGTATCGCCTTGGGCGAGGAGAGTCGGCACATCCCGTTCACGGCGCGGTGGTCCCGCCGTCGCCCTGGCCTCGTTCATCGCGATCGGTGTCGCAGTGCCGTGGGACAAGCACAGGCGCGGCCGGACCACCGTGACCGGTGACGCTCCGGCAGCGTGTGCCGATCGGGCAACAGGCCTGCTGGGCTCCGGCGCCGACCACGGCGCTGACTCCCGTGCATCGAGCGTAGGTGGCTGAACCGCCCCGTGAAGGTGACCGCTCACCACCGGACTGGTCGCCGAACCGCGCGAGCGGGACGCCGTCGATCGGCTGCCGGCTCCGCGCTATGCGGAAGCCACGACTTGGCCGGACATGACCTTGGGAGGGCTGGGGAGCAGCGACGCCAGGTTGTCCCGTACGAAGACCGCCGCCTTCTTGATCGATTCCTCGGCCCCCTCCTCGCTTTCGAAGACAGTGGTCGAGACCATGACTCCGTCTCCGGCGTCTACCCAGTAGTAGGCGAGGAGCCCCGGGATCTGGCGGATGAGCGGCACGAATCCCTCACTCACCTTGCGCCCGGCCTCGGCCGGATCGGTCACCCCTTCGTACCGTCTGATGGCTGCGTACACGCTGCTCTCCTCACGAGGTGGGGGATCATCTGCTGTCCGGAGACGCCGTACCCGTGCGATCCCGGCTCCGCTCAGGAGTCGTCCGTCAATCACCGGAAGGGGCCGGCCCGTGGTCCGAATGGCGGCGTTCGCTGTCGCGGTCGCGCCTGACCGGTTCGTAGCCGCGAGTCTGGGCGGCCTGCCCGCCATGGGCCCAGTGCCAGGGCAACGGGCGAGGACAGCGTCAGGCGTCGTCGTCTCGGAGGCCGACCGCGTCGTGCTGCCAGAACAGCTCCGAGTAGGTCCTGCTCGGAGTGGGAACGCCCTTGACGGCGGCATGACAGCATCGCACGCGAAGCGCCGTCTCACAGCAGGCTGCCGAAGCCCGGGTACACCGTTGCTGCGCCACAGCCCGGGAACGAGCGACAGGGCCCGGGCCGGGCCCTGCTGTCATGCCCACCGACTCGGCCGGGAGTGGGCGTTCGTCCGGTCGGCGTCAGGAACTCGTGAGGATGACGAGTTGCTGGGTCGCTCGGGTCATCGCGACATAGCGATCGACCGCTCCTTCGACGCCGTTGCCGAACGTCTCCGGGTCGATGAGGACGACCAAGTCGAACTCGAGCCCCTTCGCCAGCTCCGGCGTCAGCGACCGGACGCGGGAGGTCTCCCGGAACGCCGGGTCGCCGATGACGCAGGCGATCCCGTCGGCATGCGCGACGAGCCAGGTGTCGAGGACCGAGCTCAGATCCGAAACAGACCCGTGTACGACGGGGACGCCGTTGCTGCGGATGGAGGTCGGCACGTTGGCGTCCGGGAGCACGGCCCGGATGACCGGCTCGGCCTCCGCCATGATCTCTTCCGGCGTCCGGTAGTTGATGCTCAGTGAGGCCAGGTTGATCCGGTCGAGCCCGATCCGCTCGAGCCGTTCCTGCCACGACTCCGCGAATCCGTGCCTGGCCTGGGCGCGGTCCCCGACGATGGTGAAGCTCCGGGACGGGCACCGCAGCAGCAGCATCTGCCACTCCGCGTCGGTCAGTTCCTGAGCCTCGTCGACGACGATGTGTGCGAACGGACCGGCGAGCAGGTCGGGTTCGGTCCGCGGCAGCGCGTCCTCGTCGACCAGGCTGTTCTGCAGGTCCTGCCCCGTCAGCATCGTCATCAGCATGCCCTGCCAGTCGTCATCGGTCCTGAGCAGGTTCTCGGTGACCTGGGCCCGGTACTCACGCTCGGCGGCGACCGCGGCCTCCTGCCGGCGCCTGTGCCGGGACGCCTCCGGGTCGCCGAGCCGCTGCCGTGCCGCGTCGAGGAGGGGCAGATCGGACACCGTCCAGGCCTGGGGGTCCGCGCGCTGCAGCTTGCGGACCTCGTCGGGACCGAGCCAGGGGGCGCACATCCGCAGGTAGGCCGGTACCGACCACAGGTCTCCGACGAGGTCGGCCGCCTCGAGCAGCGGCCACGCGCGGCCTAGGGCCGCGTTCAGTTCCTCGTCCTGCCGCAGCGCCCTGCGGAACAGGTCGGCCGAGACGTCGCCGTCGTACTTGTCCCTCAGGATCGAGACCAGCTTCTCCCAGACCTGGTCGCGCGCCTCGTTGTGCGGAGTGCCCGGCTCGGGCGCCTCGAAGGCCTCGGCCCAGTCGTCGGCGGTGAGCCGGATGTCGGACCAGTCGACCGTGACGGTCATCCCCTGGGCGGGCGGCTCCTCGTAGAACCGAACGGCCCGCTCGATCGCCCTCACCATGTCCGCGGACGACTTCAGGCGGGCCACCTCCGGGTCGGTCTCGACCGCCGCTCCCGCTCCCTCGGCCACCAGGTCCCGCAGGACGCAGGTCTGCACGCCCTCCTCGCCGAGGCTGGGCAGGACGTCGGAGACGTACGCCAGATACGGTCGGTGCGGACCGACGAACAGCACGCCGCCGCGACGGTGACCGAGGCGGGGGTCGGAGTAGAGGAGGTGGGCGGTGCGGTGCAGGGCGACGACCGTCTTGCCCGTGCCCGGACCGCCGTCGACGACGAGGGCGCCCCGGGATCCGGCTCGGATGATGGCGTCCTGGTCGGCCTGGATGGTGGCGAGCACGTCCCGCATCCGCTCCGACCGGTTGGCGCCCAGGCCGGCGATGAACGCGGACTGGTCGTCGAGCGCCGCGCGCCCTTCGAGCCCGTCGGCGGTGAACACCTCGTCCCAGTAGTCGCTGATCCGGCCGCCGGTCCAGCGATACCGGCGGCGGCTGGCCAGGCCCATCGGGTTGGCGTGGGTCGCCGCGAAGAACGGCTCGGCCGCCGGGGAGCGCCAGTCGACCAGCAGCCGGCGGCCCTCGTTGTCGGTGAGGCCCAGTCGTCCGATGTACACGGGGTCGGGGTCGTCCGCGCGGACCATGTGCCCGAGGCACAGGTCCAGGCCGAAGCGGCGCAGGGTGCGCAGCCGGCCGTTCAGCCGGTGGACCTCGATGTCCCGGTCCATCGCCTGCTGGCCCGTGCCGCCGGGCGCCTTGAGCTCGGCGTCGAGACGGTCGGCCAGTTCGGCGAGCGTCAACTCGAGGCTCTCCGCGATGGCCGCGAACTGCCGGTCGTCGCGGGCGATCAGCGCCGGGTCGGCCTTGGGTGAAAGGTGGTCGGGAAGGTCGAAAGCGCTGGTGGTCAGGGGGTTCACGTCATCAGCTCCGATGTGGTTCGCCAACGGTCCTGCTCAGCCCGCCGCGTCGAGCAGCAGCTTCGCGGCCACCGTCGCTCCGTCGGTGCGGATCGTCCCGGCCACGGCGGCCGCTCGTGCGCGGGTCTCGGGGGCCAGGGCCGTCCTGAGCGCGGCCGACAGCGACTGGACGGTCGGGCTCGGACCGTTGTGTGCCGCGCCGATGCCCAGCTCGGCCACCCGGCCGGCCCAGTACGGCTGGTCCACGACCTGGGGCACGACCACCTGGGGCGCGCCGGCCCGGGTGGCCGTCGTGGTCGTGCCCGCGCCGCCGTGGTGGACGACGGCGGCCACCCGTGGGAACAGTGCCTGGTGGTTGACCTCGCCGACGGCGAAACAGTCGTCCCGGTCGTCGATCAGGGCCAGGTCGGCCCAGCCGCGCCCGACGAGGACCCGATGGCCCTGCGCGCGGACCGCCTCGATGGCCGCGCGGGCGACGTCCGGCGAGCCGTGCATGCGCATGCTGCCGAAGCCCACGTACACCGGCGGTTCGCCGGCCTCCAGGAACGCCGACAGCTCGCCCGGCAGGGGGCGTTCGTCCGGCAGGATCCACGCGCCGGTCGGTACGACGTCCAGGTCCGTGAGGTCCAACCGCGGTTCCAGGACCGGGTCCACCGCAAGCCATGGGTGGTCGGTGTAGACATGGTCGCGGACGTTGGCCACCGGCGGCAGGCCGATCGAGGCCCGGTGGTTGTTGAGCGCCTCGCCGTACAGCGCGTTCACCTTCTCGGCGTCCAGGGCCCACAGCACCCGGTTGTCGGTCTCGCCCGGCGGGAACGGTTTGCCCGGCCGTCCCGGCGGCGGGTAGTGCGCCGACGGCAGCGAGAACGGATGGAAGCACGCGCAGACGTAGCCGATACCCAGTTTCTCGGTCACCGACCGCGCGCCGGCCGGCATCAGGCCGGTCGCCACCAGCGCGTCGCATCCCTCGGCCGCCTCGGCGACCGGGCCGAAGTGGGCGTCGACCAGCTCGGCCGCGACCCGGAAGGCGTCCTCGGGCGTCGGCGGCTTCGCCCCGGTCACCAGCGCGCGCACCGACGGGCCGAACGGCACGTGCTCCACACCGACACCTTCCAGCAGCTCGGCGAACTCCTCGTCCGGTGGAGCGCACACCAGCGCCTGGGCGCCGAGCTCCCGGAGCGCCACCGCGAGTGCCGCCACGGGTTCGACGTCTCCACGCGACCCATAGCTCATCAAAAGAACACGCATTTCGTGATTCCCCCGTTTCCGCAGGATCTGACCCTCGGCCGACGATTCTGCGGTACGACGGGGGCCTTGCCGCAAGCCCCCCGGTGCGCTATACGTTGAAAGTGGCAAGGAGTGGCCTCCTTGCCTTTCCCCTTTTGTCGTCCACTGCGGATGGACAAGCTCCTCGGGAAGCGGCGCCGCGCCGGGTACGGCGGTAGGGCCGCCCCCAGCATCTCTGCCCCTCCCGTCCCGCAGGCGTCATGCCGTGAGACGCGCACTGGTCGACTGCGCGTCCTCCTCAGGTGGCGGTGCCTGGACGCCTCGTCCCCCCACGCGGTCCATCTCGCGCCATTCCGGCCGCAGCCCGACCAGGTTGGTGGTGAGGAAGTACGCGGCTCCACCGGCGAGGAGCACCGGCACAAGCCCGGCGGAGGCCACCGCCGCCCCAGCGATGAGCCCACCCAGGGGGATGCCGGCCCAGGCCAGCGAGTCGCCGAGCGCGTTGACCCGGCCCAGCATCCGGCGCGGCACCCGCTCGAAGAGCACGGCCCCCAGCACGGGGTTGAGGAAGCCCGCACCGAAACCACTGACCGCGAACACGGCCAGTACCGCCCCCATCGGCGCATCGAAGGCGAGGACCAGGAATCTCGGCGTCCCGGCCAGCAGGAATCCGGTGAAGAACACCACCCGACGCCGCAGCCGGTGCGCGGCCATCGCGGCGACCAGGCTGCCACCGACCGCAGCGGCCCCGCCCACGCTGCCCACCAGGCCGATCGCGGCGGGCCCGTTGCCGGACTCTCTGGCCCAGACGGGGATGAGCACCGTGGTGAACCCCGCGTCCAGGAGGTTGGTGATGCCGACCATGACGATGACGGTGAGCAGCAACAACTCGCCACGAAGGAAGGTGAAGCCCTCGCCGAACCGCCGCCAGTATCCCGGCCCCGTCGCCCCGGCTTGCGACGCGGTTTCCTCGAACGGGTGCCCCATGCCGCGCGGCAGCGCGACCGCGATGATCAACGATCCGAGCGCGAAGCAGCACGCGTTGACGACAAGTCCCGACAGGGGGCCGAGCAGCGCCACCAGCGAGCCGCCGGCCGCGGGGCCGATGGTGGATGCGAGCCGCTCGGTCACACCGGCCAGACCGGTGGCTCGTTCCAGTGGCACCCGGCCGCGCTCGGCTGCCTCCGGAACCATCACCTCCTTGGCCAGGTCGCCGGGGCCGCGGACCGCGCCGATGAGCGCGACCAGGGCGAGCAGGAGCGGAAAGGAGAGCAGATGCAGGGCATGGAACAGGGGAACCGCGGCGGCGGCGGTGGCGCTGGCCATATCGGTGGTCCAGGAGACGGACCGCGGACCGATCCGGTCCACGAGTGGCCCGGTGAACGCCTTGACCACCACGTACGGGGCCATCTCGCAGAAGGCGACCAGTCCGGTCCGGGTGGCGCTGCCAGTGGTGACGAGCACGAACCAGGGCAGTGCGACGGCCGAGACCCGCGTACCGGTGAGCGACACGGCGATGGCGGCCAGTACCCCGCCCAGCGGGCGTAAGGACCCCTTGCCGGGTATGCCGTCGGAGCCCGCGGCACTCTGCGTCACGATGTCCCCGCTCCTGTCGGTGTCCCAGAATCGGGATGCAACTGCGGTGGGGGCGCGTCCAGTTCGGGCAACAGATACGTGACAACACCGACCCGCTCGGCTCCGTCGGGGGCAGTCGCGGCCGCCTCCGGCGTGTCCCGGCGATAGCGGGCGATGACGGCCCTCAACTCCTCGCGCAGGGCCACGGCTTCTTCGGGTGTGAGCCGCAGAGCCCAGTCGCTCATGTCGAAGGTGTCCCGCCACGTACGTGGCATCGTCTGCAGTTCGTTCAGCATCTTCTGGGCGCGCAAAGTGTAGGTGGCGGCGACGGACTGCAGATAGGCCAGTGTGGCCTCGGGCTCTCGATCGGCCAGATCCCGGTCGTTGAACTCCGTCATCCGATACACCGAACGCCACCAGCGCTCGCGCGCGTTGCCGCGTGCCGTGTCCTCCTCGACGAAGCCGGCCGCCCCGAGCCGGCGCAGGTGGTAGCTGGCCGTGCCGGAGTTCACGCCGAGTCGTTCCGCGAGACGGGTGGCGGTCGACGGGCCGTACTTCCGGAGCAGCCCGACCAACTGCACGCGCACCGGGTGCGCCAGGGCGCGCAGCCCCTTGGCATCCAGAACAACCGCGTCTCCTTCGACTCGAAGGGCGCCCGGCCCGGCACTTGTGTCAGTCATGTCGCGCACTCTAGACCGCAAACGGTTCTTCGCGAAGACTTCTTCGCGAAGAACCGTTTGCGGTTTCGGTCAGGCCTAGAATGCGAAGGACTGCACCGACCACCTGCGGGGGACGTGTTGAGAGAGTTGGCCTGTGTCGCGCCTGAGGTCCGGGAACGGCTTGTCGTGCGGTTCGGAGCCGAGGTTCTGGGCTGGTGCGATGAGTTGCCGGCTCTCGTCGGCGAACTCGCTGCTCGGTGGAATCTGGATCCCGTCGCGACCGGCGGGGGAGGCACCTCACGGGTGTTCCGCTGCTTGAGACGTGACACGGGCACCTCGGCGTGGCTGAAACTCACACCGCAGCCCGCCATCGCCCGAGAGGAGGCCGAAGCGCTGCGGGCGTGGGCGGAGACGCCTTCGGTTGTCACCCTGCTGGCCGACGACCCCGCCGCCGGTGCCCTGCTGCTGGAGGACGTCGAGCCGGGAGTGCCGGTGCGGCAGCTCTCCTGGGACTTGCCCGGGGTCGCGACGCTGCTGCGGGACCTTCGGGGCTCTGCTCATGTGCCGGGGGAGTACTCGGTACTGCTGCCTCTCTCACACCGGATCAACTTCGTGTTCGACTTGACCGACCGAAGGCTGGCGGCGGCGGGCGTGGACGGTCTGTTCGCCCCGGCGGTGCTCGACCAGGCCAGGGCGGCGGCCCTGGAACTCGCCACCAGTGGAACCGCGGGACTCGTCCATGGTGATTTGCACCCGGCCAACGTCCTGTCCGGTCCGGGCGCCCGCATGGTGGCGATCGACCCGAGACCCACGTGGGGCGACCCTGACTTCGACGCTGTGGACTGGGTACTTGCGGGAGTGACAAGCTTCGCTGTGTTGGAGCAGAGGATCGAGCAACTGGCCAGGATGGTCCCCGGCCAGTCTCCCGATCGGGTGCTGCGATGGTGCCGAGCCCTGGCCGCCGTCAACGCGGTCCCGGGAGTGTGCGCGGGGCGGGACGACGCGGAAACTCAGTTCCTCCTGCTCCTGGCCGGCGGCTGATCGGCTGTGGACACGTCCAGCCACAGACGGGCAAACAAGCACGTGAAGCCTCTGGTAGTGCCGGATGTCTTGGTCGAAAATCCGTCTACCAGGGGCTTCACTTCTGCGCAGGTCAACTGTCAGGCTGCTGAAGCAGCCTGAAGTCTCTCACTGGTTACCGTTCTGGTACGGGCTGACCCCGACCAGCACTGTCAGCTGGTTGTCCTGAAAACAGGAACATTGCTGCGTCCGTGGTCTCGACCGCTGAGCTCGGCGTCGAGCGTCTCCTGAGCCACACGCATGACTTCGGCGTACACAGAGTCCTGCAGCCGCTACCACATCTCGTCTTCCGCGACTTCCTCAACGCGTCTGACCACCCGTCAGGTACCGCCGAACGGGTCGTTTATTGGACGCCCCTGCGCCGGACCGCAGAAAGGCGATTCCTCCAACTGGCCGTGAACAGGACCTCAGTCAAAGTCCAGAGGGAAGATGGCATCGTTGAGTTCACCGTCGAGATCGCCTCCGACCGTAATGTTGTTGGTCTGATTGATGGTGATGCTCTTATTGCCATCGCCGACCTGACAGGTGATCTGCTCGGCCAGCTCGGTCCCGACCGAGTTGGTCAGGTCGGTGTCCGCCTCGGGCTCTGAGCACGCGCTGGCCGGTGAGGCGCCACCGAGCAGGGCGACGGCCGTCACGGCCGTTGCCACTCCGATTTTAATGTGCTGACGCACGTTTGCCTCCATAGTCCTGATTTTCAAGCTGACAGGTTGATCATCATGAAGTATGACCAAAATATCGCTGCGCTTTGACGCGCATTCGGGTGAAGTAAATGCCGTCCGCTTGCAGGTGTATCGCCTTACGTGGCGCGACCCCGCGGTGGTTGACGTGTTGACATGTCCATGTGTGATCTCTATGGTCCAGACCATGCTCCCTCATTCGGAACTGCGTTCTTATACGTGAACGAAAGAGGTCATCGGATGGCACGAACCAGAACCGCACTGCTCAGTGTTGTCGCCCTGCTGGCCGTCCTGCTGAACCTTCAGATCACAGGCCCGGCTGCGCAGGCGACGGCCGCACCGACCACCTTCACCCACCCCGGTGTGCTGGTGAGCCGGGCCCAACTCGCCTACGCCCGCTCGAAGGTGCAGACCGGCGCGCAGCCGTGGAAGGCCGCGTACGACGCCATGATGGCCAGCTCTTACGCCTCGCTGTCACGTACCGCCAAACCGCGCGCCGTCGTGGAGTGCGGGTCGTCGTCCAATCCCAACTACGGCTGTACCGACGAGCGTCAGGACGCCATCGCCGCCTACACCGACGCGCTCGCCTGGTACTTCACCCGGGACAGCAGATACGCCAAGAAGTCGATCGAAATCATGGACGCATGGTCGGCGACCATCACCGATCACACCAACAGCAATGCCCCGCTGCAGACCGGCTGGGCCGGATCCACGTGGCCGCGCGCCGCAGAGATCATCAAGTACACCTACGACGGCGGCTGGGCGGGCGCCGGCCGCTTCGCGACCATGCTGCGCACCGTGTACCTCCCCGAGGTGATCAACGGCGCAGCGACCAAGAACGGCAACTGGGAACTGGTCATGACCGAGGCGGCGATCGGCATCTCCGTCTTCATCGAGGACCGGGCCGGCTACGACAAGGCGGTCAGCACCTACCTGGCCCGAGTCCCCGCGTACATCTACTTGACCGGTGACGGGGGCCTGCCCACCCCGCCCGCGAACAGCAGCATCGACACCAGCGCCGAGATCATCAAGTACTGGCAGGGCCAGAGCACCTTCGTCGACGGCCTCGCCCAGGAAACCTGCCGCGACTTCGGGCACACCGGCTGGGGCCTCGCCTCCGTGGCGGACATCGCCGAAACCAGCCGCATCCAGGGCCAGGACCTCTATCCGAAGATCCAGGACCGGCTGCGTCACGCCCTGGGCTTCCACACCTCCTACGAGAACGGCACCGCGGCACCTTCCTGGCTGTGCGGCGGCTCGGTCAAGACAGGCCTCGGCCGGGTCACGGAGGTCGGCTTCAACGCCCTGCACAACCGGCTCGGCATCAGCATGTCCAACACCCAGAAGTACACCGAAGCACACCGGCCGTCCGGCACGGACGACTACTTCAACGCCTGGACGACCCTCACGCACGCGGACAACCCGAACTGACCATCTCCGGCCGCGGTTTGGCCGGAAGCCGTGTCCCGTGCCCGGCGTCCGTGTCACGCAGCCGCATAGGGTTCCCGAATGATCGATGTACCGGAAGCGTTCGCGCGGACCACGGTGGAGCGTGAAGGGGAGGCGGGAACGGCATGGCTCGCCGAACTGCCCCGGATCGTGGATCAGTTGCTGCGGCGCTGGGAATGTGGACTGGACGGCGAGGTCGTGCACGGGGGTGTCGGGATCATCGTCCCGGTCCGACGGGGAGACGGCGCCACAGCAGTCGTGAAGGTGTCGTTTCCTCATCCCGGCAACGTCCATGAGCCGGATGCGTTCGTTGCCTGGGGCGGGCGCGGAGCCGTCCTGCTGCACGAGCGCGATGACGATCGTTTCGCGATGCTGCTCGAGCGGGTCCATACGTCGACCTTGGCGGAGGTCGAGGAAGTCGACGAGGTGGTGACGGTCGCGGGGCGGATCTGTCGCCGCCTGGCTGTTCCCGCCCCGCGCGGCCTGCCCCGGCTGCGTGAGCGGGCCGATGTCTGGGAGGAGCAGCTGCGCAAGGACGCCGTGGAACTGGCTGACGCTTTGCCGCGTCATGTCGTGGACGCCGCCGTGGCGACCGTCCGCGATCTGGGTCGTGAACAGCCGGACCTTCTCGTGCACGGCGACCTCCACGCCAGGAACATCCTGCGCGGCGACCGTGAGCCCTGGCTGGCCGTCGATCCCAAGGGGTATGTGGGAGATCCCGCCTACGACGGCGGCACACTGCTCAAGTCGCGGGCCCTGACGCTCCTCGAGGCGGACGACCTGCGTCGGGATGTCCGCCGCGTTCTGGACGTCTTCGCCGAGACGGCGGAAGTCGATCGCGCGCGTGTCCGGCGCTGGGCCCAGTTCCATGCCGTTCAGGCCGCGTTCTGGGGCCGCCGCCATGGATTCCGGAGGGCCCGCAGCGGGCCGCGACGGGACTGGCTCACCGAATTCGTGGACCACCTGGCAGTGTTGCTCACAGAAGGCGCGCAGCCGCGATCCGGCAGTCCAGGGCGGGCGCATCGGGACTGATCGGACGGCAGCTGCTCGCTCATGGCTTCGGCGAGTTGGGGCTCCGTCGGATGTTCGGGCTGCCGGCGTCAGGCGTTCGGCCGTCGCCGACAGCCCGAACTTCGGACTGTCACCGCCAGATGGACCTCAGATGCCACGCGTGCGTGCCGCTGGGTCACCTCACCGCCGACGACACCGGCGCACACACCCCGCCGAGCGGCGCCGTACCCCTGCGCCGCCCCGGGACCTGTTCCGCTGCCCGTGGACGGCGATCCGCGCAAGACGAAGCCGGTCCTGGTGGTCGATTCGACACCGGCACCTGACCCGATTCGGCCTGGGGAGAGTCCGTCCCACGGTGACCGCGAGCGCCCCGCTCAATTGCCGACGTAGTCCGCGAGGTGCTCGCCGGTGAGGGTGGAGCGGGCGGCGACGAGGTCGGCGGGTGTGCCCTCGAAGACGATCCGGCCGCCGTCGTGGCCGGCGCCGGGGCCGAGGTCGATGATCCAGTCGGCGTGCGCCATGACGGCCTGGTGGTGCTCGACGACGATGACCGACTTGCCGGAGTCGACGAGCCGGTCGAGCAGCCCGAGCAGTTGCTCGACGTCGGCGAGGTGCAGGCCGGCGGTCGGCTCGTCGAGGATGTAGACGCCCCCCTTCTCGGCCATGTGGGTAGCCAGCTTGAGCCGCTGCCGCTCGCCGCCGGACAGCGTGGTGAGGGGCTGGCCGAGGGTGAGGTAGCCGAGCCCGACGTCGGCGAGCCGGCGCAGGATGGCGTGCGCGGCCGGCGTGCGCGCCTCGCCTGCGCCGAAGAACTCCTCGGCCTCGGCCACCGGCATCGCGAGCACCTCGCTGATGTCGCGGCCACCGAGGTGATACTCCAGCACCGATGCCTGGAACCGCTTCCCCTCACACTCCTCGCAGGTGGTGGCGACACCGGCCATCATCGCCAGGTCGGTGTAGACGACGCCGGCGCCGTTACAGGTGGGGCAGGCGCCCTCGGAGTTGGCGCTGAACAGTGCCGGCTTCACGCCGTTCGCTTTGGCGAAGGCCTTGCGGATCGGGTCGAGGAGCCCCGTGTACGTTGCGGGGTTGCTCCGCCGGGAGCCACGGATCGGGCTCTGGTCGATCGACACCACACCCGCGCCGGCGGGGATCGACCCGTGGACGAGGGAACTCTTGCCGGAGCCGGCGACGCCGGTGACGACGACCAGCACCCCGAGGGGGATGTCGACGTCGACACCCTGCAGGTTGTGCCTCCTCGCGCCGCGGATCTCCAGAGTGCCGGTGGGCTTGCGCACCGTGTCCTTGAGTGCGGCCCGGTCGTCGAAATGGCGGCCCGTGATGGTGCCGCCGGCACGCAGGCCCTCGACGGTGCCCTCGAAGCAGACGGAGCCGCCCGCCGTACCGGCACCCGGGCCGAGGTCGACGACGTGGTCGGCGATCGCGATCACCTCCGGCTTGTGCTCCACGACGAGCACCGTGTTGCCCTTGTCCCGCAGCCGCAGCAGCAGGCTGTTCATCCGCTGGATGTCATGGGGGTGCAGGCCCGTGGTGGGCTCGTCGAAGACGTAGGTCACGTCGGTGAGCGGGGAGCCGAGGTGGCGGATCATCTTGACGCGCTGCGCCTCGCCGCCCGACAGCGTGCCCGACGGCCGGTCGAGCGAGAGATAGCCGAGACCGATCTCCGCGAACGAGTCGAGCGTGTGCTGCAGCTTCGCGAGCAGCGGGGCCACCGACGGCTCGTCCAGGCCGCGGACCCACTGCGCCAGGTCGCTGATCTGCATCGCGCAGGCGTCGGCGATGCTGATCCCCTTGATCTTCGACGACCGGGCCGCCGCGCTCAGCCGGGTGCCGCCGCAGTCGGGGCAGGCGGTGAAGGTGACCGCCCGGTCCACGAACGCCCGGATGTGCGGCTGCATCGCCTCTCTGTCCTTGGCGAGGAACGACTTCTGGACCCGAAGGAGCAGCCCCTCATACGTCATGTTGATGCCGCTGATCTTCATCCTGGTCGGCTCGTGGTGGAGGAAGTCGTGCAGCTCGGTCTCGGTGTAGTCGCGGATCGGCTTGTCCGGGTCGAGGAGGCCCGAGTCCTTGTAGAGCCGCATGTTCCAGCCGCCCGCGTTGTAACCGGGGATCGTGATCGCACCCTCGGCGAGCGACTTGGTCTCGTCGTAGAGCTGGGTGAGGTCGATGTCGGTCACCGTGCCCCGGCCTTCGCAGCGCGGGCACATGCCGCCGGTGATCTGGAAGTCGCGCCGCTCCTTCACGGTCTTCCCGCCGCGCTCGAGCGTGACCGCGCCCGCCCCGCTGATCGAGGCGACGTTGAAGGAGAAAGCCTGGGGCGAGCCGATGTGCGGCTGCCCGAGCCGGCTGAAGAGGATGCGCAGCATCGCGTTGGCGTCGGTCGCGGTGCCGACCGTGGAGCGGGGGTCGGCACCCATGCGCTGCTGGTCGACGATGATCGCGGTGGTCAGCCCGTCCAGGACGTCGACCTCGGGCCGGGCGAGCGTCGGCATGAAGCCCTGCACGAAGGCGCTGTAGGTCTCGTTGATCAGCCGCTGCGACTCCGCGGCGATCGTGTCGAACACCAGAGAGCTCTTGCCCGAGCCGGAGACGCCGGTGAACACCGTCAGCCGGCGCTTCGGTATCTCGACGCTGACGTCCTTGAGATTGTTCTCGCGCGCGCCGTGCACGCGGATCAGATCGTGGCTGTCGGCGAGGTGCGGCGCAGACGACTGCGTGTCCGTCCTCGTGGCCATGCTCATGGTGTCTCCATCTGTCGGGCGGGCCGCCTTCGCGGTCTCCGTGGGGATCGCCTGGCTCGATCAGACCGGCTTCGAGCGTAACGTTCGGCCTCCCTCGTGCCGGGCTGATCGGCGGGGCCGACCGTGATCGGTGCACCCCGCCGTGTCCACGTCGTCGCGATCCTCGAAGGAATGGTGGAATCCGTGGAGGTCACCCTAGGTGAACCTCATTGACCGACGCTTCTCGAATCCTGATCGGTCACGATGGCCGGCCGACGGTGCGGAGGGCAGCGCTGCCCCTGGTGGAGGGTGCCGGTGCACTGTGGGCGATCACCGGCGAGCCCGAGCCGAGTGCGGCCGTCCTGGAGGAGTACGCCGTCGCATTCGCCGACGGCGACGAGGCCTACGGCTCCTAACAGGCCCAGAATCCGGCCGCCGGGCAGGTAGCCGACGGGCCGGCGAGCGAAGCGCTGACCGGACGCTTCGCCGGAAGCTGGGACTCACCGGTCATCACGACCTCCTATTTCACCAACAAACCTTGGTCACCTTCCCCGGGCGGTAACCGAGGGCTGCTAACCCCTGTCCGGTCGCGGTCAGGCCCTTGCCGCCGAAGAGCCCGAACAGCTTCTGGGCGCCGTGCCCAGCCATCAGCAGGGCCTCCTTGCGTTGGCACCGGCCTTCTGGGGGGAGGTGCGAACAGCTTGCCGCACCACTCGGTAATGAGATCCCCAAGCTTTTTTGAAGTCGGCCTCCTGGAGTTGTTAGGTAAGGCTCGCCTGACTTAGGTTCAGCGCGTCCCCGCACGTCAGACCGGAGCTTCCCCATGTCCAGCGCGAACATCGCCCTGCTCGGCGCGATCGCAGGCTTCACCATCTACCTCGGCCTCCCGATCGGCCGCCTGCGCACCCCCACCCCCCGTCTCAAGGCGGCCCTGAACGCCGTGGCCATCGGCATCCTGACCTTCCTCGTGTGGGATGTCCTCACCCATGCCTGGGAGCCGGTCGACGAAGCGCTGGGCAAGCACGAGTGGGCAACGGTCGCGTCCGGGGGTGCCACCCTGGCCGCGGGCCTGACGATCGGACTGGCCGGGCTCGTGCACTACGACGCCTGGCTCAGCCGCCGCCGGACCGCCGCCGCACGGCCCGCGGGGCCCGGTGCCGCCGCCACCGCCGAACTGGCACCCAGGACGCGCAGCCAGGCCGGCTCCCTCGCGCTGATGATCGCCACCGGCATCGGCCTGCACAACTTCGCCGAGGGCCTGGCCATCGGCAACTCCGCCGCCAAGGGCGAACTCTCCCTCGCCCTCCTGCTGATCATCGGGTTCGGCCTGCACAACGCCACCGAGGGCTTCGGCATCGTCGCCCCCCTGGCCGCCGAGGGTGAACGCCCCTCCTGGCTCGCCCTGCTGTGGCTCGGCCTGATCGGCGGCGGCCCCACCTTCCTCGGCACACTCGTCGGCCAGCACCTGGTCGACGACACCCTGTCGATCGCCTTCCTCGGCCTCGCCGCCGGGTCGATCCTCTACGTGGTCATCGAACTGCTGGCCGTCGCCCGCAGGACCGGACTCAAGACCCTCACCACCTGGTGCATCCTGCTGGGTCTTCTCCTCGGCTTCGCCACGGACGCGGTGGTCACGGCCGCCGGCGCCTGAACCCAGTGGCCGTGCACCCGGGGTCAAGGCGTGTCCGGCTCGTGTCCCCGTAGCGGCCATTCGGGGGCACGGCCCCACCGCGGTCCGGGCCGTCGCCGTCGCCGTCCGGCCGTACCGCTGCAGACGCCCGGGGTCGAACAGAAGTCTCGATCGGAACTCCTGTCTCGGGAGGGCGGGACGGCGCCCTTCCGCCGAACAGGTCCGCGAGGTGGACTGGCGTTGATCGCCCACCTCATCAGGCACGATGCGGGCACGGTGGGGCCGATGGCAACTTCGAAGGGTGACTGAGCAGTTGCAGAGGGGCACTGGTTCTTACACGGTGGGCTCAAGATCCGAGGTTCACCGAAAGGACACCCATGTTTGGTCTGCCCACACGACGTACCGCTTGCACCGTGCTCTGCGCCGCTTTCCTGGTCGGTGTCGCCGGCCCCGTAGCAGTGGCGGGCGACTCGGCCGGCGAGCGCAGCCACGCGGCATCTCCGCACACACCCGTCGCCGGCACGGACGCGCTTCTGGCACAGCTCAAGAGCCTTCGCGACCCCCGGCTCGCCCCGGTGGCCGACCTGGCGAACGCCGTACTGGAGGCGGACAACGGCCGACTGCCCGCCGCCGAGGCCGAGAGGCTCGGCAGCGCCGCACAGGACGCCCTCGTCCAGCTCCGGGCAGAGACGTCGGCAGCTGTGGCCGCGGACCCGGCGAGCGATGCGCTGGCCGCCTTGCAGAAGGCGATCGACGACCTCGTGCAGGCGCTCGGCTCCGGCGACGCCGGCCAGGTGTCTGCGGCGATCGCCGCCTTCGTGACCGCCCTGAACAACTACATCGAGGCGGTGCTGAACGGCAGCGGTCTGCCCACGCCGACTCCGACCCCGACTCCGACCCCGACGCCCACGCCGACTCCCGCGCCCACGCCAAGCCCGACCCCGACGCCGACCGTGACCCTGCCTCCGCTGCCGAGCACCTCGGCCTCCGCGTCAGCCTCATAGGCCATCTCATTCCCGACAGGCTGACAGACAGCCTGCCTCCGGCATCGTGAGGTGCCTCCTGAGGAGCGGTGCCGACGGCCGCGGCGGGGACGCCGGCACCGCGAAGCGCGCCCCGGGACCAGTTCCGTCCAGGGCGTGGAAGTGACTGCCACTGGTGGCCCTGCGTGGGGCGACCGTCGGGCCCTGAAGGGTTGGCAGCGGGGCGGTACGTCTCTCGCCCCTGGCGAGGGTGCGCGCAAGCAGGAGCCCGCCGCCTGGCCCGTGGAGATATGGCCGACCCGGCGGCTGCCTGACGTGCGGCACATCCTGATCCACGTGATCACCGAAGTCGCCTGCCGCAGCGGCCACTTGGACCCTGGGGAGGGCTCGGTCACGCGGCGGCCCTGCTCTTCGCCTGTTCGAACTCGGTCAGGGGGTCGCCGCCGATGTGCCAGGGCCAGCCGGTGACCGTGCCTTGGAGTGCCTCGAAGACCGGGCGGGACTCCTGCCACCGGTCGGCGGCCGTCAGCGCGTAGGCGAGGAGGTTCAGGTCGGCGAGGGCCGCGGCATGGCGGAAGAAGGCCGGCTGGACCCAGGTATGGGCCGCACGGTCGAGAGCCTGAGCCGCAGGTCCGTGGGACCAGTGGTTGCGCGCCACCAGCGCCTCGATTCCGCCTCGCGCGAGGACGGCGTGGTACTGCAGGACCTGGGCGGTGAGTTCCGTTGCCGCGCAAGGGGCGTTGGTGGGCATGCGGGCGCACAGGGCGTCGACGAACTCCAGCACCTGGATGCGTGAGCCGGCTTCCTCGGGGCTGAGATAGCGCAGCATGCTCAGGTACGCCTCGCGGTTCCAGGGGTCGCGTGCCAGCACCTCGTTCCACACGGCGAAGACCTGCTGCTGCTCCCAATGCTCAAGGCGGGACACTCCCAGCAACACCACCCAGGGAGTGGGGTCTTCCGGTGCGAGCTCGGCGGCCCGGAAGCAGCTCTCGGTGACCTTGGCCGCGTCCTCCAGGCGCCCCTGGGAGCGGCCTTGTACGAGCCGCGTCCATGCGTGCAGGACGAGGGCGCTCGCGTTGCGGGGCTCACGCGTCGCCCAGGCCGTCGGCAGATGCGACGCGGACAGGTAGTCCGCCAGGACGGACATGCGGTGGGTACGGCGGTCCCAGTCGTCCGTGTCCTGGTTCATGAGGCGGGACATCTGGGCTATGCACAGGTCCGTCGTCGCGATCGTGCCGGTCTTGGCGGTCGCCAAGAGGGACTTCAGAAGTCGGCGCAGGGGCACGTCGTCGAGTTCCGGCGCCAGACGTGCCCTTCCGCGGCGGCTTGAGAGAAATGCCATGTCGGTAGGCTAAGGACGGCAAGCTGTCACACAAGGTGTACGCCAGGATCGTTATCAGTCGCCGTGCGGCCCTGGGTCCCGGTCAGGAGTAGGTCCAGCGCCACCTGCTGCCGCTGGGTGCGCAGGTGATGCTCGTACCGCCGGCGTCCGTCGTCGATGCTCCGTGGTCGCTGTTGCGGCAGAACTGGCCGGCGGAATAGCAGTTCCCCGAGTTGGAGACGATCGAACAGGTACCCGAAGCACTCTGGCTGTCGCTGTCGCTGTCGCTGCCGCTGTCGCTGTCGCTGCCGCTGTCGGACCCGGAGCTGCTGTCGGTGGCTGCCTGTGCGGTGACGGTCACCTTCACCTTCACCGGCACCGTCTTCGTCACAGTCGGCCCCGGCGCAGGAGTCGCGGTGGCTGTCGCTGTGGCCGTCGCAGTGACGGTTGCGGTCGGCCGCGGCTCACTGGCCGCCGTCTTGACGCTGTTGCCGTTCTGTCCGCCGGCGCCGGTGCCGATACCGAGGAAGAAGGCGAAGCCGATCGCGGGCAGCACGTACCGCTTCCGGGCCCACTTCGGGGCCGGACGGACCGGCGGAGCAGGCGGTGGTGGAGGTATGTACGGGTTGGCCATGTGTCCCCCCAGGACGAGTCAGAAGCGACGACGGTAGCGCCTGGGGTGCGACTTGCGGGAGAGATGTGGAGGAGTAGTGATCGTTTTGTGATGGCCGGCGGTGGCGCCGGCCGCTTTCTCCGCCGCTCGCGCCGGCCGTGACTGACGCGCCGGTAGTGAACGCAGGGGACAGCACTGACGGTCCATACGGCCCGCGACACACCCGGGCCGGGTGCTGACGTTCGGCCCGGGACGGCCGTGCAATCCCGTGGCGACTGCGGACCGTATCTACTGGTGTGCAGAGGTTCCGGTTCTCCGTGGGCCGTCTCCCGGACGAGGCTCTGCTGTCCGGGCTGGCCACCGGTGATCCGGAGCTCGCCATCGGCTTCGTACGGAGGTTCCAGCACCGGGTCTTCGGTGTCGCGATCGCCGTCACCGGGGATCCGCAGCTCGCTGAGGACATCGCCCAGCAGACGTTCGAGCGGGCGTGGCGGCATGCGCAGATCTATGACTCGCGCCGCGGGTCGGTGATGACCTGGCTGACGACCATCGCCCACAACCTCGCCATCGACGCCGTGCGTTCCCGACGGCCGGAGCTCGTGGCGCCCGAGGACCTGGACGCGATGCTGGACGTCGTCAGTGAGACGCCCGAGCGGCGGGCCCTCGCCGACGAGGCGTCGTCCCGGCTGCGGGCGGCGGTGGCGGAACTCCCGCGCGAACAGGGCCGTGCCCTGGTGATGGCGGGCATCTACGGAATGACGGCCGAGCGGATCGCCGACTGGGAGAAGATTCCGCTGGGCACCGCCAAGACGCGCATCAGGGCGGCGATGGGAAAGCTGCGCACCACCCTCGCGTCTCCGAAGTGAGGCGACCATGTGCCGTGACGTGACCTGTGAGCAGGTGCGGGAGGACGGTCCCGAGCTGGCCCTCGGCGTGCTGCCCGCGCTTGAGCGGGCCGGGGCGGTCGCCCATCTGGACCGGTGCGCGGACTGCCGGGAGTACGTCGAGGAGCTGACCCTCGTCGGCGACCGGCTGATCGGGCTGCTGCCGTGCGGTGAGCCGCCGGTCGGGTTCGAGACCCGGGTGGCGGAGGCGCTGACGCAGGGCGTGCCGGCGCGCGAGGAGCGTCCGCAGGCCCGCGGGTCCGGCTTCCCGCGCGGGCGCCTGCGGGGACGGGTACGGCTGAGGGTCGCCGCTGCCATGGCTGCGCTCGCCCTCGCCTTCGGGTTCGGGGGTTGGGCGGTCGGCACGGCGATCGAGGGCGTCACGACCGGGCCCTCGCACCCCGCCGAGGCGGGAGCGCGCATGCTCTGGGCGGGACTGACGTCCCCGCGGGTCAGCCAGTCGACGGGTGAGGTCTTCGCCCATCCCGGTTCTCCGGGCTGGGTCTACATGACCGTCGACCTCGCCGACGCCGGCATTCCGTACAGCGGGGCGGTCTCCTTGCAGCTGGAGCGCGACGACGGCTCCTCGGTCCGGGTCTGCAGCTTCACCCTGCACGACGGATACGGCTACTGGGGCGGCCCGGCCCCGGTCGACCCCTCGGCGGTGACCGGCGCCCGGCTGACGTCGTCCGACGGCAGGCTGCTCGCCACGGCCCGCTTCGACGCCTCGCACCAGGCGTAGGGGGTGGGCGCCACGTGCGGTGGTGAACGGCCGAGCTCAGCTGCCGCCGAGCAGGTCCAGCCGGGCGCTTTCGACTCGCGGGGGTATGCGGCCGGCCCCTGCTTCACCTTCCTTCTGCTGCACGAGACGTGTGCCCGAAATGTAAGAAAATGCTACGAGCATCCAATACGCCGACGCGTGTGATTCGTATACAAGGCATGGGGTCAGAATCGAAGCTCGCGTCAGGCGCACGCGCAAGCGCAGCAGGCGACAGCCGGCCAGGGGGTCAGGCCGCCGTCGACGATGCACCGGCCGATGCGGGGCCTTCCCGGCCTCTCCAGGCAACTCGACGGGGAGAGCCGACCGAACCGCTCGTCGCCGAGGACATGGAGCAGGCACTCGCAGAAGTGCTGGCCGAGGTCGTGGGCATCGAGCAGGTGCCGGCCGACAGTCACTTCTTCGACGACCTGGGTGCCGATTCCCTGGTGATGGCGCACTTCTGCGCGCGGCTGCGCAAGAGGGCGGGCCTGCCCTCGGTGTCGATGAAGGAGATCTATCAACACCCCACGATCCGAAGTCTGGCGGCAGCGGTGCCCGGCATCGCGCCCGCGCCCACAGCCGCCGCGCCCACCCAGGCTCCGGCCCGGGAGCCGCAGACCACGGGCGCCCCGGTCGGTGACACGGCCGGCGCGGCGGACTACGTGCTGTGCGGAATCCTTCAGGCCCTCGCCTTCCTCGGCTACACCTACCTCGTGGCGACGGCCACCGCCTGGGGGTACGAGTGGATCTCCGCCGGGCCGGGCCTGCTCGATGTGTATGTGCGGTCGGTGCTGTTCGGCGGTGCCGTCTTCGCGGGGTTGTGCGCCCTGCCCGTCATGGTGAAGTGGATGCTCATCGGCCGGTGGAAGCCGGGGCAGATCCGGATCTGGTCCCTCGGATACGTCCGCTTCTGGGTCGTGAGGACACTGATCCGTACGGACCCGCTGGTGTTGTTCGTCGGCTCGCCCCTGTACGTGTTCTATCTACGCGTGCTGGGCGCCGACATCGGCCGAGGTGCCGTGATCCTCTCCCGCAACGTGCCGGTCTGCACCGACCTGCTCACCGTCGGTGAGCGCACCGTCATCCGCAAGGACTCGTTCTTCCCCTGCTATCGCGCCCGAGCGGGCCTGATCGAATCGGGCCCGGTCACGATCGGGAAGTCGGTGCTGGTCAGCGAAGCCACGGTGATCGACATCCGAGCGGCGTTGGGCGACGGAGCCCAGCTCGGCCACGCCTCCTCGCTGCACAGCGGTCAGGAGGTGCCGGATGGCGAGCGCTGGCACGGGTCCCCCGCACAGTGGACCGAGGCCAACTTCCAGGTCGTGGGCGAGACGCCGCACGCCATGCTGCGCAGAGCCCTGCACAGCGCACTGCAACTGGCGACCGCCTTCCTCGTGTACGTACCGCTCGCGGTCGGTGGCAGCATCATGCTGCTGGTCGCGGTTCCGCAACTCCACACGGTCATCGAGCCGGGCCCGACCGTCCTGGCCAACGGCACCTTCTACCGGGATGTGGCGGTGGCCGCCGCCGTGCTCGTCCTCGGCGGCGTGATCCTCGGCCTGCTGCTCGTCAGCGCTCTTCCCCGTCTGCTCCGTCGCGCCGTCGTACCAGGCCGGGACTACCCGCTGTACGGATGGCGCCACTCCACCCACCGAGCCGTTTCGCGGCTCACCAACAGGCGAAACCTCACCCGTCTGTTCGGTGACAGTTCCTGCATCGTGCACTATCTGCGCGCCATCGGCTACGACTTCTCCCACATCGAGCAGACGGGATCGAATTTCGGCACGGAAGTCAGGCACGAGACGCCGTTCATGAGCTCCGTCGGCAGCGGAACGATGGTCGCCGACGGCCTGTCGATCGTGAATGCCGACTTCTCCAGTACCGCTTTCCAGGTGTCCCGGGCATCGATCGGGGCGCACAGCTTCCTGGGGAACCGGATCGCCTATCCGGCGCGGGCACGCACGGGCGACGACTGCCTTCTGGCCACGAAGGTCATGGTGCCTGTCGACGGAGAAGTCCGGGAAGGCGTGGGGCTGCTGGGCTCACCCAGCTTCGAGATCCCGAGGACGGTCCTGCGCGACAGCCGGTTCGACCGGTTCAGGACAGGAGAAGAGCTGCGCCGTGGCCTTGCGGCGAAGAACAAGCACAACGCGGCCACCATGGGCTGGTTCCTGCTGGCGCGGTGGATCTACCTCATGTGTGCCGCTCTGCTCGCCGCCGGGGCGGCCGACACCTACGCCCGGCTGGGCGCATCTGCCATCGCACTCGCCGACGTACTCGTTGTCGTCTTCACCGCGGTGTACTTCGTGCTGGTCGAGCGTCTCGTCACCACGGCGCGCCGTCCAGAGGCCCTGTACTGCTCGATCTACGATCCCCGGTTCTGGTGGCGTGAGCGGTACTGGAAGGTGCCGTCCGAGACGTATCTGCGCTTTTTCAACGGCACTCCGTTCAAGAACGTGATCTGGCGGCTCCTGGGCGTCCGGATCGGGCACCGGGTGTTCGACGACGGCTGCTACGTGACCGAGCGGCCGATGGTGACCATCGGCGACGCGTGCATCCTGAACGCGGGGAGCATCATCCAGTGCCACTCGCAGGAGGACGGCACTTTCAAGTCCGAGAGCACCACGCTCGGTCGCGGCTGCACGATCGGTGTCGGTGCCCTGGTCCACTACGGCGTGACGCTGGGCGACGGCGCGGTGCTCGCCGCGGACTCCTTCCTCATGAAGGGAGAGGTGGTCCCGCAGAACTCCCGGTGGGGCGGGAATCCGGCCCGCGAGCTGGAGCGGGGCCACGACGACGTGGGAGGGAGCAGCCGATGACCCTCGCACCCGACGCCCCTGTGTTCCAGCCCGGCGACGAGGAGTTCTGGCGGTCCGTCCTCACCCGCGGCGGGTTCACCACCGTTCCGCGCTGGACGCTCACCCCGGTGCCGGGCGTGGCACAGCACGAGGCGGCGATCCCCCAAGACGTCATGGCCGCAGTGCGCCGGTTGGCCGACGACATGGCCGTGCCGCTCAGCTCGGTCCTGCTCGCGGCCCACGCCAAGGTACTGGCCGCCCTGTCCGGCGAGCACGACGT
This sequence comes from Streptomyces sp. NPDC107546, assembly GCF_055639175.1. Taxonomy (NCBI): domain Bacteria; kingdom Bacillati; phylum Actinomycetota; class Actinomycetes; order Kitasatosporales; family Streptomycetaceae; genus Streptomyces; species Streptomyces sp. NPDC107546. Next base: position 61,392 of record NZ_JBVKBA010000022.1, on the reverse strand, counting down.
CACGACCGGCTACGTCGCCGAGCCGGGCACCCGGCCGTTGCCGTGCAGACTGACGACCGATCACCCCCACTGGAGGGCACTGGTACGGGAAGCCCGGAGTGCCCAAACGGACCTGCTGGCGCACAAGCACGCCCCGGTCGAGGACCTCGAGCGCGAGTTGCAGCTGCCCGGTCCCCTGAGCGAAGCCTCGTTCGCCGCGTTCCCGGCCGACCGCGAGGCCGATGCCGCAAGGGCAGGGGCTGCTGAACTCCGCGAGCTCCCCGCCGGCACCGTGTGGCAGGTCATGTCCACGTGGAGCGACAGCGGACACACCCTGCGGCTGCGGTACCGACGCGATGCAGTGGACGCCCCGTGCGCCGCGCGTATCGTGGGCTACCACCTGGCCGCCCTGGCCTTGATGGCCGCCGATCCCGCCGCCCCGCACGGGCAGCAGAGCCTGCTGTCCGCCGCAGAGGTTCGCCTCCAGCTCGACGGATTCGCCGGGCCACGGCGAAAGCTTCCGCAGCGCTGTGTCCACGCCCTGTTCGAGCAGCGAGTACGGGACCACCCGAACAGTGTGGCCCTGGTGCACGGGCCCCGGCAGTGGACGTACGCCGAGCTCAACGAGCGCGCCAACTACGTGGCTCGGGCCCTGCTCGGGCTGGGGGCGGGGCGCGAGGACGTCGTCGCGGTGGTGATGGAACGCAACGTGGACTGGGCTGCCGCCGTCCTCGGAGTCTTCAAGGCCGGGTGTGTCTACCTCCCCGTCGAGCCGCACTTCCCCGCCGACCGCATCGCGACCATGCTCTCGCGTGCCGGGTGCCGACTGGTGCTGACCGAGCCCGGCAGCACCACCACCCTCTCGCGAGCCGTGGACGCACTGAACGGGGTGCGGACCCTGCTGGTCGAGACGGCTTACGGTGCGAGGGACGCGGCCGGCGACCCGGACCTGGACGTGCCCCTGGACCAGCTCGCCTACATCTTCTTCACCTCCGGCTCCACCGGCGAGCCCAAAGGCGCGATGTGCGAACACGCCGGGATGCTCAACCACATCCACGCCAAGATCGACGATCTGCTGATCGGCGAGGGCCGGGTCGTCGCCCAGACGGCACCTCAGTGCTTCGACATCTCCCTGTGGCAGCTGTTGGCGGCCCTCGTGGTCGGCGGTAGGACACTGCTGGTGCCCCAAGAGGTGATCGAGGACGTCCCGCGCTACCTCGAGACGGTCGCCGAGGGCCGCGTCAGCATCCTGCAGGCCGTGCCCTCCTACCTCGACGCCGTGCTGTCCTCGCTGGAGACGCGCCCGCGCGAGCTGCCGGACCTGCAGTGCGTGTCGGTCACCGGCGAGGCCCTGAAGAAGGACCTCGTGGAGCGCTGGTTCCGCGTCCGGCCGGGGATCAGGCTCGTCAACGCCTACGGGCTCACCGAGACGTCGGACGACACCAACCACGAAGTCATGGACCAGGCGCCGGACACCGACCGGATCCCGCTCGGCCGCCCAGTGAACAACGTGCGGGTCCGTGTCGTCGACGACAACCTGTCACTGGTACCGCTCGGCGCCCCCGGCGAGATCGTCTTCGCCGGAGTCTGCGTCGGCCGCGGCTACGTCAACGATCCCGAGCGCACGCGCCAGGCGTTCACGACCGATCCCTACCGCACCGGCGACCGGCTCTACCGAAGCGGCGACCACGGCCGCTGGCTGCCCGACGGCAAGCTGGAGTTCCTCGGCCGCCGCGACAGCCAGGTGAAGGTCCGCGGATTCCGCGTCGAGATCGAGGAGGTCGAGAACGCCCTGCTGCAGGTGCCCGGCGTGCGCGCCGGCGCCGTAGCGGTCACCCAGGGCGATCGGGACCGGCGCCTGGTGGCCTTCTGCTGCGGTGAGCACCCGCCTGATGACACCACCGTGCGAGAGCACCTGAGCAGCCAACTGCCCGCTTACATGGTCCCCTCGGCCTTCCACTGGCGCGATCACCTCCCGCTGACCGGCAACGGCAAGGTCGACCGCAAGGCCCTGGCATCGCTCGCCGGGGAACTCGACCACACCGGACCTCACGACACCTGCGCCGCGGCGGCGTCAAGGACCGGCGAACCGCCGCGGACACCGACCGAAGAGCGCCTGGCCGCCGCCTGGGCGGCGGTGCTCGGCATCCCGCAGCACCGGATCGGCCGGCACGCCCACTTCTTCGACGACGGCGGCGGCACCTCACTCACAGCGCTCCAACTCGCCATCCGGCTCGACCGCACGGTGTCCCTGAAAGACCTCACGCACCATCCGGTGCTCGCCGATCTGGCCCGCCTGCTCGACGCCCGAGCGTCGTCCCGAGCCGCGTCGTCCCCGACCGTTTCGTGAACCGCTGGAGGCAATGCGAGATGTCGTCCTCATTCACCGCACGACCGGTCGATCTGGACCTCCGGCTCGGCCCCGTACCGATCCTGACCACCGGCCCGACCGACGGTCCCGACCGCTGGGCGGCCGAACACCGGGACCCGCTGCGCAGCCTGGTCACCGAGCACGGTGCCGTCATGGTGCGCGGTCTGGGGCTGCGCGATGTGGCCGGAACCGCGTCCGTCTTCACCCAGCTGGCCACCGCCCTGATGGTCGAGACGGAGGCGTTCGCCGCGCGGCGCAGCTACGGCACCGGCGTGTACTCGTCGTCGACGTGGCCGCCCAACCGGACGATGTGCATGCACCACGAGCTCAGCTACGCGCTGCGGTTCCCGGGCCTGATGCAGTTCGCCTGCCTGGTCTCGCCCGGCAGCGGCGGTGCGACCGCACTCGCCGACTCGCCGACCGTACTCGCCGCACTGCCCGAGGCACTCGTCGAGCGGTTCGAGCACGAGGGCTGGTTGCTCGCCCGGAGCTACAACGACGACATCGGCGCCTCCTGGACCGAGGCGTTCGGGACCGACGACCGCACAGCCGTCGAGGACTACTGCCGCGCCGCGGCCATCGAGTTCGCCTGGCAACCCGACGGTGGCCTGCGCACCAGGCAACGCCGCAGCGCGGTGATCCGTCACCCGCTCACGGGGCGGCGCTGCTGGTTCAACCAGATAGCGTTCCTCAGCGAATGGACGCTGGATCCGGAGATACGCGAATACCTGGTGGATCTCTACGGGTCGGACGGGCTGCCGTTCAACACCCGTTACGGCAACGGCGATGCGATCGCACGGGACACCGTCGACCTCATCAACCAGGTCTACCAGGCCCACACCGTACGCGAACCGTGGCAGGACGGCGACCTGCTGCTCGTCGACAACCTGCGGACCGCGCACAGCAGAGAAGCCTATGAAGGACCGCGCGACGTCATGGTCGCCCTGGCCGACGCCGTGCACCTGGCCGGCTGCTCGCCGACCACGGAGGTGATGACGCGATGACCACCACCTGCTCGCCCGCCACCCGGCTCACCCCGTCCGGGACTCTGCGGGTGCCTCCCTTTGCCGTCATCTCCGGCGCGCAGGTGCAGCGCGCCCTGCAGGGGCGCGAAGAGCACATCGTGGAGCTGGTGCAGATCGCCTATCGGCTGCACGCCGCAGGAGACTCGGTGAACCCGCCGTCCTCCTTCCTGCGTTTCCACGACCGTCCGTCCTCCCGGATCATCGCGCTGCCCGCGTCACTCGGTGGTCAGACACGGGTGGACGGCCTGAAGTGGATATCCAGCTTTCCCCAGAACGTCACGGTCGGAATCCCTCGGGCATCGGCGGTGCTCATCCTCAACGACCATGACACCGGCTACCCGTTCGCCTGCCTGGAAAGCTCGATCATCAGCGCCTCCCGGACAGCGGCGTCGGCCGCGCTCGCAGCCGACTGGCTCAGCCGGAAACGGCCTCGCCCGACCCACCTCGGCTTTGTCGGAGCCGGTGTGATCGCCCGTTACATCCACACGTTTCTGGCCGGCACCGGCTGGTCGTTCGAGAACATCGGCGTGTTCGACCTGTCGCCGGACAACGCGACGGCCTTCCGTTGCTGCCTGGAGCAGTCGGGGGCCGCAGGGCCCGTCACCGTGCACGACAGTGCGGAGCAGGTGATCCGCCTCAGCGACCTGGTGGTCTTCGCCACGGTCGCCGCGCGTCCCCACGTCCACGACCCCGCGTGGTTCGCGCACGGTCCGGTGGTGCTGCACATATCGCTGCGGGACCTGGCCCCCGAGGTGCTGCTCGCCTCGGCCAACTTCGTCGACGACGTGGAGCATTGCCTGCGGGCCGACACCTCACCGCACCTGACCGAACGGCTCACCGGGAATCGGCAGTTCCTCGACGGCACGTTGGACGACGTCATGTCCGGGCGCGTCACACCGCCGCCGGACCGCCCCGTGATCTTCTCACCCTTCGGCCTGGGAGTGCTCGATCTGGCCGTCGGCAAGTACGTCTACGACCAGGTCGCCGAGTCCGGAGGACTGAACGTCATCGACGACTTCTTCCACGAGCTGAACCGCTACGGATGAGCGGCCCGCGGCACCGCGCACCGAGCCGCCCTTCGATCCACGGAGGCCATCGTGCCAGTCATATCCGATCCGTACAGCTTCAACGAGGAGGACCTCTACGTCGACCTGCGGTCGATCTGCGGGCAGCCGCTGTTCCTGAAGTGCGAGGGGTTCAACTTCGCCGGCTCCATCAAGCTGAAGCCCGCCAGGGAGATGGTGGAGGCCGCGGAACGGGCAGGGGCCATCACACCCGACTCGGTCCTGCTCGAGTCCTCGTCGGGCAACATGGGCGTGGCCATGAGCGTGATCGCGGCCAGCAAGGGCTACCGGTTCCTGTGTGTGACGGACTCGCGCTGCAACCTGTCGACCCGGTTGTTGATGGAGGCACTCGGCGCCCATGTCCACGTCGTCACCGAGCCCAGCCCGCACGGCGGTTTCCTCGGTGCCCGCCTCGACTACATCCGCAGGCAATGCGCTCGGAGCGGTAGGTACGTGTGGCTGAGCCAGTACACCAACGCGAACAACTGGAAGGCGCACTATCACCGGACGGCCCCGGCAATCGCACGCTCCTTCCCCGGCCTTGACGTGCTGTTCGTCGGAGCGGGCACCACCGGAACGCTCATGGGCTGTGCCCGCTGGTTCCGGCGCTGGCACCGCTCCGTGCGGATCGTCGCCGTCGACACCGTCGGCTCGGTGACCTTCGGCGGAGCGCCGGGGCGCCGGATGCTTCCCGGACTGGGGATGAGCATGCAACCGCCACTGCTGGACACGTCGTACGTGGACGAGGCGATAGAGGTCGAGGAGGCCGACACCATCCGGGCCTGTCACCGCCTGGCCAGGCACGGTTTCCTCTTCGGGGGCTCCACGGGCACCGTGGTCAGCGGGGCGGTCGACTGGCTGGCCCGATGTGACACATCGGACCTCACCGCGGTGGCCATCGCGCCGGACCTGGGTGAGCGCTATCTCGACACCGTCTACCAGGCCAACTGGATCCGGGATCTCTACGGCGACGCCGTCCTGGGCGACGATGTCGTGACGAGCGATGCGCAGATGCCTGCCGATCTCCCTGAAACCAGGCCGGCGTCCGCGGCGCGATGGCCGGGCAAACGGTCGTAGCCGCCGGACGCGGACTCTCGGCGCCTGACAGAACCGACGCGCCCCCCGCGAGGCAGTCAGGGGCGGTGCCGTTCCGGCTGTCACCGGTCTCCCACCCCCGAGGGGAGCGGCCTGGCCCGCGCCACGGTGACGGCCGTCAGCACAAGGTCGGCGCCCACCACGAAACACCCGTCGAAACCAGCCGGCGCCCTCTCGTCGACGACGCGCTCGAGCAGACGCCCGTGAAAGCTCCCATCGGAAGAGTGCACGGTGACGAACACCTCGGTGAAGTCGAGCCACGTACGGGTCAGCGAGAACCACGCCTTGTAGATGCTCTCCTTGGCGCTGAAGAGGACCCGGTCCCAGCAGACGGGCCCCGAGGGCAGATCCTCCAGAGCCGCCCGTTCCGCAGGGTCGGTGATCGCTTCCAGAACACCGGCCGGCAACGCCTCGTGAGGCTCGCCGTCGATGCCCACCGCCGCCAGGTCCTGCTCCAGCGCCACTGCCGCCGCGCAGTAACCAGGGCAGTGCGTGATGCTGCCGACGGTTCCCCGCGGCCACACCGGTTCGCGGTGCGCCCCGACCAGAATCGCCGATGCCGGCAGTCCCAGAGCGCGCAGTGCGCGCCGGGCGCAGGTCCTGCCGGCGGCGAACTCCCACATCCTGGCTTGCGGGACCGGGCCCAGAGCCGTGACCTCCTCGGGCAGGACCCGCACGTCGTCGTCCTGCCCCACGATCTGCGCGGTACGGGCGACGGCCGGCAGCAGCCCGCCCATCGACACCACCGGCTCGGGCACGGAAGGGACGGACATGGCACACCACCCCTGACACGCGCACCGGCCCGCCCCCACACCGGGACGGGCCGGGAGACGGCGACCTTTCCTTCTCCCCAGCACGACCGTGTTGTTTCCCCTTTGCCCCATTATCCGGCGGCCGGGGCGGTTCCGGAGCCGGGAGCCGGCGGGCCGCCTGCGAGCCGGGTCAGTCTCCCTGGCAGAGCACGGCGAGTGCTCCGGGCAGGATCCGGGCCGTGACGGGAAGGACGGCGTCGACCTCGCCGTCGGCGCCGCACGGCACTTCCCGGTCGGCCTCGATGCGAACCTCTCTTCCCTGCGCGATCCGCACTTCGGGGCGGTGGATGTGGGCCCCGGACTTGAGCTCGTTCATCAGGGTGAAGAAGAGCCGGCGTGGCGCTTCGCGGATCATCACCACGTCGAGCAGTCCGTCGTCGACGCGGGCTCCGGGGGCGATGATGCGGCCGGAGCCGTAGTAGGGCGAGTTGGCGGCGACGACGGTGTAGCCGCGGTGCGAGAGCTGCTCGCCGTCGACGGTGACCCGGTAGGCGGCCGGGCGCCAGGTGGCGACGGCTCTCAGTCCGCCCGCGTAGTAGGAGGCGGCGCCCTTCAGGAGCGCGGAGCGGTTGGCGTGACGGTTGGCGAGGGCGTCCACTCCCGCGTACACGCTGCCGAGGACGACACCGCGGCCGTGGGCGGACTCCACTTCGATGGTGTCCACCGACCGGGGAGCGCCGTGCAGCAGTACCCGGGCCAGTGCCTCCGGGTCGGTGGGCAGGCCGAGCGCACGGGCGAAGTCGTTGCCTCGGCCGGCCGGGATCAGGCCGAAGAGCGTGTCGGTGCCGCTGAGGGCCCCGCCGACGCCGCCGACGATGCCGTCGCCGCCGACCGCCAGGACCACGCGGTTTCGCTGCCCTGCCTGGCGGGCGAGCTCACCGGCGTGGGCCAGGCTGCGGCTGTACTCGGTCTCCAGCTCGGCCCCGGCCTCCCTCAGCAGCCGGGCCACGTGGAGCAGCACCGCGACCCCGGTGGATCCGCCGGCGGTGGGGTTGACGATGGCGGTGAACTGTCGCATCGGTGTGCCTCCAGAGGCGCCTGACGGCTTGTGGACGAAAGTCGGGGTGGGCGGGGGTGGGTCAGTCGGCGGGCAGGAGGACGCCGGGGTTGAGCAGACCTGTCGGGTCCAGCCGGCGTTTGACGGCCTGGAGGGCGCCGATGCCGAGTGGACCGGCCTCCCGCACGTACCAGTCGCGGTGGTCAGTGCCCACGCCGTGGTGGTGGCTGATGGTGCCGCCTGCCGTCAGGATCGCCTCGTTGGCGGCGCGCTTCGCCTGGGCCCAGTGCGCCAGGGCCTCCTCGCCCTGGGCGGAGACCACGGTGAAGTACAGGGAAGCGCCGTTCTCGTAGACATGGGAGATGTGGCACATCACCAGCGGCGGTGTGCCGGACCGGGTGAGCGTGCCGGTGAGCGCCTCGCGGACGGCGGCGTACAGTCCGGGGAGGCGGGACCAGAAGGCGGCCGTCTCCAGCGTCTCGGCGAACGCCCCGGCGTCCAGCAGTGCGTCCCGCAGGTAGGGAGCCGAATAGCGGCCGTGGGCCCAGCGCTCTCCCGGCTCCCGGCCCAGACAGGTGCCGCCGCTGTCGCGCAGCACGGCCGCGGCCCGTTCCCGGCGCTGCGCGGTGTCCTCCTCGGTGCCCTCGTATCCGGTGATGGCCAGGCATCCGGCGTTCTGCGGAAGGCCCGAGGCACCGATGGCGTCGGGCTGGGCGAGGCCGATCAGCGACTCCGTCTCGTCCGACAGGCGCAGCACGGTCGGCCGCGGTCCGTCCTGGGCGAGGTGCCGCAGGGCGGCTGCGCCCGCTTCGAAGGAGTCGAAGCGCCACCCTTCGTAGACGCGGGTGTGGGGGAGGGGACGGACCCGTACGGTCACCGAGGTGATGACGCCGAACGCGCCCTCGGAGCCGAGGATCAGCTGACGCAGGTCGGGCCCGGCCGCCGAGCGCGGTGCGCGGCCCACCTCGAGAGTGCCGGACGGGGTGGCGAGGGTGAGGCCGAGGACCATGTCGTCGAAGCGGCCGTACCCGGCGGAGGCCTGACCGCTGGAGCGGGCCGCGGCGAATCCGCCGATCGTCGCCCACTCGTAGGACTGCGGGAAGTGGCCGAGCGTGAAGCCGTGCCCGGCCAGGAGTGACTCGGCGTGCGGGGCGCGCAGACCGGGTTGGAGGGTGGCCGTGCGGGAGACCGGGTCGACGTCGAGCAGGGCGTCCATGCGGCGCAGGTCCAGCGCGACGAAGGGGCGCCGCGACTCGGGGGCGAGTCCGCCGACGACGGAGGTGCCGCCACCGAAGGGGACCAGGGCCAGGTCGTGTGTGGCGCACGCCGTCAGCACCGCGAGGACCTCCTCATGGCTCGCCGGGAGGACCACCGCTGCCGGGAGGTCGCTCACGTCGCCGTCCCGGATGCGCAGCAGATCCGGCGTGGACTTGCCGCGGGTGTGCCGGATACGGGACTCGGCGTCGGTGCGCAGATGCTCTTCACCGCCGACGGCGGTGAGCAGGGCCCGGCGTGCGGCCGGGTCGAGGAGCGGCTCGGGTACGGCGATCTCTTCCAGGGCGATCGGCTCCGCGCTGCGCGGTTTGACCCCGAGCAGGTCGCGCAGCAGCCCGATCACCGAATCGGGCAGCGGTGTCGCCCTGGCCGGGTCACCCCAGCCGCTCCACAGCATGTCCATGGCGCTTGTCCTCACCGGTCGTCGCGACGGGGGCGTCGCGAGTCAGTCGTCGCGGCAGTGCGGTCGCGGAGGAGCCCCGCCCATCGCACCGCCGAGGGCGTTACACTGTGACACATGACGCCTATTCGTCACAACGCCTCGGACGGCGATTCAGTGCTCGACGCGGTCCGCGACTGCGTCCTGGCCGTCGGCGTGCGGCGCACCACGCTGACCGACGTGGCCCGCCGCGCGGGCGTCTCCCGGATGACGCTGTACCGCCGCTGGCCCGATGTGCGCTCGTTGGTGGGTGACTTGATGACCCGGGAGTGGATTCAGGCGGCCACCGGCGCGATGCCGGACCCGAGGCCGGGCACGACCACGCGCACCCGGATCGTGGACGGCCTCGTCCACGGTGTGGACGCCTTCCGGAGCCACCCCCTCTTCCGCAAGATCGTCGACGTGGATCCCGAACTGCTCATCCCCTACGTGCTGGACCGGCGCGGAGCGAGCCAGGAAGCCCTCCTGGAACTGCTCGCCGACGCCCTGCGCGAGGGGCACGCGGACGGGTCGGTACGCCCCGGCCACCCCGAACGGCAGGCCAGGTCCCTGCTCCTGGTCGCCCAGTCCTTCACCCTGTCGCTGCGCACCATGACCGAGGAGGACGACGCCGAGCTGAGCGCGGAGGCCTTCTCCGCAGAACTGCGGACCATCCTCGAGAGGACCCTCACACCATGAGCTCCAGCAGCAGTCCGGCCTCCTCGCAACGAGCGGTTGCCGGCTCGTCCCTGACCGCGGGCCGCCGCCTGCGCGAACTGGCTGAGACCGTCGGTGGCGCGCCCGTGGACGTCCTGGTGGTCGGCCTCGGCGCGACCGGCACCGGGGCCGCCCTGGACGCCGCCGCCCGCGGACTGTCGGTCGTCGCCGTCGACGCCCACGACCTGGCTTTCGGCACCTCCCGCTGGAGCTCCAAGCTCATCCACGGCGGACTGCGTTACCTCGCCTCCGGCCAGCTCGACGTCGCTCACGAGAGCGCCCTCGAACGCGGCGTCCTGATGGAGCGCACCGCTCCGCACCTCGTGCGGGCACAGCCGTTCGTGCTGCCCCTGACCCCGTTGGTCTCCCGGGGCCAGGCGGCGTTGGCCTGGGCCGGTTTCCGCGCCGGCGACACGCTGCGTCTGGCGGCACGCACGGCGCGGGCCACACTGCCCGCACCACGCAGGCTCTCCGCTGCGGAAACCCGTCATCTGGCTCCCGCTCTGCGCGGCTTGGGGCTCCGCGGCGGACTGCTGTCCTGGGACGGCCGGGTGACCGACGACGCCCGCCTGGTCACCGCGATCGCTCGTACGGCGGCTGCGCGGGGCGCACGGATCCTCACCCGGGTGCGGGCGCTGGAACTGACCGCGTCCGGTGCCCGGATACGCGACGAACTCACCGGCGAGGAGGGCGACATCCGCGCCCGCGCGGTGATCAACGCCTCCGGTGTGTGGGCCGGCGGCCTCGTGGACGGGGTCCGCATACGGCCCTCGCGCGGCACCCACCTCGTCCTGCGCGCGGACCACCTGGGCTTTCTGCCGGCCGGCCTGCACATCCCGATCCCCGGCGAGACCAACCGCTTCGTCCTCGTCCTGCCGCAGGGCGACGGCCGGGTCTACGTCGGACTCACCGACGAACCAGTGGAAGGCGACGTACCGGACGTACCCGACGTGCCGGAGACCGACATCGGATTCCTGCTCGACGTCCTCGGCTCCGCCCTGGACGTCCCCGTCCACCGAGAGGACGTGGTAGGCGCGTTCTCGGGACTGCGGCCGCTGCTGGACAGCACCCCGGGCGGCGACTCGGGCGCAGCGCCGAGCACCGCCGACATCTCCCGCAGACACGCCGTGCTCACCTCGTCGGAGGGTGTGGTCACCGTGGTGGGCGGCAAACTGACCACGTACCGGCGCATGGCCGAGGACGCGGTCGACGCCGCTGTCGCCACCCACGGCCTGTCCGCCGGTACCTCCCCGACCAGCGCACTCCCTCTGGTCGGTGCCGCACCGCCCCGGGTGCTCGGCGCCCTCCGCGCGCCGCGACGCCTGATCAACCGCTACGGCACCGAGGCGCCGGCCGTCCACGCGCTGGCCACGGCCGACCCCCGGCTCGCGCGGCCCGTCCTGGAAGGGCACCCGGTGACCCGCGCGGAACTGCTGTGGGCCGTACGCCACGAAGGGGCACTGGACGCGGCCGACCTCCTCGACCGTCGCACTCGTATCGGGTTGGTCCCCGACGACCGAGCCACCGCGCTGGGAGCCGCACGGGAAGTACTCGACGAGTCCGGAGTCGGCGACTGACCGGGACCGTGCCACGACCCGCCCGCGAAGGACGCGGGCGGGTCGTGCTCGGCTGCCACATCGGGCGACAGGCCGGGCCTTGACCAGGTGTCGTGCCACTGTCTAGCGTGTTCGTGGTGGCTGAGCCACTGGTCCAGCGTGAGCAAAGTGGAGATGGTCCGTGGCGGCAGAGAGCATCCCGCGTCAGACGGTGGTCGACCTTCTGGAGTCCAGGCTGCGCGAGGACATCATCAGTGGGACCCACCCCCCGGGGTGTCTCCTGCCGTCGGAGCGGGAACTCGCGGCCGGATACGGTGTCACCCGAACGACGCTCAAGCACGCCCTCTCCCGTCTCGAACAGGCGGGCCTGCTGAGCACGCGGCATGGCGTCGGCACGCGGGTCCGTGACTTTCTGAGGGTCGGAGGGGCCGATCTCCTGCCGATGCTGGCCTCCCAGGACAGCGGCTGGCTGGTGGACATCTTCGAAGTACGGCGACACATCGGCGCACTCATCGCTCGTCGCGCGGCAACCCGGCGCACCGCGCGGCAAGCGCGCAGGCTGGCCGAGTTGTTGGAATCGGTGGACGCGGCAGTCGACGCCGACGCCGCTCAGCTCGCCGATGTGGAAGTCCACCGCGAGCTGGCTCGGTGCACCGGCAACAGGGTGTACCTGCTGCTCACCAACACGCTGTTCAACGCGTACCTGCCCGTCCGGGGCGCCCTGCGGGCGCCCTTCGAGGACCCGGCCAAGGCCGCTGCCCAACTCGGCCCCCTGGTGCGGGCCGTGATCGACCGCAGGCCACAGGACGCGGAGCGGGCAGCGGAGAAGTATCTGCGTGACACGGAGAAGGTCATGCTGGGGGCACCCGGGAATCGACGCTCCAAACAGTCGGCCCGTGTCTCCTGACCGGCCTGCGACCGCGGCAGTGGGTCTGCCTCGACGCCCGTACCGGCATCGACGCCGACGGACTGGGGATGGTGGAGGCCGCACTCCATGACACCCGCGGTGCGATCGGGCGCAGCGTGCAGAGCCTGTTCGTGAACAGCCGTGGGTGAGGCATCGGCAGAACGGCCATTGCGGTGGCTGCCTGCGGGGCGAGCGTGGTGGTCAGGCGGATCGGGTGGCGGCCGAGGCCAGGGCCGAGGCGGTCGCCATGATGGTCAGCTGAGGGTTCACCTCGGGGCAACTCGGCAAGGCGGATCCGTCGGCGATGAGCACACCGCGTACTCCGCGCAACCACCCGTGAGGGTCCGCGGGGGCGACCTGGTCGTTCGCACCGAGGGCGATGGTTCCCGTGGGGTGGAAGGCCGAGAGGTGGAGTTGACGAGGCGTCACATCGCCGAGTGCCGCTTTCAGTTCCCTGACGGAGCGGACTTTGGGCGTCGTGGGGAGTCCTGTGAGGACCTCGTCGGCGCCTGCCGCGAAGAGTACTTCGCCCATGGCGGCGATGGCGCGCAGCAGCGAGGAGCCGTCCTTCGGATCGAGGTCGTAGCGCAGCAGCGGGTACCGGGCGCCCAGGACCTTGCCGCCGGGCCGGTCGGCGATCATCGCTCCCAGGACGGCGAGGCGCTCGGCTCCCTCGAGCTCGGCGCGGAGGTCGCGTCCGGCGCCGGGCAGGACGAAGGAACCCATTCCGGGTGGCGGTGCGGTGGCCTCGATGAGGATGCCGTCGTCGTGCAGCTCCTCGACCGCGACGCTCTGCAACACCGTGGGGCCGTCACAGACGGCGTCAGGGAAACGGCCCGCGACACTGGTGGCCGGATGCACGGCGAGATTCCGGCCGATCCGCGGATGTTGTCCGAGCCCTGAGCGCCTGAGCAGGAGGGGGGATTGCAGGGCGCCCGCCGCGACGACGACCATCGGGCTGAGGATCTCGAACCGAGAGCCGTCGGCACGCCTCGCGGCGATTCCCGCGCACCGCGGACCGCCCGGGCGGTCAGGGTCGGTGAGGATGCGCTCCGCTCTGGCAGAGGTGACGATCCGGGCGCCGGCAGCGCACGCGTCGGGCAGCACCGAGAGCTGAACACTCTGTTTGGCGCCGGTCGGGCATCCCACGACGCACTCGCAGGAGCCCCGGCATCCAGGGGCGTTGCGGCGCACCGGGACGGCTCGCCAGCCCAGACGGCCGGCGCCGTCCAGGGCCAGGAGGCCGTTGCGGCCGAGGACGTCGAGCGGCTGTCGTGCCACACCGAGGACGCGTTCGACGTCGTTGAGGTGTACGGCGAATGCCGACGGGTCTGCGATGCCGAGGCCAAAGGTGCCGTGCCAGCGCGCAAGGACGCGACGAGGTGTGCGATAGCAGGTGCCGGCGTTGACGACAGTGGTGCCGCCCACAGCGCGTCCGGTGGGCAGCAGCACAGGCGGTCGGCCCCACATCACGGTCGTGCCGCCGTCGCGGTAGAGCTCGGTGAAGCGGTCCAGCGGCACACGCCGTGCGAAGTCGGCGGTGGTGTGCCTGCGGCCCTCTTCCAGGATGACGACGCGCATCCCCGCCCGGGCCAGGGTGCGCGCGGCGATCGCGCCGCCGGCCCCCGACCCCACGACGACCACGTCTGCCGTGGACCGGTCCGGCCACTGTGGGGAAGGCACGCAGTCCAGCGGAGGGTCAACCGGTGCCGCAGACGCGGGGCGTGTGCCGGCGGCTCTGTGCAGCATGCGCTCGGTGCTCCCGGCGAGCACGGCAGGGACTTTCAGGGCGTCCAGCAGGGGCAGCAGCGCGGGCCGGGCGGTGAGGGAGGCGAGGACCGCGTCACGGTCGCCGACGCAGAGGCGGTCCAGTCGTGCTCCGGTGCTCAGCGTGGCATAGGCGTCGACGGCGGCAGCCCCGCACCTGATCCCCACGCGGGCCGGCAACGGCAGCGACGCGAGCAGGGACTCCAGCCGGTGCGGGACGGCTGCGAGCCAGTGCTCCGTACCGTCGTCGGCGAGCAACGCGGCGACCAGACCCCGGAGACTGCGGCTCATCGCCGGCCCACTTCCGCATGGGCGGTCCCGGTCAGTGTCCAGCGTGCCTCGGGACGCCAGCCGCCCCACCACCGCTCCACGACGATGCGGGCGTCGGCGCGTTCGCTGTTGTGGCACACCAGCCTGCTGTCGTCGGGGTCGGTGTACTCGAGGGCCAGCGTGCGTTCCTCGGGTTGGGTGACGGTCACGCGGATGCGACGCAAGCCGGCCCGCCCGGTGACCGCCCACACCGGCAGACCGATGTGGGCGCGGAACCGCCCGAGTCCCGCCCACCCGACGGCGGTGCGCAGTCCGCGTCGCGGCCAGGTACGTCCGTCCTTGCTCAGGCGCAGGAACACCAGTGGCGGCAGCTTCCTGAGTCCGGGCCGCATCGCCACCGCGGCGACGACCTCCAGCACGTCTCCGCCACCGAGATCGGCATGCAGCCATGCCCAGCGACGCGCGTTGCCGTGCCCGTAGACCCGCGCGGTGGCTCCCGGCGCGTCGCACAGGTCGAGTCGACCGCCGGGATGCTCCACGACACCGGTGAACCGGGATCTCGACGCGGGGAGCATCTGCGCGGCGGGAAGGAGCGGGCGCCGCCAGGCCCACCGGGGAAAGGTGTAGAGCGGCGCGCCGTGCGAGGTTTGTTCCACGTCCCAGCGGAAGCGCCCGGCCGCACCGGACAACCGTCGCGGCCGCACCGTGACTTCGGTGGTGCCGAACCCCTGCGGAAACGCCACCCAGGGCTCGGGCCCGAACCGTGCGTACTCGACAGGCCCTTCGGGAGGGAAGACCGCGACCCAGCCGTGAGCGTACGCCGTCGCCCCGTCGATGGGCGCCGTGAGCTCATGGTGCAACCACACGCCGGTACCGGTGACGGGATCGGTGAGGGTGGTGTACCAGACCTCCGTCCGCCCCGGCGAGCCGTCCCAGCGCGGTGTGTAAGCGGTGGCGCTGTCGTCGCGGCGGGGAAAGCGCCAGCTCGCCAGGAACGGCACGAGCCGGCTCGCGAGAGGGAACCGCAACGTGCCCTGCCCGACCTGGTTCCCCTCCTCGTAGACGGTGTACGGGAGCACCGTCATCGACGCCACCGGATGGCGCAAGGAGACCGACTTCCAGCCCAGCAGCAGGTACTTGCGGTCACCGGCGGTGAAGCCGACACGGTAGACGATCCTGCGCCGGGCCAGCGGCGATATCTCCATCTCACCGACGGCGCCCGGGTCGTCGACCAGACCTTCTATGCGAACCCGCCCGGACACCCGGGCGGTCGTGCTCCCGAGCGGCCTGAGGGTGGACGCCGCCCGCACGGCGAGGTCCAGCCGGACCCGCCGAGTCCCCGTGTCGCCGGCGAGTCGCACGGTGCCGCACATCATCTCGGTAAAGGCTGTGCTGCGTGAGCTCATCCGGCAGGTCCTCCGCAGAGTGACGTGGCTGAGTGGTGTGGCTGAGTGGCTCAGCCACTGAAGCACCGGGCTCCTCCCGTGTCAATGGGCTCCCGCAGGGCCGAACGGCCCGCCCCGCGGCGGCTCTTGACGTCTGGCCGGCGGCGGGCCCCTACCGTTGCCTGGAGCCGCCGGTACGATCGCCCGCGGCGCGCGGCACCGCGGCGCGCATCGGGTCGGGTTCTTCGGCGGGCTCCGGGACGGGTCCAGGGGTGGTGGGGGTGTCCGGCAGAGCGACACGCTCTGCCGGACGGACCGGGATCAGAAGGTGATCCGAACCTTGAGGGCCGTGCGCTCGTCCATGGCGCGGTAGCCGTCCGGAACGCCGTCCAGATCCACCGTCCGATCGAAGACGAGGCCGGGGTCGATGGCACCGGAGAGCACGTCGGGCAGGAGCTCGGGGATGTACGCACGCGCGGGGGCGACGCCGCCGCGCAGCGAGACGTTCCGGTCGAACATCTGACTGATGTCGACGCCCGCGCTGCCGCCGTGCGGGACGCCGACGTAGCCGACCGCGCCGCCGTCCCTGGCGATGGAGATCGCGGTGCGCATGGACTCCTCGGTCCCGACCGCCTCCAGCACGGCGTGCGCACCCTGCCCGCCGGTCAGCTCCCGCACCGCATCGATCGCCGCGTCACCGCGCTCGGCAACCACATCGGTCGCGCCGAAGGCACGGGCGATGGCGGTGCGCGCACCGTGACGGCCGAGTGCGACGATTCGCCCGGCGCCGAGCCGGCGGGCGGCGAGCACGCCGCACAGACCGACCGCACCGTCACCGACCACGGCGACGGTGGCGCCCGGCCGTACCCCGGCGGCCAGGGCGGCGTGGTGGCCGGTGCTCATCACGTCGGAGAGGGCGAGCAGGGCGGGCAGCAGCTTGTCCTCGCCCGCCGCATCCTTCGGCAGCGCGACCAACGTACCGTCGGCGAACGGCACCCGAACCGCCTCGCCCTGGCCGCCGTCCGAGCCCACCTGCCCCCAGAAGCCGCCCTGCGGGCATGAGGTGTGCAGCCCCTCCCGGCAGAAGTCGCAGGTACCGTCGGACCAGACGAACGGCGCCACCACGAAGTCGCCCGGCCGGAATCCCGCCACCTCGGACCCGACCTCCTCCACCACGCCGAGGAACTCGTGGCCGATGCGCTGCCCGGGCTGCCGGGACGCCACGCCCCGGTACGCCCACAGGTCGCTGCCGCAGATGCAGGCGGTGACAACGCGCACCACCGCGTCGGCGGGGTGCCGGACGACCGGATCGGGCACCTCCTCGATCCGGATGTCGTTGGGACCGTGGATCACAGTGGCGCGCACGAGAAGAACTCCTGACGTTGTCGGCAGGCACAGGACCGTGCCTTTCGGCCAGGGTCGCCTTGGAACGTCCCTGTGTCCAGCCAACCACGACCCAGGGCATCACCTTCGGCGACGCCGACGAGCGCGTGGAGACCGCGCTCGCCGCTGGAGGCCGTCGCCCGCGCAGTCGTGGAAGCCGCCGCACCGCCAGGGCGCCGTCCCCAAAGGCGCCGCCCGTCACGGTTTTCGCGCGGCCACCGGCACACTCAGTGGGCGGGCCAGGCCGACCACCGCCTCGTCCAGGCGCTGCAGATGCCGCAGCACCCGGTCGGTGATCCGCCCGTACCGCGGTGTGCCGGCCGTGTCGGACTCCAGCAGGGAGGCGATGCTCGGCCCCGTCTCGACCTCGTCGGTGGCGTGTTGGTCCGCCACGTGCGCGCTGATCGCCGCGATGTTGTCCGTGATACGGTCACACGCCCGGCGCAGCCGCGGATCTGCCGCGATCGAGGGATGTGTGGCCAGGAGCTCGGCGGTCGCGGCCAGGCAGCGCGCATGGTAGGCGCATGTCTCCAGGACCGCGACGACGTACTGGGCCGTGTTCCGCCGCGCCCGCAGCGGTGTGATCGGGTGGGTGAGCGGCTGCGTGGCCGCCCGCAGGTCGCCGAGTGCCTCGTCCAGGTCGCGCGCCTTGTTGAGCAGACCGGCCCCGGGCCCGCCGCTGAGCTGGTCGACGGCGGCGTCGGTGACTTCGGCGAGCCGCTCCAGGACAGTGGCGAGCAGATCGTTCGTGCGGCGGTCCGTGCCCGTCGGAAGCACCATGGCCGCCGCGACGATCCCGCAGGCCGCGCCGAGCGTCGTCTCCTCCACGCGCAGTACCAGCACCGACAGGCTGTAGGTGTGCAGCAGCGTGTACAGCAGACCCAGCGCCGCGGTCACGAAGAACGACATCAGCGTGTACGACAGCGGGGCCGTGTAGAACATCGCGAAGACGAACAGCAGCACCAGCGCAAGCGCCGTCCACGTGTGGTGCCCCACCAGTCCCGCCAGGACGATGCCGGCCACGACGCCGAGGACGGTGCCCACCAGGCGGCGGTAGCCCTTGACCAGGACCTCGCCCGTCGACGAGGTGTTCATGAAGACGATCCAGCAGGTCAGCACCGCCCAGTACCAGCGATGGCTGGAGAGGAACTCGCCACCGACGATGGCCAGGGCCGAGCCCACGGAAACCTGCACGGCGGCACGCGTGGTGGGCCGCCGCAGCCCTCTCGGCTCCTGCTGTGTCTCCCGCTCGCTTTCCTGGGCGCCCTCGATGGCGGCGTTCTCGGCGTCCAGCTCCTCCCTCGAGCGCGTCGTGGCGGGCGTGTCGTCGGACTCGTCCTGCGCTTCCTCCAGCGCGACCCTGAGCCCCAGCACCGCCCGCGCGGCCTCGCCGACGCCCCGGAAGACGTCCTGCACGGCTCTCGACGCCGACGGCAGGTTCTCCTCGTCCCGGTAGCCGAGCAGCCGGTTGCGCAGATGGGCCGTCCCCGTCCCACCGCGCTGCCCGACGGGCTGCAGCACCAGCAGGCGGAGCGTCAGCAGTTCGCGGCGGAGCGTGTCGATCGCCTCGTCCCGCACCGGCAGGCGGCCGCCCGAGGGCACGTGCGCGCCGGGCAGATGCAGGGTGAGTGTGTCCGCCCGCTCGGCACTGCGGGCGTCGAGGAGGAGCAGCCCGAGCCGCTCGGCGGCGATCTCGGCGTCCGCGATCCGGCGCTGCAGCATCTGCGCCACGGCTTCGTCGGATGTCCCGTCGTCCAGCCGGCCCTGGATCATCATGGCCGTCTCGTGCAGCCGTGCGGTGCCCTCTCGCACCTCCTCCAGAGCCTTGTCCGCGTCTTCGGGGCCCGCGTCCAGCAGCTCCAGCTGCGCCGACACAAGCTGGGCGAGGCGCACGCGGAAGGCCTCGCGCAGTCGTTGCAGGATGCCCGCTGGCGTCTCGTACACGACCGCGAACCGTACGAAGGCGCTGCAGGCGAACGCGAGCGCGATGACGCCGTACAGCGCCGGCAGCGTCGGGACCGTGGCGCCGACGAACAACGACAGGAAGTACACCTGGAAGCCGATCAGCCCGAGCGCGGTGCCCCGGTCACCGAACCGACGGCTGTAGACCGCGCAGAAGATCAGGACGATGAAGAACACGTCCCCGGCCACGACGCGCGCATTCAGCAGCGCCCCCAGGGACACGGACACCAGGGCCACCGGCAGACCCAGGGCGAGCGTGACCGCCTGCCGACCGCGCTGCTTCTCCCGGATGGCGAAGGTGGCCACCATGGCCGCGATCGCGCCGGCCACCAGATGCGGCACGGGGGCGCGCAGCACGGCGAGCACGGCCAGGGTCAGAGCGATCGCGCCCGCCGTCCGCGACCCGGCGGCGAGTCTGAGCAGCCCGGGATCCGACGCGGTGATGCGATCCCGCAGCCGTGCCGCGACCGACCTTCCCGCTGCCTTCACGCCGCCGTACTCTCCCCACTCCGCCGGATGATCTGCTTCCCCAGCATGCCACTGCGAAGGCACCGCACGCGGTTCCGGCCGCGGCAGGCGGCCGGTCCCCGCCCTCACCGTCGTGCCGGCGACCGCAACTCCGCCTGCGGGGTCGTCCCGGCGCGTTGCCAACCAGGTCACTTCGTCCCGGTGCTCGCCGCCTGTCGCCTGGTCAGACCGGCAGCAGCCGTGCGATGAGCGCGCTGAGCTGCCTGGCGTTGCGGCACTCGTACATCGCGATGACATCGGCGTAGGCCGGTGCCGCCGAGTCACCCGTGCCCCACTGGGA
The DNA here is from genome assembly GCF_055639175.1 of Streptomyces sp. NPDC107546. Lineage (NCBI taxonomy): Bacteria > Bacillati > Actinomycetota > Actinomycetes > Kitasatosporales > Streptomycetaceae > Streptomyces > Streptomyces sp. NPDC107546. The sequence goes on along the minus strand of NZ_JBVKBA010000022.1, from coordinate 41,601 downwards.
GCGCGGCTCGGGGTTCAGCCAGTAGACGCGGCGGGCTCGCTCGGCGATGTGCCGTACAGCCGGCAGATTCGGATCAGCCATGTTGGTGCGGGCATCACCCAAGACGAACACAGTGGTGCGCGAGCCCACGGCCTCGCCGTACCGCTCGCTGAACTCGCCGAATGCGACTCCGTAGTCGCTGCTGCCGTGCCAGCCCGTCAGTGCCGCTTCAGAGCGGATCCGGGCGCCCAGAGCGTCGGGATCGGCCGCGCCGTGCACCAGCATTCTGGTCACCTCGTCGATCCGATTGACGAAGGCGAAGACCCGCACCTTGCTGAACTGGTCATGCAGTGCTTGCACCAGCAGCATCGTGAAGTCCGAGAACCCGGACACCGAACCCGAGACATCGCACAGCAGCACCAGCTCGGGCCGGACGGGACGGCGCCGGCGCAGCACGGGCCGTATCGGCACACCGCCCGTCGACAGCGACCCGCGCAGGGTGCGCCGCAGATCGATGGTGCCGCGCGCGGCACGCCTGCGGCGCGCGGCGAGCCGGGTGGCCAGTTTGCGTGCGAGCGGCTGAACGACCCTGCGCAACTCGGCGAGTCGATCCCGCCCGGCGGACAGGAAATCGACCCGGTCCGCAGTGGTGGCCACGGCCCGACGCGCGATCTCCTCCCGGCCGCGCCGCTCGGCGACACGCCGCCGCGCCTCCGTGGCGACCTGCCCCCGGAAGACCTCGATACGCCGGCGGATCTCGTCCTCGAGCAGCCGGTCGGTGAAGCCGGACCCTCCTTCCTGTGCCCGGATGCTGTCGCGGACCCGCGCCAGCAGCGTCTGCGGGCGGAGCCGCTCGAGCGTCTGGTACGACGACCAGCCGTCCGACCCCGGCGACGAGCCGTATCCGCCGAAGCCGTTCACCGCCTCAACCGCCAACTGCGCCATCATCCCTTGATCGTTGGCGGCCAGTGCCTCCGCGAGCCGGTTCCGCAGTCCCTCCCGGTCCGCAGGAGCTTCGGTGGCGTGGACCCCGACGCGAGCCGGGAAGTACACGTCGAAGACGGCGTCGAACACCCGTCGCTGCCCCTCGCTGTGCAGCAGCGTCGCCGCCAGCCCCTCACGCAGCAACTCGCGGTCGGCCAGGCCGAGTACTTCCACCGCCTGAGCGGCATCCAGGGTCTCGCCCGTGCCGATCCCCACGCCGTGCGAACGCAGCGCGCCGACCAGACCCGTCAGCCGCCCGGCGACACCTGTCGCCGGTGCGGAGGCGCTCACACGGCATCCAGGTCGAGCTTCGACGCCGCCTTCAGGACGTCCTCTTGATGCTTGAGGACCACGCCGAGGGTCTCGCGCACGACGGTCTCCTCGAGCGTGCCGGCGCCGAGGGCGAGCAGGGTGCGCGCCCAGTCGATCGTCTCGGCGACCGAGGGAACCTTGCGCAGGTCCATCTCACGCAGCGCCCTGACCACCCGCACCAGGGACTCGGCCAGCGCCTCGTCGATGCCCGGAACCTTGAGCCGGACGATGCGATGTTCCAGCTCCCCGTCCGGGAAGCCGATGTGGAGGAAGAGACAGCGGCGACGCAGCGCCTCCGACAGCTCGCGGCTCGCGTTCGAGGTGAGGACCACGAAGGGGCGCCTGGCCGCAGTGATCGTGCCCAGTTCGGGGACGGTGACCTGGAAATCGCTGAGCACCTCCAGGAGCAGGCCCTCCACCTCGACGTCCGCCTTGTCCGTCTCGTCGATCAGCAGCACCTTCGGTTCGTCCCCGCGGATGGCGGTCAGCAGCGGACGCGCCAGCAGGAACTCCTCGCTGAAAATGTCCGTGCGCGTCTCGTCCCAGGCTTCGTCACGGCCGGCGCTGATACGCAGCAGCTGTTTGGCGTGGTTCCACTCGTACAACGCCCTCGACTCGTCAATGCCTTCGTAGCACTGCAGCCGCACCAGCCGTGCCCCGGCGACCTGCGCGACGGCCTTGGCGAGTTCGGTCTTGCCGACCCCGGCGGGACCCTCCACCAGCAGCGGCTTGCCGAGCCGGTCGGCGAGGAAGACCGTCGTGGCCACCGCGGGCGACGCCAGATACCCGGTCTCGGCGAGGCGCGCGGAGACCTCGTCGACGGATGCGAACAGCAACGGAGCCTCCATCTTTGCGCGGTACACGTCCGTTGCCATCTAAGCGCTTGCTCACCTTGTTGTCACCCGGGATGGACGCATGCGTTGCCAGTGGCCGAGCCGGTCGCGTACGGCCTGCGAGGTCGGCGATCCGACGAGAGTCAGGCCGGCGGCGAAGGAGCCCACGGAGGCGTAGGTGAGGTCGAGGCACCCGCTTTGTGCTGGATCACAGCCGCCGGTTCCGCCGCTGCCATGCGGCCTGGGGAGCGGTGCTGGTGTAGTCGTCCTCTCGGCCGGCGGCGGGCTGGCAGGTGGAGCACAGCTCGTGGTGGCCCCAGTAGGTGATCACACTGCCCCAGCCGTTGCACACTTCGCAGCCGAGGGCGGAAGCGACGTCGGCACGGGGGTTGGGTTCGGGAGCGGCGTTCGCTCCGTGGATCATGCGGCTCTCCTGGCGTCGAGGCTGTCGGCGAGGGTGCGCGTCTTCGCTAGCGATGCCCACTTTATACCGTTTGCTGTCCGATTGCGCCCGGTTTTGGGATTTTTATGTCTATTTATATTGTGGCGGAGAAGGCGACATCACTGCGTGGCCCAGGCGGCACTTACCGTCACCGGGCCGGCATCGGGCAACGCCTGCCGCCGACAGCGTGCGGCCCGCTGTGTTCAAGGCGTCGGTCGTCGATGCCGTCGAGTGCCACGCAGGGGTCACCGTGGTCCGCGTGGTCCGGTGATATCGGCCGACGTGGCTGCTGCGTACAGCCCTCGTCGACATGCACGGCCCGGTACTCGACCGCATTCTGAGAGCGGCCCGATCAGGGGCCGAGAACCGGCCGAACCGGAGAGGTCTGTGATCCTGCTCGTCTTGCTCCTGCCCACCCTGTTGATCATCGTCCTCATGCGGGCGGCTCCGCACCTCATGGCCCGTCAGGCCCGGCACGTTCTGCATGACCCGCAGCGTCGGGTGCGGTGCCGGCTTCCGCGCCCACCCCCGCGTTGAGGCCCCACCGACGCCCCGTCGACGGCGGGAGCAGCCGTGCTGCCGAACAGGACAGCCCGGTCGGCGTGCGTCAGAAAAGTCGGGCGAGGGCGGCTTCGGAGGGGCTTCCCGGTGCCGCCTGGTAGGCGATGATCACTTGCTCCTCGGCGCCGCCGACGGTGAGGGCCTGCCGTCGCAGGGCGAGCTCACCGACGATCGGATGAACGAACCGCTTGAGCTCGTCGCGCGAGGGTCGCGCGTCGTGCCGCGCCCAAAGACGGCGGAAGTCCTTGTCCGCCTCCAGCTCGGCGACGAGGCGTGCGGTTCTGTGGTCGTGCGGGTCGGCCTCGGCGCGCAGGGCCGCGGCGGTCTGCGCGGCGATCTCCGGCCAGTCCGGGAGGAGTCGACGAACTCCCGGGTCGAGGAACATGTCCCGGGCGAGGTTGTGCCCGGGCTCGTAGATGGGAGCGAGTGCGCGGGCGAGCTTGTTCGCGGCCAGCACGTCGAAGCGCCGGTTGCGCACGTACGCGGGACTGCCCGTCCACGCGTCGAGCAGCTGGTGCACGTCCGGAGTGACCTCGGTCTCCGAAGGCCTTACGGGATGCGGGGCGGCGAGCGCGAACAGGTGCGCCGTCGTGTCGGCGTCCAGCTCCAACGCCCGCGCGAGCGCCCCCAGCACCTGCGGCGACGGGTGCCGGTCGACACCTTGCTCCAGCCGGGTCAGGTATGGCTCGCTGATACCGGCCCGCCGGGCAAGCTCGTCCCGGCGCAGCCCCGCGACCCGGCGCCGGCCGGGGGCGGGCACGTCCGCGTGCGAGGGCGGGACCCGTCCCCGCCGGGCCTTGAGGAACTCTCCCAGGACGTTGTCACTCGCCACGGAAGGGAGGGTAACCCTCCCGGGGTGCTGGCTGCGGAGCGGCGGGTCGCGCAGGGTGGAGGGCATGAAGACCTGGTTCATCACCGGCGCGTCCCGCGGTTTCGGCCGGATCTGGGCCGAAGCCGCCCTGGCCCGTGGCGACCGTGTCGCCGCCACGGCGCGCCGGCCCGAGTCCCTGCAACCCCTCGTCGGCACCTACGAGGACCGCGTCCTCCCACTCCGCCTGGACGTCACCGACCGGGCAGCGGCAACTGTCGCCGTGGAGCGGGCGGTCGACGCCTTCGACCACCTCGACGTGGTCGTCAACAACGCGGGCCACGGCCTCTTCGGCATGGTCGAGGAGACCACCGAGGAACAGGCCCGCGCCCAGCTCGATACCAACCTGCTCGGTCCGCTGTGGGTGACGCAGGCCGCACTTCCGCACCTGCGGGCCCGACAGCGCGGTCACATCGTGCAGGTGTCCAGCCTCGGTGGCCTCGCCGCGTTCCCCACCCTGGGGCTCTACAACGCCTCCAAATGGGCGCTGGAAGGGATGAGTGAGGCGCTCGCCCAGGAGGTCGGCCCGCTCGGCATCCACGTCACCATCGTCGAACCCGGCCCGTACGGAACCGACTGGTCCGGTGCATCCGCGGTGCACACCGAACCCATCACCGCATATGAACCGATCCGCGAGGCGCGCCGGGCCGGGGCCACCGCCCGCGCACCACAGGACCCGCAGGCCACCGCCGACGTCATCCTCGAACTCGCCGACACCGACGACCCACCCCTGCGCCTGTTTCTCGGTACGTACCCCTATCCCGTCGTCGAAGCCGCCTACCGGCAGCGACTGGACACCTGGAACGCGTGGCGACGGCTGGCCGCCAGGGCTTGACCGACGGAGTGTCACATCATGACCAGCCCGGCAGAGGAGCACACGTGCACGGCGAACGACTTGGACCGGTACACATCGTCGGCGCGGGCCCTGGGGTCGGTGCCGCAGTGGCGCGGCGTTTCGCCCGCGCCGGCCACAGCGTCGGACTCGTCGCCCGCGACCCCGACCGGCTTGCCGCCCTGACCCGGGATCTGACCGCGGACGGCATCCCGGCCACGTCGTGCCCGGCCGACGCGAGCGATCCCGCAGGCCTGACGCGGGCACTGGCGGGACTGGCGGAGCGGCAGAGCACGCCTCAGGTGCTGTGCTTCAGCCCCCTGCCGGACATCGGCCTGATCAAACCGGTACTGGAGACCGGAGCCGACGACCTGGACCGGGCCCTGGCACTGAACGTGGTGGGTGCGGCGGCCGCCGCGCGAGCTGTGCTGCCCGCCATGCGTACGGCAGGTCGCGGCTCTCTGCTGCTCGTCACCGGCGGTGCCGTGCTGCGCCCCAGCCCCGACCGCGCGGCGAGCGCGATCGTCGGGTCCGCAGAGCAGACCTACGTCGCGCTGCTGTCCCAGGCACTGGCCGACACGCCGCTGCACGCCGCCCACCTGGCAGTCCTCGGCGCGGTGGGCACCGGACAGAAACACGAGCCGGACACCGTCGCCGACCGCCTCTGGCAACTGCACGCCGCCGCCGAGCCTTACGCGGTGCTGGAGTAACCCGCGTTGGTCGAGTTCTTCCATCTCCTCGGAGTTCGTTCGACGCCGCCTACCGGGACAAGTACGGACAGGCGGCCGGCGCCCTCGTCGCGAGCCCCGCGGCACACGCCGCGACGATACGGATCGACCCGGCGCCCTCCGTCCGGCGAGACCGCTCGACAGGCTGAGAGCGCCACGATCTCCACATCCCGCTGGCCGGCGACGACCAGCAAGGACTGAGTTTCCGGGTCCCCGCCCGTACGGGGCGGTGCGACAGGACCAGAGGTACTGACGCGGAACGCGGTTCGGTGAACTTCGGTACGTCGGCGTCGTCGGTCGGGCAAGGTATGACCCGGGCTACCTGGACACGGGCGCCGGGAGGCGCGTCGAGGCAGACACCGCAGTCTCGCACCCGGTTGGAGGAGAGTGACGGGGCCGGCCCGCCGCGCTGGTGGGGACCTGCGTATGCCTGCCTGCCGGCTCGGGGCCGGTGCTTTCGGTGTTCACCGGTCAGCCGCCCATGCCCCCGGGGACCGGGCCGGGGCGGCCGGTGCCGTGGGCCGGGGCCGGTGCGGACGACGTGGGCCGACCGCACCACGGGTCTCTGCGACCATGAGGTCGATGCTGGCGAGCAGGTCCTCGGCCTCGGCCGTCCGCCGCAGCCGGTGCGCGGCGCTGCCGGTGGCCAGGATCTCCGCCAGGAGCTCTTGGACGACTGCCCAGTCACCGGAGGCTTCCAGCGCCGGGCGCAGCCTGACCATCATTCGCTGCAGGGCCGTGCGGGCCGGGACGGCGCGGCGGGTGACCGGGTCGATCAGGGTTCCCTCGAGGCCGGAGCGGGCGGCCCGCCAGGCCGCGGCGCGCAGCCACTCGTGGTGGCCGTCGCAGGCCCGGCCGCCCTCGCGGGCCCGTCGGTCGCAGGCATCCTGAACCAGCGCCCGGAAGAGCCCGCTGATCAGCACGACCGTCTCGGCACGGGGGCAGGCGTCGCAGATCCGCAGCTCGAGCGTCTGCTGGTGGGCGGAGGGGCGAACGTCGTGGTAGACCATTCCGGTGTCACTGATGACGCCCGAGCGGATCAGGTCCTCGATCGCGGCGTCGTATGCGGCGGCGTCCGGGTAGCAGCCGGCCGGGCCCGCGGTGGGCCAGCGCTGCCACAGCATGGTCCGCCAGCTCGCGTAACCGGTGTCCGTGCCGAGCCAGAACGGCGAGCTGGCCGAGAGCGCGAGCAGCGGTGGCAGCCACGGCGAGACCAGGCACATGGCGCGCACCGCGGTGTCCCGGTCCGGTACGTCGACGTGCACCTGCGCGCTGCAGATGAGCTGCTCGTCGGCGACTCTGCGGTACTCCTCCGCCATGTGCCGGTAACGGGGGTCGGCGGTGACGTCGTCCGAGGTGATCCGGGCCAGCGGGACCGTACCGGCCGCCGCGACCGCGAGGCCCAGTGAGGAGGCCGCCGCGTCCAGACGGCGTCGGGCCCCGGTCAGGTCCTTGTACAGGTCGTCCAGCGTGTGGTGGACCCGGCTGTTGCTCTCCACCACCGATCGATGGAGCTCGGTGGTGAACCCCGGTCGGCCCAGCCGCTCGAGTATGTCCCGGGCGCGCGGCACCAGTCGGCCGCTCTCCACGTTGACCACGTGGAATTCTTCCTCTGCTCCGATGCGCAATGCCACGGCTCTTCCCTTGCCCTGAGGCTTGTCCGGTCGCCGCTGTTCCCAATCCTGTGGGTCGTCTGGCCTCTGGGCACTCTCCAAGTGCCCTGTTGCCGCTTCCGCACGCCTCCTGACTGCACTCTCGTGCCATTGGGCGCTCAGATGAGCAATCACCTCCATTCCAGCGGAAGGAGGTGTGCGGGGGAGTGTCCGAAGTGGGGGAGTGGGGGGCGGGGTGTGTCAGTCGCGAACGCCCCCGGGCACGCACTGCTGATGAGGCGAAGCCGAGGGGGCCTTCAGGTGTATTTTATTCTGTTTTGTGCGGTCATAGATAGTGTCGCTCGTTTCGAGGGCATGGTGCCCATTGCGAGGGGCACTCGCGCCGCGTGGCAAGGGCACGGCGTTGCCGGGTGGCGGCCTCCGATCGCTGGTGGGACGAGGACGACGGCCGCTGGCTGCCCGGAGGCGAGGCGCACGCTTGGGAACCCGGAGCCCACCAGACGCTGTGCGGTCGCTCCGTCCACCGGTCGCGACTCGCCGCCTTCCACGGCGTCGACTGGCCCGCATCCTCCCGGAGACAGGCAGAGCCGCGGACGCCGTCCGCCGGGTCCGTCCCCGCTGTGCCTCCGTAGTCGGACGGCGTGACGTCGCCGCCGGCCGGGGCTGGCGGCGCACGAACCCCCGGCCGTGAGCCCGGCGGGTCTCCTCCAGGACGTCCAGTGCCACCACCCGCATGCCGGGACGCAAGACGCCCTCATGCTCGGCTCTACCGCAATCTCGCTGCCCCGACGCGTGACCGGCTGCGGTGATGCGGCTGATTCGCCTGCAGAGGGGGTAAGCGGGAGACAGAAGCAGGACGCGGCAGCACACCGCGTGCGGACGGCCGGGCGAGTGGTGCGTCCGTCGATGACCAAGGAGGCGCAAGTGGCGGGGCCAGAGGTGACCGAGAGCGTCGACGTGCGGTGCCTGCGCGGTGCTGACTCGGCGTCGGACGGGGCGCTGGCCGCCATCGGCACCGGGGCCTATGTGGTGGACGACAAGGGCTTCATCATCGCGGTCAACGCCCGAGCCGAGCGGTTGCTGAACCGGCCCGCCGAGGATCTTGTCGGCCGTGACGCGCACGATCTGCTGCACAGGGACGCCCATGGCCAGCCGCTGCCGACGAGCCGATGCCGCATGCGGCAGGCCTTCCACGCCGGGCGCAGCGCCCAGGCCGAAGGGGACTGGTTCGCGCGAGGAGACGGCTCCCTGCTGCCCGTCTCGTGGCTGATCACGCCGTACGACCTCGGCGACGACGAGGTCGGCACGCTCGTTCTCTTCCACACTCCCCACCACCTGGCACCAACCGGTTCGTGGCCGGGGCAGGCCGCCGCGCCGCTGTCGGAGCTCGAACGGCTGGCCCTGCTGGCGGAGACCACCACGCAGCTGACCTCCACCCTCGATGTCGACGAGGCGCTGCGCCGGCTCGTGGCGCTGGTCGTGCCCCGGCTGGCGGACTGGGTGGTCATCGATCTGATCACGGAGCGCGACGAGGTGTGGCGCACCGCCGTGGTCCACGCTGAATGCGACACTCTGGTGCACCGTGAGGACCTTCAGGGACCGATGCCGCCGGTGCCGGAGGAATCCCCTATGCCGCTGTCCCGAGCCCTGCGCGGGGTCGCCTCCACCCTGGCCGGCCCGCAGACCTACCATCAGCCACCCGACTCCGGTATAGCGCTCGAACAGCGCCGCCTGTTCGAGGCCACCGGTATCCGTTCCGCGGCCATCGCCCCCATCCGCAGCACCCGAGAGGTCCTCGGTGCCCTCACACTGGGCCGCGCCGACCGGGCGGGGGAATTCACCATGGCGGACCTCCCGCTGATCGAGGACATCGCACGCCGCGCCGCGGTCGCCCTGGACAACGCCCGCCTCTACCAGCGTCAGCGCAAGGTCGCCGAGACCATGCAGAACCACCTGCTGCCCCAGCTGCCGCGCGTGCCCGGGTTGCAGATGGTCGCCCGCTACATGCCCGCACCCGACGCTTCACAGGTCGGCGGTGACTGGTACGACGCCTTCCGCCTGTCCGACCGCTCCACCGCCCTGGCCGTCGGGGACGTCGTCGGCCATGACCTGGAGGCAGCGGCCGGCATGGCACAGGTGCGCAACATGCTCCGCGCCTACGCCTGGTCCCAGCATGAACCTCCCAGCCAGATCGTCGAACGGCTCGACGAGGCGGTCATGCACATCGCCGACGTGACCATGGCCACCATGATCTTCGCCCGGCTCGACGAGGCGGAAGACGGCCAGTGGGAACTCTCCTGGACCAACGCCGGCCACCCACCGCCCCTGCTGATCAGCCAAGACGGACTGGCGCACTACCTCACCGACGGCCACGGCATTCTCCTGGGCACCGGAGCGAGCAGACCCCGCCCCGACGCCACGGTCCGGCTGCCGCCCGGATCCACCCTTCTGCTGTACACCGACGGCCTCATCGAAGCACCACGCCACTCCCTCGACGAGGGCTTGAACCGACTGCGCCAACACGCGGCCGCCCTCGCCCATCGCCCCCTCGCCTCCTTCACCGACGAGCTCCTGCATCGGGTCCGGCCTGCCGAGAACGACGACGACGTCGCCCTCCTCGCCCTGCGAACTCCCACCCGAACGCTCGCACAGGGGCGCGTCCGGCAGGCGACGGGTGGGGTTCAGCCCAGGTAGAAGTCCTTGCGTTGGGCCACGAACGCCTCGATCGTCTGTGCGGGTCTGCCCGTCACGCGTTCGACGGCGTCGGACGCGCGGTCGTAGCGGTTCTCACGGTGCAGTCGGGCCATGGTGGCGATGTGCTGTTCGGTGTGCGGCGGCAGGCCCACCTTGGCGAGCACTTCCGTACGCCACTGCTCCAGTGGCACGTCCACATAGGACACCGGACGCCCCAGCGCGCGAGAGTACTCCTCGGCCATCTCGTTCATGTCGACCGTGCGTGGCCCCGTCAGCTCGTAGACCTGCCCTAGGTGCGGGGCCGGCTCGCGGAGCACCGTGGAGACGACTCGGGCGACGTCCCGTACGGCGACCGGTGATGTGCGCCCGGTCCCGAACGGTAGCTCGATCGTTCCGTTCTTCCGGATCGACTGCGCCGCCAGCGAGGTGAACAGCGGGTTGTCCAGGAACGACGTCGGCCGGATGTGCACCACCGGCAGGCCCGACCAGTTCAGGACCTGCTCTGCCAGCCAGTGCAGCCGCTGCTGGCGGGACTCGGCGGTGCTGGTGGCGGTCATCTGTGACACCGTCATCTGTGACATGTCCACCAAAGCTTCCAGCTCTCCGTGCTCGCGGGCCACGCTGGTCACCACGGTCGTCGCCAGCAGATGGTCCGGCGACACCGGCATGGCGAAGTACATGCGCCGGACTCCGGCGAGTGCGGGCGCTACTGTCTCAGGTCGGGTCAGATCGCCGATGACCACCTCCGCGCCGAGCGCACGCAGCTCCACGGCACGATCGTCCTCGCGGCGAAGCATGACACGCACCGGTGCGTCCAGCGCGCACAGCTCCTCGAGGACCGTTCGGCCGACACCACCGGCGTTCGTGATGAGGACAAGGTCGCTGGCAGGCATGGTCGATCTCCTCATGAGTAGCTGAGTAGCTGAGCAATGGAGTAGCTGAGTAGTGAGTGCCCGAGCAGTCGCGTGAGCAGTTGGGGGAGCTCGGCCCGAGTCAGGCGGCGGGCGTCGTGCGTCGCCGCGTCAGGCGGGCGCGCAGGCCGAGCAGCAGCGCGGCGACGACGGCCCATACAGCGAGTGTGACGACGGGTCCTGCCGCGTGCGAGCCGTCGAAGTAGCTCAGGTCGGTGATCGCGCGGACGGCCGCGCCGGGCGGCAGCAGTGCGGAGACGGCTCGGGCCGCGGTGGGCAGCAGGTCGGCGCCGATGGTGGCGCCACTGGTGGCGTTGCCGACGGTGAGGAGCAGGAGGGTGGCGACCGGAAGCCCGATGGGGCCGAGGTGGGTACCGAGCAGCTTGGTGGTGAAGGCGGCCGCAGCCGCCAGCAGGGTCAGAGTGAGGACGAGCGGAACGACCGGGGCCGGGACCGCTCCCAGAACGGGACCGGCGATGATCGCTGCGACCGTCCCGATGCCCAGCGAGACACTGCCCAGAAGCCAGAACCGATGGCGCAGGTACAGGAGGCCGGCCAGACCGACGGCGTTCGAGCCGAGCACGAAACCAGGCGTTCGGCGCCGAGGACGCTGCCCGCCTGCGAGCTTCCCTGGCAGCCGTCCTCGACACCGGCTTCACGCCCTGGGCCGAGTAAGCGCACCGGGCTCCACGCCTGCCGGATCCGCGCCCGTCCAGTGCGTGGTTCAGCTCCCGGTGGGGCGCGGCTGCCCGCCGTCGGTGAGCAGGTCCTCCAACAGCGCGCGGTAGTGGACCAGGGCGTTGCGCAACTGCTCGGTGTCGGCCTTGTGGCGGGTCCCGAGCTCGTCGATCGCGTGGGCGGCGCGGTAGTGCTCCAGCGTGCGGCTGTGCTCGACCGAGAGGTCCCTCAGCTGTTCCTCGAATTTCTCCGTAGGGTAGCCGCGCTCGCGCATGAGCGAGGTCACCAGGCGGTCCGCGTCGTGCACGGCGTCCTCGGGCCGGTCCACGAACTCCTCCTGCACGGTGGCCCACTCCCGGGTGTAGCGGTCGCGGATGCTGGTGGGCAACGGTTTGACGTCCAGTGCGTCGTGCCGCATCTCACGGTCGATCAGGTCACGCTCGGCGGCCCGTCGGCTGCCGGTCTCCTCGACCGTCCGCCGGTACTCGGGGCCGAAGCGGTCACGAAGGCGGCGACGGCGCATGAGAAGAGAAGAGCCGAGTGCGATCAGGGCGATGACCGCCACGACCGGAACGATGATCGCCAGAATTGTCCCAGTTGTCATCGGGCCCACGTCCTTGAGCCAAGCGCCCGAACGGTTTCATCTCTGCCATTCTCGGGCGGTTTTCCATGAAACAGAAGGCGTCGGCCACGGCGACGTGACCCGCGTCGGGGGGTACGGGCGGCAGGGAGGACCACCCAGCTCCGTACGCGCCGGACGGGGCGATCCCGCCAGGTCGCGTGACTGCGGAACGTGCCGCGCACCGGTGCCGGTGCGCGGCCGCTCCTGCTGAGCGTCAGGAGGCCATGCGGTGGCGGACGGCGTCCAGGGTTCGGTCGAGGGGACCGAGGACTGGCCCGACCAGCTTGTTCGCGGCCTCGTTGTTGACCCAGCGGTGCGGCCGGGTCGGCGCGTATGCCTGGGTGAGCTTGACCTCGGCGCCCAGCATGCGCAGCCGGGCCGGGCTCACGACCTTTCGCAGCGCGGCGAATTCCTCCCGTTCCTCACGTGCCGCGTGCCGGGCGACCGCACGCCGGACCTGGTTCAGCCGCCGCAGATACCCGGCCCCGTTCGGACCGGTACGCCAGAGCGCGACCAGCAGCTGCTTTGCTTCCTTCTCCTCGGTGAGGCGGCGCTGGGCCAGCTCGCTGCCGTGCTGCAGGGCCCGGCGCGCCACCGGGTGGACGTGCGCCTCTTCGGCGGCCTCGTGCACGGCGAGCAGGCGCATCAGCCGGTCGAAGTTCCGGCGGCGCCACGGCCCGGGCAGCGCGGCCTGCAGGAAGCCGAGCCTGATCTGCCGATGCTGACGTGTGAGCACGTCGACGACGTTCTCGCCGCCGAGGGTGCGCACCATCTGCAGGGACCGGGCGGGAACGGTCTTCGCGGCCTTCGCCGTGGCCTTTGCGGTGAGCAGCGGCTTCGTCGCGCTCATCCCGGCCGTCTTTCTGAGCATGCCCATGATCCCTCCTCACTCCTGTGTCGGGAGTGCCGGGTACCCCCACGCTGTCACCCTCACGCGCTCACGTGCGGACCGGCTGATGGTCGACTCGGACCAGCTACCGCACCGCATCGGCACTGACGCGGCGCGTCACAGCCGCCGGACCGCGCGGCGACCCAGATGCCGGACTGGGTACTCGTGTTCCTGAGGCTGGGATCACCAGGGGCTGGGATCACGGCCCGCCCGCGACAACCACGCCTGAGGGCCCACCCAGCAGCCGGATTGCCGTCACACGTCGATCGGAACCTTGTATGAGCCGCATCGTCGCCGTACAGAAGGTCCTGGCACCCCATCGGTACCGTCAGCGCGACATCACCGATCAGGTGCGCTCAAGCCTGACGGGGGCGGACCGGTCGCTGCTCGACCGAGTGCACGCCGCGGCAGGAGTGCGGTTCCGTCATACCGTGCTGCCCTTGGACGCCTACGCCGAGCTGGACGGCTTCGGTGCGGCCAACGACGCCTTCATCGATGCCGCGGAGCGGATGGGGGCCGAAGCGGTCAGGGGTGCCCTCGCCTCCGCCAGGCTGGCATCGGGCGCGGTGGATCTGATCGCCGTCGTCTCCACCACCGGCCTGGCCGCTCCCTCGGTGGACGCCCGGCTGATGGGTCCCCTGGGGCTGCGACCGGACGTCAAACGGCTCCCGCTGTTCGGACTCGGGTGCGCCGCCGGTGCGGCGGGGCTCGCCCGTGTCCATGACTACCTGCGGGGCTGGCCCACGCACACCGCCATCCTGCTGTCCGTGGAGCTGTGCTCGCTGACATTCCAGCGGTCCGATCCCTCGCCGGCCAATCTGGTGGGCAGCGCCCTGTTCAGCGATGGCGCCGCCGCTCTGGTGGCCCAGGGGAGCAGGGCTCCGGACGAGCCAGGGTCCCCGCTCGGCCCCGTGGTGGTGGCAAGCCGCAGCCGCTTCTACCCGGCCACCGAGCGCGCCATGGGCTGGGATGTCACCGACAGCGGGTTCCGTATCGTGCTGGACCCCGCAATCCCGGGCATCGTCCGCGCACATCTGGCGGAGGACATCGACACCTTCCTCTCCGGCCACGGCCTGGCCCGGCACGACATCGGAACCTGGGTGTGCCATCCCGGCGGCCCCAAGGTGCTGGACGCGATCGCGGACACGCTGGACCTGCCGCCCGGGGCACTGGACGTCACCTGGGACTCCCTCGCGGAGGTCGGGAACCTGTCGTCCGCCTCCGTCCTGCATGTGCTCCAGGACACCCAGCGACGCAGGCGGCCCCCGCCCGGCACCTGGGGCCTGCTGCTCGCCCTCGGCCCGGGCTTCTGCGCCGAACTGGTCCTGCTCCGCTGGTGAGACGGAGGGAGGAATGACCGGGTGATCTGGTATGCGCTCCTCGTCGCGGCCATCGCCGCCGAGCGGCTGGCCGAGCTGACTGTGGCCCGTCGCAACACCCGCTGGAGCACGGCCCGCGGGGGCGTTGAGACGGGGCGAGGGCACTACCCGGCACTCGTCGTGCTGCACACGGGTCTGCTCGTGGCCTGCCTGGTGGAAGTACGGGTCGTCGGACGGCCGTTCCTTCCGGGCGTCGGCTGGCCGATGCTGGCCTTGGTCGTCGCCGCCCAGGGGCTGCGCTGGTGGTGCATCGGCACGTTGGGACGGCAGTGGAACACCCGGGTGATCGTCGTGCCCGGCCTGCCCAGGGTGACGAAGGGCCCCTACCGCTTCCTGCGCCATCCCAATTACCTCGCCGTGGTCGTCGAGGGAGCCGCGCTGCCGCTGGTGCACGGTGCCTGGCTGACTGCGACGGCGTTCACGGTGTGCAACACCGGGCTCCTGGCCGTACGCGTCCGCTCCGAGGAATCCGCGCTCTCGGCAGCCGCTCGGTAGGCGCGCCCCCCGGACGAGCGCCACGCTGCCCGACAGGGCGACGCGGGCCGGACGTCGCCGCGATGACGGATGCGCGGACATCAGGCCCGGTCGCAGCGTGCTCAGGGCGGGACGGACTCGGACCAGCGCGCCCTCCTTCTGTCGACGTACGCGGGGCTGCCGACTGCTGCGCCGGGGCTCAGGCTCCCAGTTTCCCGACCATGTCCCTGAGCGCTTGCGTGACGAGGACCAGATCGCGCTCGGTCGGCGCCGAGGTGCCCAGACGGTCCAGGAGCTCGCCCTTCGTCATGAGCACCGCCGCTCCCGCGTCGCGCTGTTCGGCATGCTCGGTGGCGCTCACGACCTCGGCACTGCCCTGTACCAGGATCAGCACCGCATCATCGTCCTGCGCGCCAAGAAGCTCCCGGATGTGCCTCTCTTCGATCACGCGTCGGCCTTTCCGGTCGATCGCGGGTGTTTGGGCTCGCGGTCGGGGGCGTACCCCGGCCGGCGCCTACGCCGAGGAGCGGCACAGAGCGGTGGTCATTCTTCGCGCGCCCGGGCCCCCGCACGGGTCCGATCCGCGGTCACGAGCCGCTGGGGATGGCGCCGGAGGTATTCCTCCTCCAGTTCGGCCATCCGCCGGGTGTGGGCGTCCAGCGCGTCCTCGGAGCCGTGCAGGAAGGTGTCGTGGCGGGTGCGGTGTACGGTCTCCAGTTCCCGCATCAGTTGGTGATCGCCCAACGCCGAGGGGTCCAGGCCTGTCTGGTCGCTCTCGGAGCGCTCGCCGGCCGCCTGGGAAGGGGTGATCTCACTCATCAGCTGCCTCCGATGAAAACCAGTGTCCTCACCTTGTCCGCAACGCCTTCTCGGCATGCTGAAGACGCAGTTCCTCCAGCGTGCGCAGCTGCCGCCGGGCCCGTTCGATCAGGTCGTCGAGCTGCTGCCGGTCAAGACGCCCGTCACTCTCCGCCAGTCGGCGCAGCATGCGCCATCCGGCGGCTTTTCCCTCGACTCCGAGCTGGAGGAACTCGAGTTCGACCACCGAGGTCAGCGCAGAGCGGCGGAGGAGGCGGCCGTTCGGCTTCAGGCGTCCCGCCCTCTCGGCCGTCTCCGCTGCCAGGATCTTGTATCGGCGTGCCGGAACGCCCAGTCGGCTCATGATGTCCAACAAGGTCGCCCGGTCCTGGGCGATCTCGCCGGCGATCGGCCGCAACGCTTCGGCGAGCGGGGAGCCGCGCAGTGCCCGGACCATGTAGTGGATGCGGCGACTCCCGATGGTCGACCCTGCCAGGTGGTCGTTGAGGTAGATACCGAGCAGGTCGGTCCGTGCCTGCCCGTCGGCGTTCTGCGTGCTGGTGCCGCTGCCCTGGCCGACGTCACTCATCCCGGCCCTCCAGGGACGACCGGACCGGCCGAAGGCCGCCGCGACATGAACTGAGCATGGCTGGTCTCTCCCTGACTGTCGTGCCCGCTGATGGCCATGGGAGCGGACGAGTACCCGCATCACCGCATCCCACGTGTGACGCCTCGCATCCGTCGCGTGTTTTCGACAAGGGTTGGCGGGGGCGCGAGTGCGTCAGGCAGGCAGTGTCGTGAGCCAGTCGGTCAGGAGTCGATTGACCTCGTCGGGGCGTTCTTGCTGGATCCAGTGGCCGCAGCCGTCGAGGAGGTGGGAGGAGACCAGGCCCGGCAGCGTGACCGGGTACGCGTCGATCGCGTCGGCCAGCCATGTCGTGGAAGCGTCCAGGCTGCCGCCGATGAACAGGGAGGGCTGGGTCAGGGGGGCACCGTCGAAGGCGGCGAGGTCCTCCCAGTCGCGGTCCATGTTCCGGTAGCGGTTGAGCGCTCCGGTCAGGCCGGTCCGTTCGAACTCCCCGGCGTAGACGTCGAGGTCTCCCTCACTGAGCCAGGCGGGCAGTCGGCCGATGGGGAACCGTTCACGCATCGTCCCCTCCCTGCTGACGAAGTGCGGATCGGGGGCACCGGGCGCGGGCATGGTGTCGGCGGACAGGGCCGCGTAGAGCCCCGCGAGCCAGCCGCGAACATCGGGTTCGATCTCGGCCTCGGCGCGGCCCGGCTCCTGAAAGTACGAGACGTAGAACTCCTCATCCCCGCCCATCCGAGTGAAGACGTCGCTGGGGCGGGGCCCGCCGCGCGGGGTGTAGGGCACGCTCAGCAGTCCCACTGCGCGGAAGACCTCCGGCCTGAGCAGGGCGGAGTTCGCGGCGATGGTCGCGCCCCAGTCGTGGCCGACGACCACCGCCGACTCCTCGCCCAGGGCGTGCACCACCGAGACGTTGTCCTCCACCAGGTCGACCATCCGGTACGCATCCGTCGCGGCCGGCTTGGAGGACCGGCCGTAGCCGCGGACATCGATGGCGACCGCGCGGTATCCCGCCGCCGCGAGCACCGGCAGCTGGAGGCGCCAGGAATACCAGGATTCGGGGAAGCCGTGCACGAGCAGCACGAGCGGCCCGATTCCCTGCTCCGCGAGGTGAATACGGCCTTCCGGCGAGGAAACCAATCGGTGCGTGACCTCCGCGACGTGCTCCGACATGCGTCTCCTCCAGGTCCGTTGGCCTGCTCTTGGCCACCGATCATGCGCAAGACGCTGCCCGGAAGGCGAGTTCGTTTGCCGATTCAGCAAGCCCGGTCCTCTGCGGGCCTCCGTATCCCGTGACGAGCCGTCAGCGACCAGGACAGTGCCGTGACATGCGGCTTCCCAGCCGGCCCCGGGCTCACCTCGACCACGTTGCCCCCGCCCCATTGTGCCGTGCCCCACGCCCCCTTAATGTTCGACTTTGCCTGAGTCTGTTTGATGTTGATTGCTCAGACGGTATGGAGGCCGCAGTGCGGAGTATTCGGATCGGTTCAAAGGCTGCGAGACCCGGCAGCCGTCGATGGTGGAGGGCGGTCCTCGCGACAGCCGCGACCATCGCCCTGGCCGCGGGCATGGCCGCGCCCGCCGCGGCGCAGGACGTCGGCGGGCAGGCATCCGCCGCCGCGCCCGCCGCCGGCCCGCGGGCGCACACGGTGAGTCTCGACGGCTACTCGTTCCTCGTCGACGGCAAGCGCACCTACCTGTGGTCCGGCGAGTTCCACTACTTCCGGCTCCCGAGCCCGGACCTGTGGCGCGACATCTTCCAGAAGATGAAGGCCGCCGGATTCAACGCCACCTCGCTGTACTTCGACTGGGGATACCACTCGCCGAAGCCGGGTGTGTACGACTTCAGCGGGGTGCGCGACGTCGACAAGCTGCTCGACATGGCCCAGGAGGCCGGGCTCTACGTGATCGCGCGCCCGGCGCCCTACATCAACGCGGAGGTCGACAGCGGCGGCCTGCCCGGCTGGATGACCACCAAGGCCGGGCACAACCGCAGTGACGACCCGCAGTTCCTGAAGTACGCGGACGAGTGGCTGACCCAGATAGACCGGATCATCGCCCGCCACCAGATGACCAACGGCAGCGGGTCGGTCATCGCCTACCAGGTCGAGAACGAGTACTACAACGGCTCGGCCGCCGGCCGCTCCTACATGCAGCACCTGGAGGACAAGGCCCGCGCCGACGGCATCACGGTACCCCTGACCGGCAACAACAACGGCACCTTCAACTCCGGCGCGGCCGCCCTCGACGTCGACGGCCCGGACTCCTACCCGCAGGGCTTCAACTGCTCGAACCCCTCGAAGTGGAACGGCGTCCCCGACATCAGCTACGACCACCCGGCCGGCAAGCCGTTGTACTCGCCGGAGTTCCAGGGCGGCGCCTTCGACCCCTGGGGCGGCCCGGGCTACGACAAGTGCGCCCAACTGATCAACGACCAGTTCGCCAACGTGTTCTACAAGCAGAACATGGCGGTCGGGGCGACCGCGCAGAGCTTCTACATGACCTACGGCGGCACCAACTGGGGCTGGCTGGGCATGCCGGAGAACTACACGTCCTACGACTACGGCGCCGCGATCCGCGAGAACCGCCAACTGGACCCGAAGTACTACGAGGACAAGCTGATCGGGTACTTCACGCAGTCGGTCGCCCCGCTGACCAAGACCGACGCGATCAAGACCGCGCCGCCGGACGACTCCGCGGTCGTCGACACCGCCCGGATGAACCCCGACACCAAAACGCAGTTCCACGTCCTGCGGCACGGGAACTCCACGTCCACGGCCCTCGACAGGACCCACATCTCGCTGGACTTCAACGCCCAGCCGTCCACGGACACCACCTACACCTGGGACGACCCCGACTCCGCGCTGCAGTACACCGGTTCGTGGTCGCACGTGGCCGACCAGAGCTACACAGGCGGCGACTACAAACACACCGAGTCGTTCTCCAACAAGGCCGGTGACTCGGTCACCGTCCCCTTCGACGGCACGGCCATCCGCTGGATCGGGCCGAAGACGAACAACCACGGCTATGCCGACGTCTACGTCGACGGCACCAAGGAGGCGACGGTCGACGACTCCGGCGGCGAGAACCAGGCGGTGGTCTTCCAGAAGACCGGCCTGACGCCCGGGACGCACACGCTGAAGATCGTCGTCGACGGGAACCACAGCTCGGGGTCCACGGACAACTACGTGTCCATCGACGCCATCGACGTGCCGACGGCCGGCACCGCGGCGCCGACCTACCCGGTCGTGCCGCAGCAGCCGGGCACCGCGATCATGCTCGACGGACGCGACTCGCATGTGATCGTGGCGAACTACCGGCTCGGGGACGCGCAGTTGCAGTACTCGACGTCCGAGATCATGACCAACGCGACCATCGGGAACCGGGACGTCGCCGTGCTCTACGGCAACCCGGGGAGCGACGGCGAGACCGTCCTTCGCTACTCCTCCGAGCCCACCGTGGTCACCAGCGACGGCACGGCCACGACCACCTGGGACGCGACCACCGGTGACCTGCGGCTGAACTACACGCACAAGGGCCTGATCCGCGTCAGCGTCAGCGGCGGCGGAAAGCGCCCGCTGCTGCTGCTCATCGGCGACAAGGACACGGCGAAGACCTACTGGCGTCAGGACACGGCGACCGGCCCCGTGCTCGTGCGCGGCACCCATCTGCTGCGCGCGGCGACCAGCCTGGACGGAGGCCACACCCTGGCGCTCACCGGCGACAACGCCGATGACAAGAACATCGAGGTGTTCACCTCCGCCGACCACGTCACCTGGAACGGCCGCGCGTTGGACACCCGAGCCACCGACACAGGAAGCCTCACCGGGGAGATATCGGTGGCTGCGCCGATACACCTGCCGACGCTGACGAACTGGAAGCACGCCGCGGAGTCCCCCGAAGCGGCCCCGGGTTTCGACGACTCCAGCTGGCAGGTGGCCGACAAGACGACCACCAACAGCGTCTCCGGTGTCAACTCGCTTCCGGTGCTCTACGCGGACGACTACGGGTTCCACACCGGCAACACCTGGTACCGCGGCCGCTTCCGCGCCACCGGCAAGGAGACGGGCATCCACCTGGTCTCGGACTCCGGCGGAAAGGCCCAGGCGCTCTCCGCCTGGCTGGGCGGCACCTTCCTGGGCAGTTCCACCACGGGCAGCGCCGACTTCGCCTTCCCGCCCGGTTCGGTGAAGTCGAAGGGCGACAACGTCATCTCCGTGCTGACCGTGAACATGGGGCACGAGGAGGACTACAACTCGACCAACGGCAACAAGACCGCGCGCGGCCTGACCAGCGCCTCCCTCGTCGGGGCGCCGCTGACCTCCGTCACCTGGCGGCTGCAGGGCGTACGGGGCGGCGAGGACCTGCAGGACACGGTGCGCGGCCCGCTCTCGACGGGCGGTCTGTACGGCGAGCGGGCCGGCTGGTCCCTGCCGGGCTACCCGGACGGCAACTGGGACCGGGTGTCCCTGCCGACGACCGACACCCGCCCTGGCGTCTCGTGGTACCGCACCGACGTCGACCTCGACCTGCCGCACGGCCAGGACACCTCGCTGGGGCTTACGTTCACCGACGACCCGTCACGCAAGTACCGTGCCACGATCTTCGTGAACGGCTGGCAGGTCGGCAACTACGTCAACTACCTCGGCCCGCAGAGCACCTTCCCGGTCCCGAACGGAATCCTGAATCCGAACGGCCGGAACAGCATCGCCATCGCCGTGTGGAACCTGGACGGCAGCACCGGCGGGCTCGGCAAGGTCTCGCTCACCAACTACGGCAGCTACGCATCGTCCCTGCGCGTCGCGCAGAACGACAGCCCCCGCTACAACCCCCGCACGTACGCGATGCCGAAGCGTCCGGGAGCGGATGTCACCTTGGACGTGCCGGACACCGCTCAGTCGGGGCAGGCCTTCACGGCCGAGGCGACGGTGCAGGTGCCTGAGGACAAACCGTCCGCGTCCCGCCTGACGGCCTCGCTCTCCGCGCCCGACGGCTGGAGCGTGAGTGCCACGAGCCCCATGTCGGTGGGGCGCCTGCTCCCGGGCGGATCGGCCACCTTCACCTGGAAGGTCCAGCCGCCCGCCGGGGAGCTGCCCTCCGCCTCGGCCCTCACCGCCACGGTGCACTACCTGCAGAACGGACGACAGGCTGCCGTCGGTGACGAGCGCGTCGTCGGCGGGATCCCCCCGGCTCCGTCGGCCGGGAAGAACGCCGTGAGCGACCTACCGTTCTTGTCGTCCACCAACGGGTGGGGCCCGGTGGAGCGTGACAGCAGCGTCGGTGAGCAGGCGGCCGGGGACGGCCATCCGATCACCATCGCCGGTGTCAGCTACCCGAAGGGCCTGGGCACCAACTCGATCAGCGACGTCGAGCTCTACCTCGCCGGCAAGTGCAGGCGGATGACGGCGTACGTCGGTGTCGACGACGAGACCGGCGGTGCGGGAACGGTGACGTTCTCCGTGATCGCCGACGGCAAGACCTTGGTCACCACCCCGACGATCCGGGGCAAACAGGCCGCGGTGCCGATCGACGTCGACGTCAGCGGCGCGCAGGTGGTCGACCTCAAGGTCGGTGACGCCGGCGACGGCAACGGCAACGACCACGGCGACTGGGCCGTGCCGACGCTGACCTGCGGCTAGATGTGCGGCCGACGGACGCCTATGACAGCGGGTCCTGGATCTCCTGGTCGTAGGCGTTCGTCGGGGGCCGGCCGGCGAGGCGCCGTGGGCGCGATGACCCGGCCGGCCTCTGGCAGCGTGGCGCGAAGGAGATCTTCAGCGGTCTGGCGTCACCATGCTCCGCCTCGAGGGCCTCGGGGCTAGGCTCGGTGACGTGGAGCAGGTGGAGATCGTTCAGCTGCTGGTCTCTCCCGTGCATCGTCTCCAGGGCCGTCCAAGCGACGGTGTCCCGGAACTGCCGCGGGAGGAACTGGTGGCCACGGCGCAGGCGCGCAAAGGGCTGGGCATCGTGGGCGACCGGTACTTCAACCGTCCGGCCCATCGCAGTGCGTCGGTCACCCTCATGGCCGCCGAGCGCCTGCCGCAGGCGGTCTCCGGCGAGGCCGACCTGTGCCTGACCCGGCGCAATGTCCTGCTGCGCGGCGTGGACATCGACGCGTACATCGGCGAGACGGTCTTCCTGGACTGCGGCAGTGGACCCGTGGTGCTGGCGGTCCGCAGCGCGGCCAGGCCGTGCGCGTGGATGGACAGCACCATCGGACCCGGCGCGCAGCGGGCGCTGCGCGGCGGCGGAGGCGTCCGCTGCTTGCCGCTGTCCGACGGGGTCCTCACCGTGGGGCCTGCTGCGTTCGGGGTGTGCACGGACTCCGGCGAGGAGTGACGAGCTCAGCTTCGGGCAGATGGCGGCCGGGCCCGCCGATCTTTGGTCGGCGGGCCCGGCAGGCGGTGTGCTGTTGGTTCATGGACCGCGACAGCCGCCCGGACTTCACCTCCACGGTGTGCAGCCCGCGCTGCGGAACTTCGTCCGTAACCCCAAGGGCGTGGACGGCATCCTGTCGTCCGTCGAGCGCCAGAAGAAGGCGATCTTCGCGTCCTCGTGAGCACGAGGGTCAGCTCCTGGTGGTGATGTCGGCCCAGTGGATGGCGTGCCCGGCCTCCTGACGGCCACCGTGTGCCTCGGCGAGCAGCTCGATGATCATGAGTCCGCTGCTGTGCTCGTCGTCGGTGCGCTCGGTTGCCCGGCGGCAGTGCGGGACGGTGGGGCCGCCGTCGGACACCTCGATGTGCACCTGCCCGGCCGTGGGGTCGCAGCACAGTGCGAGAACCAGGGGAGGCCGGGCGTGCCGTACAGCGTTGGTGACCAGTTCGGAGACGACCAGCAGCACCGAGTCGGCCACCTCGCCGGTGACCTTCCAATGGGTGAGCAGGCGCCGGGAGAGCCTGCGGGCTTCCCCGGCGGCCTCTGGACGGTGCGCCAGGGCCCAGGTGCGGCCGGGTGTCGACGTGTGCTGGGTTCCAGTCTGCTGGGGCAAGAGACCTGGAGGACAGACGTACATCGCGGCCATCACCTTCTTCGAGCACGTGGTGCCGTCGGTCTCGCGGCGCTGGTTGGGCTGGACGTGACCACCTTCCCGTGCATCCGTGTGGTGTGTCGTCGTGGCCAGCGCCCGACCTCTTTACCGGCCAGCGGGAATACACGGGCCGCAGTCAGCACCAAAGGAGCAGGTAGCCGAAGCCACGCTCGGCCGGCACGTTGCGGTAACAATGGAAGGCATGACGGGAAGGGATCCGGACCCACGAACCCGGGTCCGGGCGCGGTGCTGACGGATCGGTCATGAGCGATCTGCGGGTGGTCCTCGCCGACGATGACGTGCTGCTGCGCGAAGGGCTGGCCAGCCTGCTGCAGCGCTCGGGCCTGGCCATGGTGGGGCAGGCCGGTGACGCCGTGCAGCTGCTGGAGGTCGTCCGGCAGGAAGAGCCGGAGCTGGTGGTGATGGACATCCGGATGCCCCCGAATCAGGCCATGGAAGGGCTCGAGGCGGCGCGCACCATCCGCCGGGACTTCCCCGACATGGGCACCGGCATAACCCAGGTACGCCTCGTCGATCCACCAGCGCGTTCGGACCGGTGCGGTGGCGATCACCGAGCGCAGCTCTGCGGCCGGCGCGTGGCGTCCGGTCGGGTTGTTGGGGTTGACCACCATCACGAGGTCGTATCGGCCGCTCGCGACGGCAGCGGACAGCCGGGCCGGATCGATCCGCCAGCCGTCTTCGCGACGCAACCGGAACCGGTCCACCCGGCATCCGATCACCCGCTCCGTGACATGGGCGTACTCGCCGTAGCTCGGGTCCGTGAGAAGCACCCTGCTTCCCGGGGTCAGCCACCGGCCGAACGCCCTGTAGATCAAGTCGGACGAACCGGCGCCGACCGCGAGCGTCCGAGCCGGCAGTGCCCGGGCCGTGGCGATTTCCGCCAGCAGGCCCTCGGCGCCGGCCGGCGGCGAGGTCGAAGCCGCCCGGCCGGATTCGGCTCATGCTGGCCCAACTCCTGTGCATACACTCGGTGACGCAGTTCGTGGATCCACTCGAGATCCTCCGGAGCAGCAACATGCAGCTGTAGGTCGCGGCCCATAAGCACCTCTCGCGCGGGGGCACTCCATCCTGGGCAACACAGAGCGGCCGCGTCAGGGCCAAGTGACGCAGCCAGCTGAGTCACGTACTCAGGTGCAGTCGCCCCCCACGTGCTTGCGTGCGCGGGACCATTCGGACGCCGGATGGTGGCGCCGCACTCCGCCGGTCCGCACGCTGGACGTGGACGCGCCGCCATGCACAGCGTGGCGGCAGGACTCCGGGAGGACCTGTGACCGTTTCTTCGCCCGCCACCGACACACCGCCCGCCCGGTACGACGACCTGCGGGCCCTGGTGATCAACTGCACCCTCAAGAGGTCGCCGGAGCCCAGCAACACCCAGGGACTCATCGACCGCAGCACCGCCATCATGGACGCACAGGGAGTGCGGACCGATGTGGTACGGGCCATCGATCACGACATCGCCACCGGCGTGTGGCCCGACATGACCGAGCACGGCTGGGAGACGGACGCCTGGCCCGGCCTTTATGAGCAGGTCCTCGCTGCCGACATTCTCATCCTGGCAGGTCCCATCTGGCTGGGTGACAACAGCTCCGTGATGAAGCAGGTTATCGAACGCCTTTACGCATGCTCCAGCTTGCTCAACGAAGCCGGGCAGTACGCCTACTATGGCCGAGTCGGCGGCTGCCTGATCACCGGCAATGAGGACGGTGTCAAGCACTGCGCCATGAACGTCCTCTACAGCCTGCAGCACCTGGGCTACACCATCCCTCCCCAGGCCGACGCCGGTTGGATCGGCGAGGCGGGCCCCGGCCCCTCCTACCTCGACCCCGGCTCGGGCGGTCCGGAGAACGACTTCACCAACCGCAACACGACCTTCATGACCTGGAACCTGCTGCACCTGGCGCGGGCGCTGAAGGACCTTGGCGGCATCCCCGCCTACGGCAACCAGCGCACCGCCTGGGACGCGGGCTGCCGTCGCGACTACGAAAACCCCGAGCACCGGTAGGACGCCGGCGGTGAGTGAACGCGCCGGCGGCCCGCCGGGCGGCAGGGTTCCGGTCGGGCCTTTGCTGCGGACGATGGTCCGGCGGGACCCGACGGAAGCGCACCGCGTCGCGACACCGCTGGAGCTCTTGTTCGATCTCTGTTTCGTGGTGGCCGTCGCGCAGGCCGGTGGCAAGCTGGTGCACGCCGTGGCGGCGGGGCATGCCGGGCAGGGTGTGGCCGGCTACGCCATGATCTTCTTTGCCGTCTGGTGGGCCTGGATGAACTTCACCTGGTTCGCCTCCGCGTACGACACGGACGACGTGCCCTACCGGCTCACCACGTTGGTGCAGATCGCGGGCGTCCTCATCCTGGCTGCCGGGGTGCCGCGCGCCTTCGACCGCACGGACTACTCCATCGTCGTCATCGGCTATGTGGTGATGCGGCTGGCATTGACGACTCAGTGGGTCAGAGCGGCCCGCAGCGAGCGGGGCGGCGCCCGAGTCACCGCCCTGCGGTACGCCGTCGGCGTCGTCCTCGTGCAGAGCGGCTGGGTGGCGTTCGGGTTCCTGCCGCACACGGACGTCAAGGTGTGGGTGTTCATCGTCCTCGCGGCCGCGGAACTCGCCGTGCCCGTGGTGGCCGAGCACCACAGGCCCACTCCCTGGCATCCCCACCACATCGCCGAGCGCTACGGACTGTTCACCCTGATCGTCCTGGGCGAGACGGTCGCCGCCGCGACGGTGGCCGTCCAGGGGGCTCTGGACAGGGGCAGTTCGACGCAGCTGTTTCCGATCGCCGCGGGGGGTCTGCTGATCGTGTTCGCCGCCTACTGGATCTACTTCGTCGTGCCCATCCACCAGCACCTGCGGACCGGCAGACGTGCTTTCCTGTGGGGCTACGGGCACTACCTGGTCTTCTCCACGGCCGCCGGTATCGGCGCCGGACTCGAAGTGGCGATCGAGCAGGTGGTCGGCCAGGCCCACGTCGGAGCCACCGGCGCCGCCGCCTCGGTCACCGTCCCGACGGCCGGATTCGTCCTCTTCACCTGGCTCCTGCACGCACGCCACTACAAGTCGTCACCGCGGCAGCAGGCCGTCCTGCCGCTGGCCGCGGTCGCGATCCTGGCCTGCACGTTCGCGGGCTCCTGGGCGGTGCTTCTTGCCGGACTCGTCGCGGCACTCAGCGTGGCCGTTTCCTTGATCCAGCACCGCCGCACCACCCAGTCGTCAGACGCTGCAGCCGTTCCCTGAGCTTGTTCGAAGTGCCCGACACAGATCCGTCAGGTCGTCCCGCCGCTCCCACCGAGCCGCTCGAGCGAGCCGCCCGCCGGTGCCGGAGCAAACGTCACGTCTCGAACCCGCGCAGGGCACGCGGTGAGGCTCCGAACTCGCGTCGGCACGCCTTGTTGAACGCTTGGAGGTCGGGGATGCCGACGGAGGCGGCGACCGCGGAGATGGAGAGAGTCGAGGCGCGCAGCAGGTGATGGGCGCGGTCGAGTCTCCGGCTGCGGATGTAGCCGACGACCGTGTCGCCGGTCGCGGTGCGGAAGAGCCGTGTCAGGTGGTTGTGCGAGACCCCCGCGGCCCGTGCGACATCCGGCACGGTGAGCGGCGTGGCCAGGTGCGACTCGATGTAGGCGATGGCCGTGCCGACCGCGGGGTGTGGACGGGGCCGCTCGGCGGTGGGAGCCAGGTGGGCGATGCGCCACAGAGCGGTCCAGATCTCGGCTCTGGTGCGCTGCGGATCGCGGGGCAGGGCGGTGACCGCCTGCCGCAACAGGGAGTCGAGGGCCGGGAGTTCTGGGCCGGCGTCCTGGACGACCGGCACGGTGCGGGCAGGGCCGGCGGCCACGATGCGCAGGTGTGCGTAAAGATGCTCGGAGCGGCCCTGGTAGCGGTAGCGGACCGTGGCCCCGGGCGGTACGAGACTCACGCGGCCGGGTCGGATGGCATACGGAGTGCCGTCGACGTCGAGCTCGGCGTCGTACTGGTACAGATGCAGCTGCCACAGCTCAGGGAGCCGGAAGACGTCGGTACGGCTCACGACACCATGGACGCCGACGCCGGCGTTCGCCACGACGGGCGGTTCACCGAGCTGGAGCTCCGTCTTGAGCATGGTGAAAAGCTACCAGTAGTGGTGAGCCGCGCCCACGCGTCGAGCGGCGATTGCTGCTTACGGTGGCCGCATGGCAGACATCCCATTGCTGAGCTCGGTCGAGATGGCCCACTTCGTCGCGCACGGCTCGTTGCGCCTCGACGCCGTCGTGCCCCCGGACATGAACGAGGAGGGGATCGGGGTCCTGCGCGACGGTATCCCCGATGTGCCCTACGGCAGCAGCGTTCAGGACGCCTATCCGGACGGATCGTTCGTCCGGCGTCTGATCGAACTTCCCGCCGTGGCGGGAGCGCTGCATTCCCTCGTCGGCCCCGGGCCGAGCGTCGACCACCACGCCGTGCACGTGCGCGACCCCCACGAGGGGCGGGCTCAGCCGCTGCACGGAGACGCGATCATCGATGTGCGCACGGACGCCTTCGACGTCCAGTTGATGTACTACCCGCAGGACGTGACGCTTGCCATGGGCGGCACCCTCAGCGTGCCCGGCAGTCATCTGCGGCGTACGAACGAGTCGGACACCGGCCGCTACCAGAACCTGCGCGGTCAGTCCAGGCTCGTCTGTCCGGCCGGCACTGTGGTGTTTTTGCACCACGGACTCTGGCACGGTGGACGGCGCAACGACAGTGACGTGGAGCGCTACATGTTCAAGATCCGTTTCAATCCGACGGTGCGGCAGCGGCGCTTGTGGGACACCTCCGACCTCGACGACCCACGTGTCGCCGAGAACCTCACCGCCTACTTCCCCTGGTACGAGCCCGCCACCGCACGCCTGGAGTTCTACAACCGCGTCCTGCTGTGGCGCGAACTCACCGGAGACGACTCCTTCGACCTGGAGCACTGGGTGACCCGGGTCTCCAACCGCCCTACGAAGGAGGTTGTATGAGCGTCCGTCAGCAGGTTCTGGTGCTCTACCTGGCCACCTCCGCGCTGGATTCCGAGACCGTGGGCTGGTCGCGGTACGACGGCACGGCACGCACCTCGCCCACGACCGGGGACGGCGACGAACCGCCGTACAAGTCGGGCGTGCATGCCCTGGAGGACGGCTGGCGGCTGTTCCAGGCCGCACAGTTGATCCCGCCCTATCCGGGACACGAGTACGACGTGTCTTTTCTCAAGCACGAGTTCTTCTTCGAGAAGCTCGTGGAAGCGGACGCGGGAGACGGGACTGCGCGCACGGAGTCCTCCCGGTAGTGTCCGCGTGTCGTGCCGTGAGGACTGGGTGCGCCGCGGTTCCCGGCAGAGACCGAGGGCACGCCATGGTCGGCCGCAGGGGCGCGTTCCGCACGGCCGCACCTGATCGGTGCCGGGGTCGCCGGGGGCGCGACCGCCGCACCGATCGGCTGGTTGCTTCCGGCCGTGATCGTGCGAGGAACCACCGACACTCGTCGGTGGTGCGCGTCTGGCAGACAGTGCAACTCGACGTCGGGTGCCCCGGCCGGCGCGCCGAGCCGGATGTCGGCCCGGACGCTGCGGCCTTCCGCGTCGAGGAAGTCGCAGCCGACTTTGACGGTGAAGCGGTCCGCGGCATCACAGCACCGCCACCGGGGTAACGGGTGAGCCGGTGCCGCCGGGGATGTTCAGGGGGGCCACGACCAGGAGGAACTCGTAGCGACCGGCCTGCGCGCAGGCAGCGGAGAGCGCTTCCAGATCGAGGTTGTCCAGCAGAGGGACGCCCATGGCGGTGATGGCGAGGGCGTGCACGGGGGAGTGCAGCCCCTCGACGGGCGAGGGCCGCACGTCGCTGTCACCGTCGCCGCCGAGCAGGGCGATCCCGCGTCGGGCCAGCAGGGGCATCGCGTCCACGTGGAGTCCGGCGCTGGCGGCGTCGGGGTTCCAGGCGCCCCGTTCGGCGCGGCGGCGGAAGTGACCGGAGCGCAGCAGGACCGCGTCACCGTCGCCGATGGTCACCCCGAGGGCCTTCTCGGCGGCGCGTACGTCCGCGGCGTGGACGGCCGTGCCCGGCTCCAGCCAGTCGATGCCGAGTACGGCGGGCATGTCCACCAGGACCCCCTTGGTGACCAGGGGGCCGAGGGCCGAGACCGACCCGAAGCGGGCGCCGGCGGCGCCGACGACTTCCCGGGCGGTGTGCCCGTCGTAGAGCTGCCCGCGGTAGGCGATGTGGGAGAGGGCGTCGAGGTGGCTGACGCCCTTGCCGTGGTAGTCGGTGGCGATGAAGTCCTTGTGGCAGGAGGGCTCGGGGGCCTCGACGTCCCCCAGGTCGGACATGTAGTGCAGGGCCGGTTTGCCGTTGTCCGGGCCCGGCACCGTGTTCCAGGGCAGCGCCAGCGGGACGGTGGTGCCGGTGCGCACGAGGCCCGTGGCCCGCCGGACGTGCTCCGGAGAGACCCGGTTCCAGGCGCCGCGGTCGGCGTCCTCCGGGGACCAACGGCCCCAGGCCCGTACGGTGTCGAAGAGGGTGTCGAACTCCTCCCGGGTGAGGGCAGGACCGTTGTCCGGAGCGGAATTCCGCAGGGAGCCCGGGGCGGGACCGGATGCGGAGGTGGAATCGTGCGGGCTGCTGGTCATTGCTCAGCGCTCCAAGGCTCAGAGGGTGTCGCCGGCCTGCCCGGAGGGCGCGCTGCGGTCGAGGGTCCTCGCGGGACCGGGTCCGGTCAGGCTCGACGGGCATGTGCGTACGCCGACGGCATTGTCTACGTCCGGATGACGCACTGGTGGCTGAGGACACGTGGGACTTGACGGTCGAGCCGAGGGACGTGGCGATGTTCCAGGAGTACCTGGCACCGCGGTTTTCGCCTCTCCCCGAATGGATGGACCGTCTCGACGTGCTCGTCGAACTCCGCCGTGCGACCATGACGGCTGCTCAGGGCACTGGTAGACCATCGGCCTTCTCACGGTGGCGGCGATGCCTGGCCGCCTTGGTGTTGTTGCCGCAGCGCTGCATGGAGCACCATTTCCGAGGCCTTCCCTGCGCGGCGTCGAGATAGAGCATCCTGCAGATCTGGGAGTCGCACTCGCGCAGCCTCTGCCGTTGCATCGGATCCGAGATCAGCGTGATCAGGTCTCGGGCGATCAGCGAGAGCAGTGCGGGAGCCGACAACCCGGGACTCCTTGCTGCGGTGGGAAGACCATCGGCGTCCGCCTCGAGCTGGGGGGCCGGCGGGTGCACCCGGGCCAGCTGGTTCAGGAGCCGCACCGACTCCTCCTGGGGGGCGTGGCGGTGGAGGTATCCGGCCGCGACGTCGTACGCGCGGGCCCGCAGTTCGTGGAGGGCTTCGAGTAGCCCCGCCAAGTCTTCGTCCGGGTGAACGACGACCCGGACCCCCTCGCACCAGGCCCTGAGCCGCTCGATGTCGCCCATCCGTTCGATCGGCGTAGACGGGCGGCGCCCGACCGTGGCGATGAGATTCAACGACAGGGATCCGGCGTCGAAGCGCAGTTCGCGGAGTTGTGCCGTGATCCGGGTGCGTCGGCCGTCCTGTGCTCCTTCGACCATGCGGCTATAGTAACTCTGTAAAAGGTTACTAAGGGGGAGCCGTGGAGACGCGTCGCCCCGCTCCCCGCTTTTTCCGGTCCACCGCGCGGGGGAGCGGTCTCGGAGTCCGTGGTGACCATGGCCTTCGCGTTGCAGCAGGCTTCTACTGCCCGCGGCGCCTGGGATCCTTGGGTCCGATCCCTTGCGGCCGCGACAGATCGACGACAAGAGGCGCGACCGCGCCGGTCGGCGAGCAGCGAGCGGTCCTGCCAGGAGCGGGAGCCCGGCACGATTCACGTCATCTCCCGTAGGGGAAGGGAACACGTCATGCGCATAGCCGTCGTGGGGGCAGGCGGTGTCGGGGGCTACTTCGGCGCCCGGCTTGCCGCAGCGGGCCACGAAGTCACCTTCGTCGCCCGGGGCCGTCATCTGGAGGCCATCCGGGAACGCGGACTGCTGGTACGCAGCCCGCTCGGCGACCTCAAGGTCCCGGCGACCTCGGTAGTCCCGACCATCGCGGAACTGGAACCCGCCGACATAGTGCTCGTCGCCGTGAAACTGTGGGACACCGAGGACGTCGCGGCCCAGCTGGCCGATGTCGTGGACGAGGGGACCCGCGTCATCTCCCTGCAGAACGGAGTCCGCAAAGACGCAGTCCTGCGTCGGCACCTGCCGACGCAGGCCGTGTGGGGCGGCGTCTGCTACATCTCCGCCGTCATCGAGGAGCCGGGCGTCGTCTCCCACCGCGGCGCAATGCAAAAGGTGGTGTTCGGGCCCTACGGCGACGTGGACACCCCCCGCGCTGGCGACTTCCTCGACGCCTGCGTCTCCTCCGGCATCGAGGCGGAGCTCAGCTCGGACATCGAACGGGTCATCTGGGAAAAGTTCGTCTTCCTGGTGGGGCTCTCGGCGACGACCACCGCCGTACGTCAGCCCATAGGGGTGATCCGCTCCGACGCTCACTGCCGGGAACTGCTGCGCGACGTGATGGCGGAAGCCGTGCAGGTCGGTCGCGCCGCCGGGGTGAGTCTCGATCCGCAGTTCGCCGACGAGCGGCTGGCGTTCTGCGACACCCTGCCGGCCGCGATGACGTCCTCGATGCACAACGACCTGATGCAGGGCAACCGCCTGGAACTGCCCTGGCTCAGTGGCAGCGTCGTCACACTCGGCCGCGAGTTCGGGATCCCGACACCGCGCAACCAGACGATCGCTGCTGTCCTGACCCCCTACGAGCTGGGACGACCCGATCCGGAGCGCTGACCCGCACAGCTCGAGCAGTCGCGGATCCGGCGCCCGCTGGGCCTGGTCAACCGCTGTCTCGAATCAGCCGCCGGCCGGCGGGTGACTCCGTGCCCCCGGCCGCCTCCCGAGCCCGGGAGGCGGCCGGGGGCACGGAGCGTCTCAGCCGCGCAGGGTCGCGACCGGGCTGTTGTACGCCTCCGCCGTCAGCACCGGGTGCCGTGACGAGCAGGCTCCCGTCGGCCAGGACAGGCGGACCGTCCGGGACTCGCCGGGCAGTAGCCACGGGTAGTTGTCGCTGTACGGCGTCGGCAGCACGCGCCGGCCGTGCGGGCCCTCCAGCAGCGAGAGCCGGACCATGGCGGCCACCACCGAGCCCTGGTTGGGGATCACCGCCGTCAGCTCCTGGCGGTCACCGGAGGGCTCCCCGGCCGACACCCCGGTGATCGCCCCCGTCAGCCTCACCTGCTTCACCTTGTTCAGACCCCGCAGTGCGGCGGCCTCGCGGTAGCGCCAGTAGGTGTTCCGTGACAGCTCCCTGCCCCGGGAGTCCTCCAGGATCAGCCGCAGCAGGTGCAGGTCCGCAAGGTCATCCGTCCACGCGGCGGTGAACACCTCAGCGGTGGCGGCCCGCTCCACGTCCACCCGGGCCGTCCTGCTCTCGCCGAGCTCCCGGCCGGACAGGTCGTGGAGCCGGGCGGTGACGGTGCCAAGTGTGGGTGGCGAGGCGGGCGGACGGGAGCGTCATGTGAGACGGCTTGCGTCCGGGTCTGGAAGCACCTGATCGGTGCTGACGACCTCGGTGATGCCGCGTGCGCGGAGGTGGTCCGGGTCCTCCGCCCGGGTGTCGAGCACCGTGGTGGGCCGGGCGCCTTCCGCGACCAGCCGGAAGAAGGCCTGGAAGACGTCGCCGCCGGGCGCGAGCGCCGGGCGCAGCGCCGGGTCGGCGGGCACGACGAGGGCGGTGGTCCGCGGCGCCGGGGTGTGGGCGGTGTCGCGGGCGGTGCGGGCCAGGACGTGCGCGATGTCCTTGGGCTGCCGGTCGTTGCTCAGCACGCCGAGGGTGTACTCGAGCTCCGGGAAGTCGGCGAGGCTGCGGGAGACGTCGTGGGAGCACCACCAGGTGACGCCCCACAGGTCGGGGCAGTCCAGCACGTGGGTGAGGGTCGCCTCGGCGAAGGCGGCGGCGTGCTCGGCGGGGACCAGCGGGGCGGGCGCGCCGACCTCCTGGAGCCAGACCGGGCGGCGCGGGTCGTCGGCCCAGGCCCTGCTGAGCTCGACGAGGTAGGCGGCGTGGTGTTCGCTCGGGACGGAGGCACGGCCGTGTCGCTGGGCGGTGCCGTTGAACACCCAGGAGTGGACCGCCGTGACGGCGCCGCGCCGGGCGGCCTGGGCCGGGGTGAACGGCATGTCGTGCTGGTACCAGGTGGCGTCGTACTCGGCGTGCAGGTGCAGTCGACCCGGCGCGCCCTCCTCGCAGGCGGCGAGCATACGCTCCAGCCAGGCGTCGATCTGTCCGGGCGTGGCCCGGTCGGGATCGGGGTGGGGGTCGGCGGAGAACTGGTTGATCTCGTTGCCGAGGGTCATGCCGATGAAGTTGGGCCGGTCGGCCAGGGCCGCTGCGAGCGTGCGCAGGTAGGCGGCCTGGCCGTCGATCACGTCCGGGTCGGTGAAGAGGTTGCGCCGGTGCCAGGTCCGCGTCCAGGCGGGCAGGAAATCGAAGCTGGACAGGTGCCCCTGCAGGCCGTCCACGTTCACGTCGAGGCCGCGTTCGGCCGCCGCGTCGGCGAGCACCACAAGCTGCTCCACGGCGCGCGGCCGGATCAGGGTGCGGTTGGGCTGGAAGTAGGGCCACAGCGGGAACACCCGGATGTGGTCCAGGCCCAGTGCGGCGATCGAGTCCAGGTCGGCGCGTACGGAGTCCAGGTCGAAGTCGAGCCAGTGGTGGAACCACCCCTCGCTGGGGGTGTAGTTGACGCCGAAGCGCACGGCAGAAGGCATGCACAGTCCTAGGGAGGTGGATGGGGAGGGTGGTCAGCCCTCTACCGCTTGCGTTCACCGGTGGCGCGGGCGGGCGCTCCGTCCTTGTCCCGCGGCGGACGGGAACGGGCTCAGCGACAGACGAGCAACCCCGCATCGTGCTTCGCGGCGAGGATCCGATGCACGCTGTCCTCCACCTTGGCTCGGAAGGAGGCGTCCTGCTGCATCCGGGTCCGGATCGCCTGAGCCATCGCCGGTACCGTGCTCGGCCGCACGGTCAGGATCATGTCTCCGCCTGCCGAAAGGAAGTTCAGCGCCCGCTGCGCCGGGGTGAAGGACCGTACCGCGACCGCGTTCCCGAGGTCGTCCGAGATCACCACCCCTTTGAAGCCCATGTCACGGCGCAACAGTTGACCGATGACAGTGGGCGAGAAGGCTGCCAGGTGCTTTGAGTCGATCTTGGTGTAAGTGGCCGACGAGACCATGACGAACGGCGAACCGGCACGGATCCCTGCCCGGAAGGGCATGAGACCGGAGCTGTCGGCGGTCGTCACCGAGTCCACGACGTTCGCGCTGACGTCGGTGTTGCCGATCACCTGGCCGAGTCCCGGAAAGTGCTTGAGTGTCGTCATCACGCCCGACTGCGCGAAGCCGGCGGCGAAGGCGTTGCTGTGGGAGGTCACGGTGCCGGCGGTGTGGCCGTACTCACGGGCGTACTGGCCGATGGGGCCGTTGCGGGTGCCCAGGCCTGCCGGGACCACGTCGGCGACCGGGGCCAGATCGAGGTCGACTCCGGCAGCCTTCAGCTGCTCCGCCCAGCCTGCGGCCCGTGTACGCAGTGTCGTGACCGGCCAGCTGCCCTGGGTCAGCCCGCTGGGTATGACCGAGAAGCCCGGGCCGCTCAGCACCTGCACCCGGCCGCCCTCTTGGTCGGTGGCGACCATCAGCCCGACCCGCCCACCGGCGACCTGGTCCGCCTGACCGCGAAAACCGTCGACCAGCCTTCTGGTCACCGTTGTACCGGCGCTGCTGCGCCCGGTGAGCATGATGGATCCCACGTGATGGTCACGCAGAGTGCGCAGCTGGGCCTCGTCAGGGTGGGCCGCGGAGACTCCACCCATGAAAAGCTGCCCAACCCGCTGAGCCGGAGTCATCCCGGAGAAGTACCGGTCCGCGCAGGTGGCAGCGGGTGTCGGAGCGGTACTTGTGGCGGCCGGGGAGGCGGCCCCGGTGGTGGCCGAGGCGGCACTGGTCGCGGTGCGGCTGGGCAGGGGACCGGCGGTACCAGGGGTTTTCGTGCCAGAGCCGGTGGCGAGAGGCCGCGGGGAATCGGCCGGTCCTCCGTGCGTGGCCGATTCGCCGCAGGCGGCGGCGGTCAGCGCCAGGCTGATCAGCAGGGTTATGGTGCGCAGGGATGCGGAGCGGCGACTTCGCGGTCGGCGGACACGCGTGGTCATGTATTTCTCTCCTGAGCTTGTTGCTCGGATCGCTTCGGTCCGCGGGGCTTGGGAGCCGCTTCCGGCACGGCGAGCTTGGGCCGGCTGTTTCCATCACACCGTACGTCGATTCACAGGTGGCCGATGCCCCTGCTGGCTGAGGCCCGGCCACCGCTGCCGGCCCGATGACGCTCGGCCGACCTGCTCCGATGGAAACGGAGGTGGCGGCACAGTTGCTCGCGAGCAACCCGCGGGCCGGGTGATCAGCCCTGGAACCACGGACGGAACGCTGGACGACCACGGGCTGCAACGCCGGCGAGTTAGCGTGTGACTGTGGGATGAAACGGTCAGCATATAGACGAAAGCCTCGATTCCCTCCTCTTTTGGACGGTGCCTTGCACGGGCAATCACGAGCGGGCCGTCAGCGGTGCCGCACTGCACCACGCTCGCGCGATGCCTGGCAAGTGGAGGTGCGGTGAAGCGGCGTGGGATGGCCGCCTGCCGCTTTGAAGATCCTCAACTCTTCTGGCGTGTGCGAGTCTGACAACGGGACAACGGGGCTAAAGGCCGGCGAACACACGATTGGACGGTGAGGACGCGATGCGGGAGGCCTATCACGAGGAGTTGGGTGCGATCAGTGATGGGCTGGTGGAGATGGCGAACCTGGTCGGCTCGGCCATCGGTCTGGCCACCACTGCGCTCCTGGACGCCGATCTCCAGCTTGCCGAAAGCGTGATCTCCGCCGACCAGAAGGTCGATGACCTGCAGCGTGACCTGGAGAACCGGGCGATCGCGGTGCTGGCGCGGCAGCAGCCGGTCGCCACCGACCTACGCATCGTGGTCACCTCGCTGCGCATGAGCGCGGACCTGGAACGCTCGGGAGACCTTGCCCAGCATGTGGCCAAGCTGGCGCGGATGCGTTATCCCGAACGTGCCGTGCCCCGCGATCTGCGCCGCACGATCCTGGAGATGGGCCAGCTCGCGCAGCGCCTGATGGCGCAGGCAGCCGAAGTGATCCTCACCCAGGACGTCAAGGCGGCCCTCCAGCTGGAACTGGACGACGACCGTATGGACGAGCTCCACCGCGCGACCTTCCAGCATCTGATGGACGAACGCTGGCAGCACGGAGTGGAGACAGCCGTGGACGTCGCGCTCGTCGGCCGCTACTACGAACGGTTCGCCGACCACGCGGTGTCGGTGGCTCAGCGCGTCGTCTACTTGGTCACCGGTGAGCACGCGGACCAGCTGCCCACCGACCGGCCTTCGGCGTGACGCGGCGAGTGCGTGATCTTGGCGTTACGTCCTGGTGGCGCGATGGGCGGTGACGTGTGGTCGTTCGCCGTCGCAGAGGTCGAGGCTGAGGTCTCCGATCACGACGGTTCCCGGCGACGAGGCCGTGTGCCTGGCGCTACAGGTCAGCGTCCGTGTCCGGCGTCCGTGGCCGCCAGGGTTCCGGCCCGGTGCCGTCGCTCCACGCCTGCAGGTCCTCCCGGTCCCAGCACACGATCCCGCACTGCTCGGCGTACTCCAGCGCTGGAGCGGTGAAACCGCTGGTGGTGACGATGATCGCGACATCCGCCTCGTGAACGGTGAAGCACGTGCCACCGAAGCGCTGGAGGTCCTGGGAACCGACCCGATTGGTATCACCGTATCGCTTGCACTGGATGACGACGCGCCTTCCGTCCGGAGCCGTGGCCACCACGTCGGCGCCGAGGTCTCCGGCTCCGCCGACGACCTGCACCTCCGTGCATCCGTCGCGCTCGCACAGGGCGGCTGTCGCCTGCTCGAACTCATCGGGATCCAGGGTCTCGAGGTCGAAGGGCCCGGTCTTCAAAGGGGCGGTCGCCACGTCGGGTGTGAGCGTGACGGCCTCCTCGGCGTCGCGGGAGGCGGCGGGTGCCTCGTGGGGATCGGTCCGCCCGGCCAGTGCCTCGTGGGGGTTCCTCGGCCCGGCGGGTGCGACGAGCGGTTCGTCGGCCGTGGCGGATGCGGCGGGGGCCCGGCCGGGAGAAGGGCCGTGATCCAGTACGTCGAGTGCCGTCCGGGTCGCCTCGTCCAGCGCGGCGGTGGCCTTGCGCGCGGTCCGGGCCACGGAGAACGGATGCCGCCGACGCCGCCGCGGGAGCAGCGCGGCTGTCAGAACGAGAACTCCGAGGACGACGGCCCAGGCGGGGCGGTGCTCTGCGACACTGATCGCCGTGCGGGCGGTCAAGCCCACGAGGCTGACGACAGCGGCCAGGAGGCCGAAGAACAGGGCCGTGTAGCGCAGATCGAAGGCGCGCCGACGGGTGACTGGTTGCCTACGGCGGACGGGCGTTGCCACGAGGTTTTCTCCCCCCACGGGACCGACACGAAGATCACTTCCCGTCTGCCCTGGATCTTGGGGTTCACCACCGTTGTGGCGGCCCGGCGATCTCCGTGACACAGGGGCGCGTCCAGCACCGGTACCTGCTCGCCAGAGCCCGCCGCCACCTTGCCTCGTGCTGCGCGGCCCCCCGGGGTACGGGCCGTACTTGCCGATCGGCAGGTACGGCCCGATGGACTCCCATTCCTCATCCGTCAGTTGCGCTCGCGTCGCGCAAGAGGGTCTACCAGCCCAGGCCCGCCACGAGGGCGAATCCCGCAGATTGATCACGACTCGATACGCGCCCTAGTGCCGCATCAAGCTACGTTCGCCCTGTTCACTACCTCACGGAGGCGGTCGTCGGCATCTTGGTTCAGCCAGAGAGCGACTCGTTCGCAGCGATGGCCACGCTGTTCTTCTCCTCCCGCTCCCTCAGAACCTGGAAGAGAAGCTCGGCGCCCCTCCGGTCGAGCTCCATGTAGCCGAGCTCATCGATACACAAAAGATCAGCGCGGCCGTAGCGGGCGATGGTCTTGGTCAGCCGCCTCTCGTCGGCGGCCTCGACCAACTCGTTGACGAGCTTGGTCGCGAGAACGTACTCGACCCGGTAGCCGGGGCGGGAAGAAGCGGTGTCAGGCAGGGCGCCCGGCGGGACACGCCCCCGACTGTCCCGCGACGACCCGCTCCTGTCCCAGTCGTACGACACCGATCGACACGCCTCGTATCGCCACCAAGCGTGGCGGGGGCGGCGGCCACGGGCGGCGCTCCTGCAGGGTGCCACGGGCAGCAGGGTCGACGAAGGAACGCCGCCCGCCGCTACACGACGCCTGGCCCGCGACGGGTAGCTCCACGCCTCAGCATGCTTTCGCGATGTGCCGCAGCGCGGTTGCGAGTTGAGTGAGGTCCTGGCCGGCGAGGTCGTCGAGCACGCGCCGCCGCACGCTGGCCAGATGGGCGGGCCACGCCTCCCGCAGGCGGGCGAGACCGTCTTCGGTGAGGACAGCGTTCCAGCCGCGCAGGTCCTCGTCGCACCGGACCCTCTGGACGAACCCCTGTTTCTCCAGGCGGATGACGACACGGGTCATTCCGCTGAGCGTGAGGTTGCAGGCCTGGGCGAGTTCGCTCATCCGCATCCGGCTGGCAGGGGCCTCGGACAGGAACATCAGGGGGGTGTACTCGGAAAGCCGCAGGCCTCCGTCGCGGATCATGTCCGCGTCGACGGCGCGCGGCAGCGCCATCATGACATCGCCCAGCGCGCGCACCAGTGCTTCTTCGGCGGCATCCAGGGGGCGCAGGGTCTGCTCTGGAGGGGACATGCCTCACACCCTATCTCCTTGACACGTCAATCAAACTCCCCATCTACTTGACACGGCAAGTACCTGCCACCATGTAGGCATGTACTTGACTCGGCAAGTACCTCCTCTTGTAAAGGTGAGCACATGACGAAAATAGGCATCATCCTCGGCAGTACGCGGCCCGGGCGTAACGGTGAGGCCGTGGCCCACTGGGTGCTCGAGCACGCCCGGCGCCGCACCGACGCCGAGTACGAGCTCGTCGACCTGCTGGACTACAAGCTGCCGCTGCTGGATGAGCCCTACCCGCCGGCGATGGGCCAGTACAGCCAGCCGCACACTCACGAGTGGGCCGCGAAGATCGCCTCTCTGGACGGCTTCGTGATCGTCACACCCGAGTACAACCACTCGGTGCCCGGTGCGCTGAAGAACGCCATCGACTTCCTGGCGGCCGAGTGGGCCAACAAGTCCGTCGGCTTCGTCAGCTACGGCTCCACCGGCGGCACCCGGGCCGTGGAGCACCTGCGCCTGATCGCCGGCGAGCTGCAGATGGCGGACGTCCGCTCCCAGGTGGCGCTCTCCCTGTTCACCGACTTCGAGAACTTCAGCGTCTTCAAGCCCGCCGACGCCCAGGCCGATGCCCTCGCCGGCACGCTGGACCAGGTGGTCGCCTGGAGCAAGGCTCTGGCGCCGCTCCGCGCCGGCTGACGAACCGCCCAGCCCGAGGCCGCCCCCGTATCCGTGCCCGACAACACCGGTGCGGGAGGCGGCCCGTGCCCCACCTTCCGCCCGTTATCGCACGTGAGAAGCCTGCCCATGACCAACGAAGATCCCTCCCCTTCGGGCGGCCACCCCATCACTCTCGGCCTGGACACGTTCGGCGACGTGTCCCACGATGCCCAGGGCCGGCCCCTGCCGCACGGCGCGTCCATCCGCAATCTCGTGGCCGAGGGTGTCCTCGCCGACCAGGTCGGGCTCGACCACTTCGCCATCGGGGAACACCACACCGACTGGATGCCCCTGTCCGCGGCGGACGTGGTCCTCGCTGCGATCGCGTCGCGCACCTCCCGCATACGGCTGGGATCCGGTGTGACCGTCATCAGTTCCGACGATCCCGTCCGGGTCTACCAGCGCTACGCCACGCTCGACGCCGTCTCCGAGGGCCGCGCAGAGCTGATCCTCGGCAGAGGCTCCAGCACCGAGTCCTTCCCCCTGTTCGGCTACGACCTCGCCGACTACCACCTCCTCTTCGAGGAGAAGGTCAATCTCTTCGCCGAACTACGCAAGGAAAAGCCCGTCTCCTGGTCGGGAAGCACCCGGCCGGCCCTGAACGACCAGCCCGTTTATCCACACAGCGAGTCCGGGGCGATCCCGACCTGGATCGGCGTCGGCGGAAGCCCCCAGTCCGTGGTCCGCGCCGCACGCTACGGATTCCCGCTCATGCTCGCCATCATCGGCGGCCCCCCGGCGCGGTTCGCTCCCTTCGCACAGCTCTTCCGGCAGGCACTGGAGCAATACGGACACCTCGACCAGCCCGTCGGCGTGCACAGCCCCGGACATGTGGCCGCGACCGACGAACAGGCGATCGACGAATTCTGGCCCCACTACGACACGGCCATCCGCAAAGTCGCCCGGCAGCGCGGATTCCGCCCTCCCACCTTCGAGCAGTTCACGCACGACGTCGGCCCCGGAGGCGCACTGTTCGTCGGATCACCCGAAACCGTGGCCCAGAAGATCGTCACCACCCTGAAGGACCTCGGAGCCAGCCGCTTCGACCTCAAGTACGGCATGAACGGCCTCCCCCACGAGGCACTCACGACCAACATCGAAC
The DNA here is from genome assembly GCF_055639175.1 of Streptomyces sp. NPDC107546. NCBI lineage: Bacteria > Bacillati > Actinomycetota > Actinomycetes > Kitasatosporales > Streptomycetaceae > Streptomyces > Streptomyces sp. NPDC107546. Next base: position 708 of record NZ_JBVKBA010000022.1, on the reverse strand, counting down.
TCTTCGGCACCGAGGTAGCCCCACGCGTCCGAGACCTGATGAGCCCCTGACGCGCATCACCGTTCCACTTTCACCTCAACCACAGCGGCAGCACCTGATATCCCGTGTCAGTGCGGCAGGAGTCGACGGCGGACCAGAAGGGGCAGCCCCTCGCGGGCGCTGTGTGCAGTGGACGGCCGGGCGCCGGTCGCAATGACCACGCCCGCCTGGCGGGCGATCGCGGCCACCGCCCGGGCACAAGCGAGCGGCGATCCACTCGCCACCGGCCGGCCTTCCCCCCGGCCGGTGGCGACCATGCGGACCACAACGGCCCGCGGTGGATGAGCCGCGGCCCCGGTGCATCGCAGTCAACACGCCTGGTTGGACTGGGAAGAGGGGCAGATCGTGGTGAAGAACCCCGATGAGATCCTGCTCAAGAAGATGCTGGAGATCGCGCGGGTCTTGGGGGCGCGTGTCCAGGGCGACGACTGCGAGTACTACGACGAGTGAATACTGCCCGTCCGCAGCAGGGACGGCCAGCGCGTGATCATCGGGGGCTGTGTGGACACCGCTTCGCGCCGCCCTCGAGGCACGCGGCATCGGCTACGTGATGGCCGTGGAGCTGGTGCTGTGGCCGGAAAGGTTCACCGGCTCGCGACGCCCGGCACGGCACCTCGCCGCGTTGTCGCATCGCCCGAGTACATCCAGTACGCGGGCGACGCTCCGCCT